>JAEOSR010000014.1 GCA_016840285.1 Candidatus Hodarchaeota archaeon | reverse complement strand
TTCAGGAAAAGCCACTAAATCAGCATCATTTAATACTGCTTCTTTTAAGGCTTCGATTCCTCGGTTTATATTATCAGATTTATCTTTAGTAGCGTGTTGTTGAATGAGGGCTATTTTCATGTGATTATTACTTCCTTAAATTGGGAGATGGGTAATTATTTTAAGTTGTCGTTGATGATCGTGATAACTCAACTGTGATTCTATCTTTCCATATCTTTATTTTTTGATGAAACTCTTTAACCTCCTCCAACTTCAGATCTTTATTTTTTCTTCTCAATTTCCTTTTTAGTTTACTGACAATCATTTCATCTTCAAATCCTTGATCTTCCTCCTCCTCAATCTTATTTTTTATTTCACTATATAATTTGGCAAGATTATTCATGTATACAGTGATATCCTTCTGTATTTCATCTGAAATCCCTAACTGTATCAACTCATCTAATATGTATCTTAAAGACTCATATACTCGTAAGACCTTAATTTGGTGTCTTTCGCTTTTTTGTTCTCGTTCCGCTGTTTCTATCACTAGTTCAATCTCTCGTGATAATTCGCCTAATTTATGGCCTAATATAAATACTTCATGGCGATTTCTTATCATTTTCAGTTATCCTTCATGTTTAAAAGACATCGTTACTTGCCTTTATCCCTCAACAAACGCCTTTATTATTTCCTTGATTCTCCATTGCGATGTATTCAAATTATCTTCATCAACAAAGATGACAACTGTATAGGGGAAAATGTTGAACATTAAACAATGAAAATTCGTTGTTAATGCTATATGGAAATTTTCGATGGGAAAAGAAGTACGGTTGGACAAATCCAAGAGCGTCTTAATCGCTGTTGAGACCTCGGAACTAAAAATGCTAAATCTTTCGCTTACAAGATGGGTATAGAGTTGACTCATTTCAGGACGTAAAAAAATGATCATATTATCAAAAAGTCTGTCTTGATAGCTATAAATTTTATCCAACAATTTACTTAGCTTTGTTTCATCTATATGAAGTAACGCATTATAGGCTTCAACTAATTCCTTGGAAAAGTCAAAATCAGCTGAATTAATTCCCCCGTTTGGTGAGGCCAAATTTTCTAGTTTTGAGGAAAACTGTTGTTCGAAATCCTCTACTACTTTTGCTATGAATTTCTCAAAGATCGGCCCAGTTTGAAAAGTAAATAATATGCCATATACGAACTTCCCCTCGGCAAGTATAGCATTATAGTTACCATAATTGACAATTCTCGTCTCTTGTTGACCGAATGTTTCACCCATTACACGCATAATAGCAGTAATCAATCCGCCCCTGATATCACTATCAGTAAAGAGAGTATCTGGTCTAAATTCATATGCAAATAGAGGAAGACCACTCTCTTTACTCGTTATCTCTAGACCAATCATCGAAATACACACAATAATGAAGGATTAGTTGTTAAATTCATTTGAGATTACCTATTCAGAACTTTCAAACTTTAAGAGTTTTACCTTTTCAGCTACATCCCTTATTCTATTAGTTGATCTATTACATTTATTTTACTCACTCTCTTCAAAATAAATTGTAGCTGGACATCCAGTGCAATGATTTTCTGATCTCATAGGGCAATTTTCACAACTAGATCCAGAAGGACTCGTCTCAGTCTTTTCTCTTGGAAGGAATAATTCAAATTTATCAGGTTTTACCATATTTGTCATTATTTCTAACTTGATATTTTCAGCACCAATAACTTCTGGTTTCATTGCTGGGTATTCCAACCACTATTTTTTCTCCTCTGGTACAATAAAAACATAATGAAAGGTGTTTGTACTATATCATCCAGAAATTAGATAGGGACAGTTCTTCATGGCTTTTGTTTGTTTTCTCGCTTTTTCTTCTGAATCTGATTCTCCAATCATTATCCCACAGATATTTTTTGTCAATCAACTTGCATCCTTGTTTTTCAAGTTTCTTTCTTTTATTAATTTGGCTGGAGCTCCCACCCATACACCATTGGGAGGGACTTTAGTTCCCTTCTTCCATCCACTCATAATTCCTAGAAGCGTGTTATCTCCAACCTCTACACCTGGTGCGATAACACAATAAGATCCAATAGTACAATTTTTACCAATCTTTAGTGGTTCAATTACAAACTGCCTATTTTCATTCGCATGGCCTGCGAGAGCTGAATTCCACCCTATGAATGTATTATCACCTATTTCTACATTGCAATCAATCCATGTGTTTGTCGCGATATGGACATTTTTACCACATTTTAATCCATATAATCGCATTAAATAAGGAAAAAGGACTACACCCCAAATGAAAGGAAGAAAAGTGAACACTTTCAACATCGATTTAAAAATTCCATCAGCTGTAAGTCGAATAGCTATTAATCTTCCTTTACTTGAGTGATGGGGATAATTCCCTGGTTTTAGTTGTGGTAATGTTAGTCTAACAACTACTTGGGAGTGAATTACTCCATAAAATATGACTGTGATACAATACGCGATAAAGAAATATAAAGGAGCTAGTAAGCAGTGTAGAAGCTCTGGGTTTACTGTCAAATAATAATAGAGAAGCCATCCTTCAGGGAAGAATGATACCACAAGGACACTTATGGTCAGTATGAAGTAAATTATAAGTCTAAAAGTGTCAATTATTGATTCGAGTGACATAATCCCCAGAATTCATTTCTATGTTTTAAATGATACTCAAAGATTTGAAGATAATTATCTAAGATATTGATTAGGATTATTTTTTCTTACGGAAGAAATATACTAGTGTCCCAAAACCGATAAAAATAATCGCTACACTGGGATATGGGCTTGTTTTTGTTCCTGATGTAGGTTTTGTTGTCATACTTGTTGAAGTTTCCGAAGTTTTCGTGTGGGTCGTTGTCTCAGGAGGCCATGTACTAACATCTACGTCTATAACTGGTTCATAATCGACCGTTACATTATTGATAAGTGTTCTAGTTTCTTCATAGGTTATTTTTCCATCAACAGGGGTGTGAACTACCACTGCGGCTGAATCTGAAGGAAGTTGGAAGGATGTTATACCTGAAACGTTTGTTACCAAAAAGCTTTCAGTTACAGTGTCATAAAGGCTCCTCGTATCTGGACCCACGTCAATTTCTACAGTCTTAGTAACTTCATACGGATTGTAATAAAGATAGGTAGGATAAGCCTCATCGTGATAATAATCAGTCTTAAGACAGTCCAATTGGAGAATTTTCTCATCATTTGTAGGAGCAATAATTCCCCCGAAAATACCCACATGAGAACCTCCGTATAGTCCTAGATTGGTTTCTGCCCATCCGTTTCTAGCTGCATCGCCTGTAGCGAAGGGGCTAACATCGTTCCATGTTTTACGGAGTGCTTCATATCCTATACAGTAATCTGGGTCGTATACTCCGATCCAGTCCTCTTCATCTTGGTGATCAGCATCAAGGCTATTCCCGAAAAAGAGTCGTGCAGCATTAGCAGCATTGAGGACATATTTACCAATAGCACGAGCATAACGGTCATCATATCGGACAATAGGTACTAAACAACCAACATTCTCATAGGTTCCCATCGAAAAAGCATACCCACCCCCGTCTGTTATACTCCCATGCAAACCATGACAGTCGTATCCCCCCCAGTTCTCTGTAATGACACCCCATCCAGATCGAACTCGTGGATCCCCTGGCCCAAAGCACCAATTGATGATTTTATCAATATCGTAAGCTCTACCGAGTTCCGCGTTCATACGTGTGGCGATATAGGCACCATACGGGAGTAAAATCTCATAGAGAGGATTAAGAGCTAGTTTACACAAGTATTGTACACACCACTTAGCTGCTGTTAGATATTTGGGATCTCCATCGATACGATAGGCCATATATTCCAACCAAGCAACAGCTGCCGCCCCTTCTGGTTCTCTCCAATTCCCATTATACACTGGAGCCATTCTATCGAAGTTGAAAGAGGTGTAATAAAAATCAGGGATCCTCCAGGGATCTGTTTTACCCCCCATTTCAACACAAGCATCATACCACTGATCTGCGACCATTCGGATTTCATTTTGAAAATCCCCTGTCTCTGGATAGTAATAAGCTAGTTGATAAAATAATAAATTTGGGAGGAGATCATACCAAAAACTTCCTGTTCTAGTGTGTTTTCCATTTAGGTAAATAAATTGCTCAGTATCAATATTATACCAATTTTCACACATTTCAACCCAGTTGTAACCATTTTGGTTACTCTTATTGATACCCACAAGCGTTGCGCTCAGTACTGCAGCCATACAGTTAATTGCCTCAGCGCCCGCTCCACCAACATATGCAGGTATGCTGAAAGTCTCTCTGTCAAAATTAAAATAACTGTAATCCCAGCTAATTAATGGTAGATAGTCCCCTGTCTTACTAAAGTTGAAAACGAAAGTATCGTAATCTTGAGCGACCTGCTTCCAATCTCTCATATGAAATGGTTCAGGAAGATTTGGCATCAGGTCAACTCGATCAATTTGACCCAGTTCTGATGAGTTACTGATCTTATTTTGAAGTATGACTGGTTGAATTATTGATCCTGAACCAAGGGTCAGTAGCATAAATACTAAAAAAACAAATATAGCTATCACTTTAACATAAGAATTTTTTTTGCTTTGTTTTCCAATAATCGACATTCTTATCACGATCCAAACTTAAATTAGGTCTCTACAAACTTGTAAATGAGGGGTAATTATCTACAACATTTGATTAAGTGTTTTATTGTAAATCTCACTTCTTATTAAGAATTTATTTGAACATCTTTGTAATAAATATACAAAACAGAAAAAATGTATGTAATTCGAGCATGTAAAAAAATTCTTAAATGATACTAATTGTTAAGAATGATATTCAGGAATAGAGAATGATGAATTATCATACTAAAATTATTGTTTTTTCCGATCTCCATATTAGTAAATTTTCTGGTTATTTCCATGAAGAGGCATTCACAAATGGGATTATGAGTATTGCCCAGGAGATACAAAGGAATCCTGAAATAATTCTATTGAATGTAGGGGATATTACTGACCAAGGAACTTTTGAGGATTACAATTATGCGAATGCATTGATTAAAGGTACATTCGCTACGTATGGGGTAGAAACACCAACCATCCATTATATCCCAGGAAATCATGACTTTAGGAATATTGGTAGGGAAATTTGGCGCGATTTATACGGCTTACGACATTTCTTTATTGATACTACAAAAAACGGAGGGAACGTAGTCATTCTTGGGATAGACTCAGTTGAACCCGATGCAAATAGTGGACGTATAGGATCACGAGGACGAGATGAGATTTTCGCAAGATTTTCATCTTATCCTGATGAAGTAGTAAAGGTTCTAGCTTTTCATCATCACCTATTACCGATTCCCAATACAGGACGCGAACGAAGCATGATTCGGGATGCTGGCGATGTTCTCCCTGTATTATGGGATGCTGGGGTCGATATTGTTATCGTGGGGCATCGCCATTTTCCCAATTGCTTTAACATTTCTAATGGGAAGAGAAGAATGTTATTAATTAACAATGGTACCTTTTCTAGTCATAAGACAAGAGGGAAAGCAGGTCATGTGTATTTATCTCTGGATATTTCAAATCAGCGAATACAAGTCCAATTTCATGGTATTGATCGGTATTCTATTTTTCAAAAGCCAATGACTTCAATTTATCCTTTAAAAACTGGAATTCTGGCTTCTCACTCTTTACCCCAGCTTTCTGATCATTTTCTTACAAAGATTTGTCATATGGGCTGTACTCATTTCACAGAAGGAAAAGATTTCCGACGAAATGTTTTCAACAGGGGAATTGAGATGGTTCTTGAAGAAAAACCGTCAGTTATCATTTCTTGTGGTGGATTAACCAATGATTCCTATGAAGAAGACTATAATATGGCAAAACAATTTCTAGATTCATTAAAAGCGAAGAATCAACCAATCGTTTTAGTACCTGGTACCCGAGATCTTCAACCATTTGGTAAAAAACTTTGGTATAAAACCGTAGGATCTTTGAATCCAATATATGATGAAAATTTTATTCATGTTTTTGGTATTAATACTGGTCCTGAACAGAATGGACTTATCGGTAGACACAATTTGAAGTTATTGGAAAATGATTTCAGTAAGTTCAGGGATAATCGAATCTTTATCATGTTAATGCATCACTCCTGTATGCCTGTACCTCAAACAGCATTCGAACGGACAATAAAAGATGCTGGTGATGTGCTTGAATTTTTAACTCAACACAAGATCCCAATAATCCTATCGGGTTTAGGCCATTCAGCTGGAGCTTTGCAGGTGGAAGAGAGTGTTTTTATCAATGCAGGAACATTTTCATCAAAAAAAATCAGATCAGAGAAGAGGAACACATTTAATGTGCTTACAATCTCTAGCAATAAAATTCTCACTGTGGAAGAGATTGAGATACATAGTGCCAAGAGACATCACTTAGGGAGCTTCCGAATACCCATTCCTAACCTTAATTAGGTAATCAAAGTATACTTAGTGTGTATCATGGAGCCTGGTAAGAAAACGAGCATTCTTTTTCTCTGTACTCATAATTTAGCTAGAAATCAAATGACCGAGGCCTACTTAAGGAGTCGAGCTAGCGATAAATATGAAGTATTTAGTGCAGGAACGAAATCTTCCCAAGTGAATCCATATGCTATAACTGTAATGGAAGAAATAGGCATAGATATTTCACACCATTCTGCGAAAAATATTATCCTCTTTCTTGAAATGGAATTGGATCTAGTTGTGACAGTTTGTAATTATGCCAAAGAAAATTGTTCTTTTTTCCCAGGAGGTAGAAATTCTATTCATAGAGGATTTCCCGATCCCAATTCAATATTAGGCACGGAAACTGAAAAATTGAAAGCATTCTGGAAAGTTCGTGATGAGATAATTTCCTGGATAGATTCCGAATTTTTATAACAATCTAAAAGTTGTAACGATTAAAAAACCTTCTTCTGAGACAACTGAATGTAAATACCTTCAGGATCTATAAATGTTGCAAAAAATGATGGTCCTACAGCTACAATTTTTGGATCACCGACAAAGATCACACCTTTTTTTCCTAATTACTCAACAGCGAGCTTAATGTCATCTACTTTGAAAGAAATCATTATTGATTGTTGAGTTGGTCCAATCGGTTCTTCGCATGGAAAATCAAGTGCAAATCGAGTTTTATCGTTATCGGAAGCAAAATTGAATTCCTGCCAAAGTAAATTGTTAGTTTGAAGAGCGATATCTAAATTTAATGTCTTATTATACCATTTGGCCATCAATTTTGGATTCTTCACATGTATAAATACTACGTCAACTCCTTTGATCATTTTTAGCACCAGTAGAATAGAAATATCTTTGGAATAAACCAAGGATGATGTTTAGAGGACTTCTTTCAGTTATATTAATGACCAATTAAAAAAATTACTAAGAATTTAGAAGTTTTCAAATAAGATAACATGTTTTGCTTTTATATATTTCCGTACTGGCAGCAACTATTGCCACATCACATATCCATAAAAAAAGAACAATATGACTAAAACCTGTTATGTTTCTAAGTAGGATTTTAGGGACTCAAGAATTACCTATTCAAGCTCAATATTATATGAGAACTTTCTTGTATCTTAGTGTGATAATTTCATTTCTGGGTAGTTTGTCTAGTACGTTTTACGTTCTATTTAGTATTGATCATATAGGATTTGGCTTGACCGCAGTATGTACTAGCATCATGTTAGCTACTCAATTATTATTTGATTATCCTTCTGGTTCTTTAGGGGATTGGATCGGGCAACGCTGGGTCTTGGCGATTGCTTTTATTTTTTATGGGATATCTTTTCTCTTTTTGATTACCGCTCAGACAATGCTTGATTTTGCATTAATTGCTGTTATTAATGGATTCGGTAATGCTCAATCATCAGGAGCTTTTGCTACATGGGTAGATAATAATTATCGCGTGGCAGTAGGTGAAGCTGATCCTGACAGGAAGATTTATGGTTTTTCAACATCTCGAGTTAATTCTCTTAACAATTTCGCACTAGCAGCCTCATTCCTAATAGGAGGAACAATTGCAACTCTAATTTCTCGTCGAATTGTATTTACTATCCAATTTGGATTAACGATCATCATTATCTTCCTCATACTGGTGTACTTGAGAGACATCAAAATAGACAGTGAAACCCCCATTAAGTCTTCAGAGTTAAAATCATCAAAAGTCTCAAATTATTTCATGTATCTAAAGGGTGGTATAAAATTTCTATTTTCAAGTAAAGCTGCTTTCCTTTTTCTCGTAGGAAATGCCATCTTCAACGTCACATGGATGATTTGGGGTGGTTTGGTATTATTTCCGCTATATTTTGGTTATACAGGAACAGATGCGTTTGCTGGTTTACTGCGAACTTCCCTCTTTCTGGCTGGAATCCCGCTTTCATTCTATATAGCAAACTTAAACAAGCGAATCTCAAATAAAAGACTCCCCGTTTTTCTTTTCTTAAGTACAATTTCATTTTTCCCTCCTTTCATACTATTAACTCTGTTAATGCCTCCTACAAATGAATTTAATCTACTTGGAATTGTTCTTACGTTTTTCTTCCTCTGGACAGTAGTTGGTACTGTATTTAATATCGCACAGACATTAATTCAACGAATAATGATCGACCTTGTACCTTCAGAAAACCGAAATTCTGTTTATTCCCTAATGCCAACAATTTTTTCTCTTATTGGGATCCCTGTTGTTCCTTTAGCAGGAATCATTATTGAAAAGTTCGGATTATCTGCAGGGATATTCTCTGCCAGCATAGTTTGCATAATCGGGTCGTTATTAATCTCTTTTAGTGTACATTTCATATATAAACCAAAAATCCAACCAATCGGGGCACCTATAACTGATATTCAAGCAATAGCCTATGAATCTTGAAACTGGTCCTGATTATTCTTTTATTCCTCTCAAGTTCTTGTAAAATTCTCTGATAGTGGTAATAAGTTTTATACAAGAGAAGTAGTGGATTAAACATAATTTGAAATCTCATTGTTTTGCTTTCAATAAATCTAATGTTTCTTTTCTCATACCAGGTTTATATGATAAAAATTCTCCATTACAGAGAATACAATATGTCCCATAGGGGTGTACTTGGTTTAATTGCGCTTCTTTAGAGTCTTTTAGATTCAAAACTTGAAAAGCTAAATTATTATTATCAGCAAACTGGATTAAAAAAAACAGCACTATCTAATCATCTTTCTAAATTAATCAATGCAGTCTTGATTCTTAAACCAAACCATAATAAGTATCGTTTAACATCGGATGGAGAATTATTTATTCGTGCACTACATACAGTAAATCTGAGATAAAAGAAAAAAAATTAACTGAAGAGTTACAAAAAAGGCAATTCTCGGACACATTTATCGAATCTTTTTTTGGTGGTAACTAACTTCAGCTTTTCCTTACTTTAATCAAAAGAAAACAAACGAAAATGAGGAAAAAGTGAAGAGATGTCTCCATCTTCTTCATCTTTTTCTCCATCTTCACCTCTACCTGTTTATAGGCATTTAAATCCTTTTCTGATTCATCTACCACCTCATTTCTAATTTCTTGTAGTTCATTTTCTTTAGAAACAGCCTTTGTCTTCGCGCTGTCTACATCCTGGAGGTAAGCTTTATTGGAGTCTGCCTTGGTCTTGACGTTATCCATTGCTTGGACTCGGCCTTCCTCAGAGGCAGCTTTGGTTTTTGCGATGTCCATTGCTTGGACTCGACCTCCGTTAGAGGCTGCTTTGATCTTGCCACCATCTATCGTTTGGACTCTACCTGACTCAGAAGCTGCTTTGGTTTTTGCGCTATCCATCGCTTGAACTCTACCTTCCTCGGAAGCTGCTTTGGTATATGCACTGTCTGCCTCTTGGAGTTTACCTTCCTCGGAAGCTGCTTTGATCTTGGCGCTATCTACATCTTGTAAGCGTGCTCCCTCGGAAGCTGCTTTGGTCTTCGCGCTATCCATCGCTTGGACTCGACCTTCCTCAGAGGCAGCTTTGGTATATGCACTGTCCGCTTCTTGGAGTTTACCTTCCTCGGAAGCTGCTTTGATCTTCGCGTTGTCTACATTCTGTAAGCGTGCTCCCTCGGAAGCTGCTTTAGTTTTAGCGTTATCCATTGCCTGGACTCGACCTTCCTCGGAGGCAGCTTTGGTATATGCACTGTCCGCCTCTTGGAGTTTACCTTCCTCGGAAGCTGCTTTGATCTTGGCACTATCCATTGCTTGGAGTTTACCTTCCTCAAAAGCTGCTTTAGTCTTGGCTCGGTTAACATCCTGCAGGCGAGCTCCCTCAGAAACAGCTTTAGTCTTCGTTCTGTCAATCTTTCGAAGTTTACTTCCCTCGGGAGCTGCTTTATTCTTCGCGCTATCCATCGCTTGGACTCTACCCTCCTCAGAGGCAGCTTTGATCCTCACTCTGTCTGCATCATATAGACGAGCTCCCTCGGAAGCAGCCTTAGTCTTAGTGCTGTCAATCTTTTGGAGATTATTTCCTTCGGAGGCTGCTTTAATCTTAACGCTGCCTAAATCAAGGAGACGGGCCACTTTAAAGTCAGTTTTGATCTTAATATTCTCTACATCTTGACGACTGGGTTCAAAAACAAGTTCTTCAGCATATACTTGTAGTGGTTGCACTAGGAAAAATAATATTATTCCACAATACACGATTTTTTGAAAAGTTTTTTCAGAAATTCTTATACTCATTTTATCTATACACCTCCAGGGTTTTTTTTTAACAAAAGATTTCTGACGCGATTAAATCTAAAGTTATTTTCACTGTGTTTGATAATAGGTTCCCACTCTTGTTAAATGCACTTAAAGCCTTCCAAATGCGTGATGACTCCGCTATTGTTTCCACAAAAGAATCAAATCTCTTATGAGCCAAATCTTCCTTACCTTTGAATATGTAGCAACAAAAAAAGGTTCCTTGGGGTTTGAATAGGAGTAAGTAAGGTCCGATTGTTATACAATCTATGGTTCCATCAAATAAATTATGACAGAACTTGTTGATTGCAGATAAAAAAAATCCAAGTAGTTGATCGTTCCATTTTTTCTCTTCATCAAATGCTTTTGAAAATAAACATCCGCCGCTATCATCAATTATTGACAAAAAGACTGGATCTTCATAAGTGAATGTTCTTATTGTTTCATACAACAAAATTATCATTCTCCATTTCTATCATCAACTCGTCAACAAATCATCAACACTTCATCAACAGAAAATTCCCCCTTATAAAGGTTACCATAGCGCCAAAAAAAAGATATTTAAGACTAAATCTCGGGGTCATAAAAACACTTTGAAAGAAAACTATTAGAGATATCTTGAAATAAACTTTTAATATTGAATTAACGCGATTGAAAAAGGATTTCTATGAAAAAAATGAAAAATATTCAATTTTCCAATTATTTAAAGAGATCTGAAAGAAAAAATACGTTATAGATCGGTATCAAGGATTTTTAAGCTATTTTGAAAAATATCTCACGGAAACAAAGGGAATTCAAAGCGCCAAAGATGCTAGAGTTGAAGATCTAAGCGATTTTAGCGAATTTTTTGAAAATAAAGAGAAAAGGTCATCGAGAACTGTTCTTTATGCCTTAGTGCATTATTATAAGTCAATCTCCGATGAAAAAATGGCTGTAATAGCACGAGAACTTCGAGAACCTAAGAAAGTAAAGAAAGCACCTTTTTTATTAAAACAGATGCTAGATATTGATCCTCAATTTATTGAAAAACTGATTACCCTGTTGTATAATTACGGTTCCATAAGAAACACCAATATCCTTCTCTCCGACCTTAACAATATTTGAAAGATCACTGATGTCAAAAATCAATATTCCATATTCAGTTGTTGTATACAGCAGATTATTGAGGACTAGAAAGTCCTGATAACTAACTGTTTCCTGAAAATGAAAAATTTCTGTAAATTCGTTATCAGTGATATTAAGTATTTTAAAACCGTTACCTGCTTCGGAGATGAAAACTTGCTCATCTAATGAATAAACCCTAATTACTCGGTGATTATCATAATAACTTCCGATTTTAACAGGATTATAAACATCAGAACAATTAATTATTTCTAAACCAATACTTTGTGATGCTAAAAATGCCAGATCTCCAGATTTATGTACATCAGTTGAACCGGCCCCTAGATTTGCAGAATAATCTCCAATGATAGTAAGATCTGCAGGGTCTGTAATATTGACAATTTCTAACCCATCCTCATAATCAGCTACATAGGCATATCCATCATCAATGACTAAAGCGTGAACAAAGATATAGTCATCGGTGCAACGGCCTAACATCTCTGGTGTTGTAGGATCACTAATATTATATGTTATTAAACCATAATCTGCTTTTAATACATATATAATGTCCTCTTTGACCTTTAAATCGCAAATCCGTGCACCAGGAATTGAACCAATCTCGTTCAGAATTAACTGATCCTCATTTGCACCAACCATATCAAATGATACATAAAGGAAGATAAGAAATACTGTTACTGTAATCGTAACCTTTAGTATGGATATTTTCATGGCAAACTACCTTTCTATGCTTTATTTTATACTCCTCGGTTCCTATATACCAATGGTTAACAGTTTTATCATATTATTTATTTTTGTTAAATCTAATGAAGCCTTTTCTACTGATTATTGCTAGTATAATCATACAAGGAATTACCAGAATGATTTCAAAACTCGGAATAGTATTTAATTGAGAAACTAGTGATAAATCACCTCTATAGATCAAAGTCAAATCAGTTTCAAAAATGAAGAGCTCTCTATCTTGATCAGCAAGATATACATATTCTCCATCATAAAAAATATCATGTGGATGTGCGTTATTATAGGATACAATTTCATTTGGCTGTGCTGGATTCGAGATATCTAATAGATAGACTCCTTGTTGAAGATCAGCGACATAAAGATGAGTAGAATTCCCAGTAACACCATAAGCTTCCCCTTCCAGCTTATTAAACTCCCCCAACAGTACAGGTGAATGGGGAGTGGAAATATCAAAAATATTGACTCCATGTCCATGACATCCTAAGAAAAGCAGATCGTTATGAATATAAACATCAATCGCACCATGTGTTAATAGAGAAGTCGATACTAATTTAGGGGAGGATGCATCTGTTACATTAATTACTTTTAGGCCCCTACCTGAATCTGGAAGGTAGATGAAGTTATTCTTTATCGCAACATCACGAAATTCTCCTCCATCATCATATTCTGTGACTTTAATAATATCATCAGGGGTAGAAATATCAAATATTTCCATACCTCGAGGATATTCAGTTACATACGCATAAGAACCATTAGTACATACAGAATTTACACTTCCACCATCACTATATTGATCTATAATCAAAGGATTTTCTGGATCACTTATATTAGCAATAATAAAACCATTGCTATCGCTTGCAATATATGCGAGATCGTCCTTTACTGTTACGCCAAATGCACCGTCACTAGTAGAGATTATTCCTGCTTTATAGGAATTATTAGGTTCACTAACATCAATAATTTTCACACCATCATTGTTTGTAACAAACGCATAGTCTCCTTGTACAAATATATCATACCCTACGTTCAGTCCTGGTTGTTGAGAAATAAAAATAACACCGATGGCTGCAGGAATAACAATTATAATACATATAATAATTATAACTTTAATTCTTTTACTAAACTGTATAACTTTTCACCAAAATAATTATTTTCGACGTTTATTAGCCATAATAGAGGTTTAAAAAAAGAATAAAAACAAGAATTTCGAAGTTAGAAAGAAATGGAATTGAAGAGTAACTTGAATTTTCATGCTCAATCTCCAAAATGACAACATCACCATTAGGCTGCATTAAATAAACACGATTATCGATAGCAAAAACACCCGAAGTCCCATCTCCATAGACTTCCAACAAAGTTGGACTAGAAGGATTAGTGACATCAAAAATATTCAGCAACATAGGCAATGTTTTCAACAATTTGTAGAGTTACAACTTTTCCTGCATCGTTAAACTGCCCCAACTTTTGAAGGATTAACTCACGACTATTAACACGAGAAATACCTTTATTGATGTGGATATTTAGAAGAAGGACAGTTACCAAGCATACTATCACTAATTTTTTAAGTAATCCTACCCTCAATTCTCCTCATTATCTCCTATCTCGCTGTTCAGTTTTTCTTATTAGTATTAATACAAATAGAATGGTGATCAAAAGAGATAAATGAATACCAGGAGTAGTTGAAGATATTAAGGAATCCGTAGATGATGTGGTGATCGTTGACTTTATATTGGAAATCATTTGGAGAATTATTAGTCCCTCATTACGAAATGTAGCATAAATAAGATCATCTAATACAAAAATACCCATACATGGTTCATCATTAGTAAAACGGCCCATCTCCTTAGGATTCATTTTGTTCTCAATGTCTATAACTATTATACCATCACTCATTGCTGCCAAATAACAAATATTATCAATAATTAGTATTTTGCTGATATATTCATAACCAGATAGACGACTGATCTCTCTAGGGTTGTAAATATCAGTGAAATTGAGAATTACTCCATCACCATCACTAGTTCCTGCATAAGCGATATTATTAATGATAGTTTCGACTCCTGTATATTCCTCAAATGTTATAATCTTATTAGGATGTGTGGCATCACTTACATTGATCAGTTCAAGGCCTTCTTGCAGGTCACTCGCATAAACAATGTTATTATGAAAAAAAACTCTTAGAATAGCCCCTCCATCATGAAACTGTCCTAATTTTACAGGATTTGTTGTATCACTAATATTTAAGATCAACAATCCCCATTCTTCATGTGCTACATATGCCAGATCGTCGTTAAGTGCCACATCATATGATTGTCCTTCATCTCTGTACTGACCAAGCTTCTGTGGATTTGTTGGGTCAGTGACATTGAGGATCTCTAATCCATCGACCCAATCAGGCATGTAAAGAGTTTTACCATCAGTAACGATTGCATGTGGACCTCCCATTCCCTCTTTGAAATGGCCAATTTCAATTGGATTTAATGGATCTTCAACATCTATTATTTTGAGGCCATTCCCTTGATCAGCAATGTAACAGATATTATCTACAACTTGAACATCCCAACTATAGTCACCAGTATAAAGATGTCCTAGTTCCTTGAATATCAGTTTTTGAGAGTTCTTTTGAGAAAAATGATAATAATTGTCCAGACTCAAAGAAGATGCATATTTTATCTGAATCAATATTGTTTGAGTCATTAGAATTAAGATAACAACTAAAAGGAGAGTTTGTATGGATCTTTTTTCAATCATTAACTTCATTCCCTAAAATTATTAAGCTCTAATAGTGTAATAACAACGACGTGCATCTCTTATATCTGGAATCTGAATGATCAAGCGAGCATTCATTAAATGACGAAGTGCATATCGAATAGTCCGAATCGAATATCGTGTTTGCGATACAATCTGCTCTGTTGTTAGCTTTTCCCGTGTTCGTAAAACTTGATAGACTATTTGAGCAGAAGGGGACATAATATTCAGTAAATCGATGTTATTCAGCATGGTAAACCCATTCTATTTTTCAGAGAATTCCTGTGATGAGTAGTTTTGCTATGAACTATAACCTTATAAAGCTATAGTTTAGCGCAAAGTATATATAAAAGCTAGTGCACTATTATGATAGAAAAAAATAAGATACAATAATGAGACGTATATGAAGGAATTTATGATGAGTTCACAGTTGAGTCCTCTTCCATTGAGAATATTCAAAGTTCTCCAAGATGAAACTCGACTAGCTATCTTTATCTGTTTAACTATCTATCAGAAATTAACAGTAAAACAATTAGGTGATTTTCTTCACAAAGGGAAAACAACAATTAGCCATCATCTGCGAAAGATGGATGAGGCGGGAATTGTTAAATGGGAAGAAAGAGAAGGAGATAAAAAGAAATTAAAAACCCGATATTTTTACCTCAATTACGAGATTATTGAAAAAAGGAGAGGTTGGCTTCGAGAAGAGATCGATTTGAATAAATTACCTGAAGAAGAAAAACAAGCAATAAAGGATTCCTTATTTGATTCCATCAAAACCGAAGCTTTAGTCACTTCAAATATTATGGAATGGATGATTAAATATACTGAGGTTTTACGTGACATTATCGATCTAAATTCTCTAAATAAACACAGTCAATCTTTTATTAGGACTTTTACTCTTACACCTGAAACACTCCCGATCTATCAAGAAGCTCTACAGAAAATTGAAAAAACACTCAAAAATACCACTATTCCTGTTACCCATATTAGTTCCCATGTTTTAATACCAATTAAAGATATTTTAGAATGGAAACAGAAACAAAATAATGAATGAAAATAAAAAGCTGGAGATCTACATGAGAAAATTCAGTATTAGTGAGATTGAAGACAGTTACTTGAATTTCTTCACTCCAGCAGTTCTTATTGCAGCAGGAATATTTCTTCTCAATTTATTCAGCTGGCCATTATCCTTTATCCAGTGGATTTTATACGAATCTAATGTAAACGTCAATCAAAATATAATGAGTGCGATAATCGCCAATATTATAGGGATTGCAATCTGTTTTGTTGTTTATTTCATCTTCATTCCCCGTTTAAAAGTCCAAGATGCGAAATATGAAGATGTAAATTCAAAAAGTCTAGTCATAGTTATTGGAGTATTCCTTGTTGTAATCTTTTTGAGGATCATAATAACATTTGTATTCGAATCCTTAGGCACCACCATTTATTTAGTTCATCCTTGGTTCATGTATTCTTACAATCTTTTGTCAGATCCCATGGTACGGATATTATTTTTATCTTATCAGTTTATTATACTTCCTATCTATATTGAACTACTATATCGCAGAACAATCATTCCTTTATTAGAGGATCGTGGTCTATCCCCCTTTTTCGCAGTAATCCTCTCGAGTTTAGGATTTTGCTTATTATTTTTGCCCGAATATATTCAGAGCACTAATTATCTTGGGACATTCTATTGGTTCATTTCAACTTTCTTATTTGGATTAGCTACAGGATTGATCTATATACTTACAAGAAATATCCTTTTCTCGATCTTTTATGCAATAGTCTATTATGCCTATCGGTTGAGTGGGGAGTTAGGTACTTTCTTCCAAGATGAACTCCTATTAACAATGCACTTTCTTCTTAGTATAATGGTCTTAACAAGTGGTTTAATCCTGGTAATTTATGTCAGTTGGAATTTATACAAGAGAAAATCTGCTTTAAAATGGGTAAACGTCATTAGGACGCCCTCAGCACCAAAAATTACTCGCGGATTGATTGGTTACTTGATAATTTCCGTAGTGTTAGTAAGTATTCAAATAATAGTACCAAGTCTTATCGAAACATTCTTGCCCTCTGATATGCTGCTGATCTTTGCAGCAAACACGTTTTTCTATCTAATAGCGTTTTCTATCCCATTCTGGCTGAGTATAACCTCGGAGTATGCTCAGTATTAGATTTTGATGGAATGTCTTCTTTCAGAAAAACAGGTCAATAAACTTATAATCAAGTCTGATAATGAATGACTATTGATAATTTAATGAATAAATTAAAATAGAGTGTTAAAATTGGATCGTAAATTAATCATTATCCCCATAATTATTGGTGCATTAATTTCAGGAGTTTTTCTTCTTGTTATCATCTCAAATCTCCTGTCTGTAGAAGAACCTGTAGAGGAAATCATACCTACAAAAATCACACGTGGTCCATTTCTTTCAATGGTTACCCAAAATTCCATCTACGTGTCTTGGTGGACTAATGAAGCAGGTAATAGTACTGTACGCTACGGAACGGATCAGTTAATGGATAATTCTGTTTTTAATGGTACTGACGTAATTAAACATGAGATAAAACTGGAAGATTTAATTTTTAATAAATCATATTACTATCAAGTCCAAACTGCTAATTTTACAAGTAAGATCTATACGTTCAAGACAGCACCAGGATTTAGTGCACCTGTGAAACTTGCTATGTATGGGGATAATCGTGGACAAATGATGACAACAGAACAGCCCGATGTTTTCACAGATATTGTAAAGAACATGAATGATTCACAACCAGATCTAATTTTTGCACTGGGCGATTTAATCCCAAATGATGAGACATATCTAGAAACAGATCTTCAGTTCTTACAATCGCAATGGGATGCTTTTTTTAATGTAATTGAGAATTATACTCATGAAATCCCTTGGATATATGCAATAGGTAACCATGATGCTCCTAAAAACACAAATGAAAGTTCTTTTACAGATGTTGTTGTACAACCAAAAAGTCCAGATAAATTAGAACGTTATTTTTCATTTGATTATGGGCCAATTCATTTCATAGTATTAGATACTGAACTACAGAAAGTTGAAATAGAAGGGGATCAGTGGGAATGGTTAGTGGAAGACATTTCGTCTCCACGGCAATCTATTCACACCTTTATATTAATGCATAAACCTCTAACTTCTCCAGATGTCCCTCCATATTGGGGTCCTTCAGTTGGTACTCAACGAGGACTACTTTTCTATGAAGAATCTGGAGCCAAATTTCAACAGCTCTGTGAGAATTACTCTGTTACCGCGATAATATGTTCTCATGACCATATGTATCACTATGATCAGATTGGTAGTCATAATCTGACTCAGGTTGTTACTGCAGGTGGCGGTGCTCCATTATATGTTGGTGATGAAAGATTGGGTGGTTTTTACCACCATACAGAACTTGAAATCAACTGGAAAGACATTAGAGTTAAAGTGATTAAGGATAATGAGACGATAATGGACGAGTTTTCGTTAGATACTCCCTATGATTTAGATTTCCCAAATAAACCGAATGTTACAGAGATTACTTTTTCTTCCTTAGATTGCGATGTTGGGAGTAGTATTGATATTGAGGCTACAATAGAGGGAACCTCACTTGATGTGAAGTTATTCTATAGTTTTGATAGTCTTAATTGGCATAATCAATCAATGACTCCCTTGGGTCAGAACTATTCTGGAAGTATCGAATGTTTAGAAGCCACTGAGATAGGGCAATTCTACATTGACGTGAAAGATAATACCAACAATAGAACAATTTCAGATCTCTATTCTTTTAATGTTAACGAATTATCTCTCACGAAAGGATCTGAAAACACACCTAATCAATATTTAAGCACCCCCAATTCCGTAGATTCTAGAGAATTTTTCACTAATGCACATTATGAAACTAAAACGTTTACGGATTCATTAATATTAATAGAACCTTTAAAAATAGAGGTTAAATGAAGAAAAAAAAAGGAAAAAAGGATTTTACTCGTCTAATCCGAATCCAATTCCTGTTAACACTTTGTTGGGGTTATATTTTTCTAAGACTGTAGAGAATTCAGTGTCCCTTTCACCAATAAAGACACTAAGTGGTTTATCAGTTCCGTACTTGTTTGTGACGCATACTTTTGCGATGTTAATGATCAAAGGCTTGTATGCTTGTTCATTTTCAGGACGAAAAGCATGAAAACGTAGGATAAGTCGTTCTTCATCCTCTCCTGGGGCTTTAAAAACGAGTGGAGCAGAGGCCATAACAAGAGTATCGTCTTTAAAAACCATAACTGCTTTGTTACCCTTCTCCTCTGCATCTTTCAATACTCGGTCTTTAAAATAGTCAGTGATGTCTTTATCGGAGCCAAACTGACCAAGATATCGTCCATCTGCCTTGATTAGATCAACAAGTAAACCAACGTCATCGTAAGTAGCTAATCGAGTTGAAAAATCTCTTTCGGTGTATTCTGATTTGTTTACTTCATTTACATCGATTTCATAACGATATCCTTTGGTTTTTTCAACTAAACCTTTTCCTTTGAAGAATTCCATCACTTTCGTGTCATCAACGGAAGCGTTTGCTCGAATCGCATATTTTTCAGCAATTTTCCTTTGCTTAATATAATCCAGCATTTCATTAAATAATTTATCCTGTACTTCTTTCGGGCAGTTTGGAAGCGCCCATGGATAACCAATATGGATTTCCTCAGCAGATTCATAATCTCGTGCTTGGATATAGGCCAGTGGACTGCCACTTTCATCAAGAGCATATCTAACTGTTTTGGGATCAATTTTTTCACGTTGATAACGCTCAATGATCTGTTGAGCTGTCACGGGTTGAGAACTAGGATTATTTTCATTATAAATTTTGGCTTGAAGCTCTTCAAGCTCTTTCTTTGGTTCCCAATTACGGTAAACTACTTTCATTACTGATCACTCCATTAGAATTAATATAATATATTTTTAATATTTCTCATTTATGCGAGAATATGTTCTCATATGATTAAGAACTATTAATAAGTTATTGTCTAGGCAAAATTCATTACACCTTTGATAGAAACAATTAACTCCCAGGCGAAAATATCAGGGATTTAGTGGGTAAAAATGGTTGTCAATCAATATAAAGACGCAATAACATACTCTCAACCCCTATTAAAAGAAATAAC
Organism: Candidatus Hodarchaeota archaeon; assembly: GCA_016840285.1. The sequence continues at coordinate 22,363 of JAEOSR010000014.1, read as the reverse complement.
TGATGATGAAATAATTCAACTATTTAAAGACAAAAACCTTTCTCCTGTCATTGAATTTTTACGAACTCATAAAGGTCCTATGACTGTCACAGAACTAGAAGAAGCGTTTAAGATTATTGGCGAAGAAAAGTCTGATAAAACCATTTATCGTTATCTCAAAAGACTTGAAGAAGCTGGACTAGTTATACAGGCTGGTAAAAGAGTTTTTCCGTCTGAGAAGAAAGTTAAGACTCAAACTCTCTACATGAGGTCAGCTAAAGTATTCTATATAGTTAAACCTGAGGAGGAAGAGGAAGCCTGCCCTGAAGAAAAAAAAATGATTGAAGCTATTGGAATTTTATTTGGAAAACATATGAATGCAAAGTTAAATTCTGTGGATTGTTTGGAAAAATTCCTTATAAAATTCAAAACACAACTTTCCTCTTCCCCAAGAGCTATTATCCAGAATGCAGAGGAAGAAATTACTGATTTATTAGAGGATTTGGATTTCGAGTGTTCTAAAAGTTTAATCGAAACGATAAGTTTACTTTCTCTCTTAATTGATAAGACCGATTGGCAGAAAGAACTCGTTAACTGTTTTGAACTAAACAAATAGGAAGATAATTGGTGTCAATTTTGACCAAAACTCGAGTTTCACTCATTCCTGAACCAGTCAAAATTAAAGGGAATTCTGGTAACTTTATTCTTAAGGACGATACAATCATCCAAGCTGATTTAGAATTAGATAACATCAGTGATTATCTAAAGGGATTGATTACTCCTCCAACTGGTTTTGATACTCAGATAGAGGTAGGAATATCTAATAAACATCAAACAAATGTGATAATACTAAACATCGACAGAGGAATAGATCTTGGTAAAGAGGGTTATCATCTAATTACAACTCAAGATTCCATCCACATTTCAGCTCCCAATTCCGTTGGCCTTTTTTATGGAGTCCAGACGTTACGACAGCTTCTCCCTGTTGAAATTGAAAAGCGATCCTTTGTAAGTGATATAGATTGGAACATTCCATGCGTTAAGATTGAAGATTATCCGCGTTTTCCTTGGCGTGGATTCATGTTGGACGAGGGGAGGCACTTTCAGGGAAAAGACATTGTCAAAAGAACTCTTGATGTAATGGCACTTCATAAAATGAATGTTTTTCGTTGGCACCTTACAGAAGATCAAGGCTGGAGGATTGAGATTAAAAAATATCCTCGTTTAGTTGAAATCGGTTCAAAAAGAGAAAGGACACAAATAGGAGGGATGAGGAGTTTTTTGAGAAAGAAAAAGAAAATGAATACCACTCCACATAGTGGGCATTATACTCAAGAAGAGATCAAGGAAATTGTTTCTTATGCAAATGACCGTTTTATCAACGTTATTCCTGAAATAGACATGCCAGGACACTCAATGGCTGCACTAGCTGCTTTTCCTGAGCTTAGTTGTACAGGAGGGCCTTTTAAGGTTCAACCGACGTTTGGCATAAAAAAAGATGTTTTCTGTCCTGGAAAAGAGAGAGTATTTCGATTTTTGAATGATGTACTAGATGAACTAATGGACTTATTTCCTTCTAAGTTCATCCACATAGGTGGGGATGAGGTTCCTAAATCTCGGTGGAAAGAATGTCCTGACTGCCAAAAGAGGATAGCAACAGAGAAGCTTAATAATGAGAAGGATCTAGAAACATATTTTATCAATCGAGTTGCTTCGTATTTAATCGACAAAGGTAAAATACCAATTTGTTGGAATGATATTCTTGATGATAGTTTAGTAACTGGAGTGATTGGTCAGCATTGGCTTCGTGGTGACGACAAAGTCCTTGACCATTTACGAAAGGGGAGACAATTTGTAATTTCACGATTTTTTTACACTTATTTAGACTATCCGTATACTATGACGCCTTTGAAGAAAGCTTATTCCTTTGAACCTATACCAGAAAAATTAGAAGAAGAATTTCAGAATAATGTCCTTGGATTGGAAGCGCCGATGTGGACAGAGTGGGTTCCTTCAATTGATCGCTTGGATTGGCAGATTTTTCCACGTCTTTCTGCTCATGCTGAAACTGGGTGGACTTTACGAGATAATAAAAATTATCCTTCATTTAAGAAACGTTTAGAATTGTTTCTTAAGAGATTAAATCTATTAGGGATCAGACCAGCACGATTAGAAAAAACTGATCCTAATTTTATTAAGCGATTACTTTATCCCCTTGATATGCTTAGAGATCCTCAAAAAAATATAACAAAATGATCATTAGGGATTAATTTCTATCGGTGTTTATTCTAATAAGAGTAAAACTAAAAAAATCGTTTAAAGGAATTTGAGGTTTATTAATGAGCAATGAATTACATGAAACATCTAAAAAGGCCGCAGCGGAAGAAGCAGTCGAAAAAAACATTAGAGAACAGATGATTCTGGGGGTGGGGAGTGGATCCACAGTTATCTATGCTGTAAAAAAGATTGCAGAAATGGATAGATCTCTCAATCTGAATTTAAAGTGTATTCCCACCTCTTTTCAGTCTTCTCAGTTGATTATTGAAAATGGGTTGAATTTAGTATCTTTAGATCAACATCCGCTAATTGATCTTACTATCGATGGTGCTGACGAAATAGATAAAGAACTGAATCTAATTAAAGGAGGTGGGGGGTGTTTAGTTCAGGAAAAGATCATCGCTTCTAATTCAAAAGAGTTAATCATAATTGCCGATTATCGAAAAAAATCAGAATTCTTGGGAGAAAACTGGAAAAAAGGTATCCCGGTTGAGATAGTTCCCTTAGGGCATGTACCATTAATAAATAAAATGAAGAAACTTGGTGGAAAGCCCAAACTCCGGATGGCAAAAGCTAAAGCTGGTCCTGTGATTACTGATAACGGTAATTTCATCTTAGATGTTGACTTTGGAATCATCAACAATCCTAATGAACTCAACAACAAAATTAGTATGATTCCTGGAGTTGTTGGCACAGGATTATTCATTGGAATGGTTTCCAAAGCGTATATTGGAGAAAAAGATGGGTGTACGGTGGTTATAAAGGGGTAAATTCTCAAATTCAAGAAAATGGGAGCATAATTGTAGAAACTTAGGATTGATTAAGTTGGTTATTACAGAAGAATTCAGAAATACCGTAGTTACTGATGCAGTACATTCTCCTGACATCCATTTAATAGAATCTATTACAAAAGCGTTGGAACCTCTTGGTGGCCTTAGTAATTTCATTTCACAGAACGATTCAATTATTCTGAAGCCAAACTTTAACACAGGAGATCCATTTCCAGCGAGTACAGATCCAGAATTTTTAGAAATTATAATACGATTAATCATGAAACACACCCAAAATGTTGAAATTGTCGAATCTTCAACACTTCGGGCTAAAACAAAAGAAATAATTGGAAATCAGATGGGTGAGGTCTTAAATGAGTTGGACATTCCAGTAATTACAGAACAAGACTTTGAATTTACACGTGTTGACCTCAAGTCTAAGGGAGCGAAATATCTGAAATCTGTGAAATTTCCCAAACGGATTCTTGACCCACACAAGAAAATAATCCTATTACCTTGTTTTAAAAACCCATTTTATTGCTCATTATACAGGAGCATTAAAACTTGGCGTTGGATTTATGGAAAGAAAACAACGAGTGAGGATGCACATGAGTTGGCGCGTTCCTGCTAAGGTTGCTGAATTGAACCTAGGATTCAAACCAAGTTTAATTATCATGGATGCCCGAAAAATCTTTGTTACAAACGGACCAGCTTCAGGAAGAGTAGAATCTCCTTTGAAAATTCTGGCTGGAACTAATCGCGTATCTATTGATGTAAAAGGTGTTAAAATCATCCAATCGTACCATGCGAAAAATAAAATGGAGGGAAAAGATCCTTTAGACGTTGGGACAATTAAACGAGCTTTAGAACTAGGGATAGATCAAATAGGGTAATCAGGTTTACATCAAGTTTTCTGGAATTTAAAAAATTACAACTTTTCAAAAATAGAACATGCTTAGTAATTTGAAATTACAGTGTCATAAATTTCGTCTTATCGTATATTATCATTGTCTTAACGACAAATGCTTTATTCTGTCCTAATGTTTTTCATTCATGAAATTGTGGGACTATCACACGCACAACTATCTTTGTAATCACGCTACTGGAACCATTGAAGATTATATTAAGTCAGCTATTCAGCTTGGTTTAGTGGAAATCGGTATTAGTGATCATTTTCCAATGGAATTACTACCAGAGCACTTTCATATTTATGCAATGAGATTAAACGATTTTCCTAGCTATATCGACGAAATCAAACAATTAAAATTCAAGTACAAAGACCAAATAAAAGTGAAAATTTCCTCGGAGGTTGATTTTTTTCCAGAAGCATTTAATGGTTATAGAGAGATGGTGACACCTTTTCTAAATGATTTTGATTATATAATTGGATCCATCCATGCCATTCCATGGAAAAATCATGATGCGATACCTGTTGATGAATTAGAAGCTGTACCTCTGATAAGGGAATTAGGAGTAGATAATTTTTTCTTAGAATATTATGACAATCTTCTGAAAATGGTGAAAAGTGACTTTTACCATATTGTAGGACACCTCGATCTTCCCAAAAAGTATGGTCTACACCCCCAGAATTCTGATGTGATCTGGGAGAAAGTATTAGATGTTTTAGATCGGATTGAAAGTAGTGGAATGGCTGTAGAAATCAATACTTCGGGATTAAAAAGAAAAGCAAAGCAGATATATCCCAGTGAAGATATTATAAAGGAATTAATTCGGAGAAAGATTCCAATTACTCTTGGATCGGATGCCCATTCTCCCCAAGCTATCGGATTTAAATTTGAGGAGATTATTGAGAAAACAAAACAGTGGGGATTAACAAAATTGTGTCAGTTTTCTAGCAAAGAGAGAAATTTAGTCCCATTGACCTAGGAAACGCATATTAAGAGAGAGGATAGACTCAATTTTAAGGAATGTCTTGTGTTGCCGCTATAGAGACAGGATGTTGGAGAGGAGGTTCTAAATAGGAGTTTAGTCTAATGAAAATTGGGCCATGGTAGTTCAGATACTGGATCAAACCGTTTAATTGATCGGTATCTGAGGAATTTATACTCATCTTTAATTACTCCAAATGAATTAGTAGTTTCATCAATCGGTCTGTTTAAAACTCATACAATGTATGTTTTTAAAGGCGGGGGGTATCTTATCAAAGTTATAATCTGGTTATTTGATGAATTTCCAAAGAGAATTGGCATAATTAAGTATTGAAGCCGACAATTCCTATGAGGAAATTTAATTCTGACTACAATAATTAATTTAAGAGTACGATTTGTTGCGTGTAATTATGACAAAATTTAATCTCAAATCAATACCAAGGATTCATCTATGTTTATTACCGACCCCTATTGTCCCCTTGAAAAGGTTATCGGCACATCTTGGTGGAGCCAAGATCTTCATGAAACGAGACGATTTAACAGGGGTTGCTTTTGGTGGAAATAAGAATCGAAAGCTAGAATTCTTATTGGCAGATGCTAAGGAAAAGAAGGCAGATGTGATTGTAACAGAGGGAGCCTTACAATCAAATCATTGCCTGCAAACAGCGGCATGCTCAGCTAAATTAGGCTTTGAGTGTGAATTGGTGTTATCTGGAGGGGATCCGGAATTTATTACAGGAAATCTTCTTTTGGACCAGATTCTTGATGTTAAAATTCATAGAGCTGAAGATAGTGCTAATAGAAAAGACCTGATGAATAGGATTGAAAAGAAACTAAAAAAAATAGGTAAGAAACCTTATATTATCCCAACAGGTGGTTCTACTGATATCGGAGCGTTTGGTTACTTAAATTGTATAGCAGAAATTGCAGAACAATCAAAAGAATCAGGAGTAAATTTTAATTATTTCGTTCATTCGACGGGTAGTGGAGGAACTCAATCAGGTATGTTAATCGGAAAACAGCTCTATTATCCTGAATTAGAAATTTTAGGGATTAGCGAAGGTGAACCTAAAGAGAAATTAAGAAAAATAATAAAAAGAATCATTCAAAATTTTAATGAAGTAAGGGGGTTGAATTTAATGATTGGAGAGGATTTGATCAAGATATTGGAGGGCTACTTTGGAGAGGGCTATGGCATCCCTAATCAAGAAATGATAGATGCTGTAAAATTATTGGCGAGATTAGAAGGAGTATTTTTGGATCCAGTGTATACTGGGAAAGCCATGGCAGGTTTGATTGATCTTGTGAGAACAGAAGTCATCCCTAAAGATAAAAATGTGTTATTCCTTCATTCAGGAGGAGGACCCTCCATATTTAGTTATAATGATGTCTTCACAAAGATACAGGAGGTGTGAAAAACGAAAAATAACTTTTCAACGTCCCACAAACTAGGTTCATTAGTTATCAAGAACAGGATAGTTAGATCAGGCACTTTCGAGTGTATGGCCTCTATAGAAGATGGTGGTGTTACAGATGAATTAATACACCTATATAAAACATTAGCTGAAGGAGGAGTTGGGTTGATTATAACTGGACTCACTTATGTTCACTCTTCTGGTCGGAGTTATAATAATCAGTTGGCAATTGATAATGACAGTTTGATTCCAGGATTAAGAAAAATTGCAAAAACTGTTCATGAGCATGGAGATATGTGTAAAGTTGCTGTGCAATTGGCTCATTCTGGATTTCAATCCTTGTTGGAAAACACGATAGCTCCCTCTGCTGTTCTTGAACAAATGATGGGTAACATGCCACGAGAAATGACGGTTGAAGAAATTGAAGAAATTATAGAATCTTTCGCAAGGTCCGCATGGAGAGCAAAAGAAGCAGGATTCGATGCGGTTCAACTGCATGCAGCTCATGGATATCTATTAAGCGAATTCCTATCACCATTCACTAATAGAAGAACAGATGAATATGGCGGTAACACAATAAAACGAATTAAAATTATTAAAGATATTTACAAAAAAACTGTTGAACTAGTTGGGAATGAATTTCCAATTTTGATTAAAATGAATGTAGACGACTTTTTAGAAGGTGGAATAGACCTAAATGAGTCATTAAAAATTGCAAAAAAGTTTTCACAAATTGGTTTCGCAGCAATTGAAACTAGTAGCTGTATGTGGGCTGTGGTATTACGAAATAAAGAAGAAATTGGTTTTTCACCCTCTTATATCCCTGAAAGTCGAACTGGAATTAATTCTAAGGATAAAGAAGCCTATCATCGCCAATATGCAAAGGAAGTCAAGAAAGTAATTGGGAATACTCCCTTAATTCAAGTTGGTGGAATAAGATCTCTAGACGTGATTGAGGAGATCTTAGTTGAGGGAAGTGCTGATTTTGTAGCTTTAAGTCGCCCATTAATTAGGGAACCCGATCTTCCAAATAGATGGCTTAAGGGAACTGGGGGTACTGCTGAGTGTATTTCCTGCAATGGTTGTGTTGGAGTTGTAGCTCAGGAAGGTGTCTATTGTACTCAGAAAGAAACGAGATGAAATTAATCTTAAAATTTTAGAACGCAATAAGATGGGACATTTGTCTATCTGATCATTCCTGAAATGCGCTTATAGTATCCATAGCTAATTCAGGAGTACAGTTATGGGGTAACATTACAACAGGGATGTTTGTACCAAGTTGTCTTAATTCCTCATATCGTGCAACAACATATTCAGGGGAACCTACTACGGCAATACGATCAAGCATGTCCTGTGAAACATATGTAGCAGCGCTCTCTCGATCACCTGCTTGGAACGCCATTCTTATCTTATTAGCTTCAATCTCAAAACCATATCTCTTCACTATCTCAGAATAAAAAGTCCCCATTCCACCAATATAATAAGCGAGATTCCTTTGAACAAGGTTTTTCGCTTTTTCAGAATCTGAAGCGCAAGTAAGAATATATGCTGCGATCTCAAATTCATCTTTAGGTCTTATAGCTGGTTTTCTCTTTTCTAATCCTTGTTTTAAATCCTTTTTTGAGCTAGGGATTTCAGTGAAGGATGTCCAGATTGGAAACCAGCCATCTGCTAGTTCTCCTGTTATTTGAACATTTTTTGATCCCATGGATGCTAGAAATAAAGGAATTTTCAAAGGATGTTCAAAACCACTTAAAGAAAACCGTTGTAAGGAGTAGATTTTTCCTGAGTAGTTTACCCGTTCACCCGAAAATATCAAGCGTAAGATGTCTAAATATTCACGAGTACGTTGGATTGGAGAGGGTTGAAAGAAATTTAGTCCGTGCCAGTCTTGAATTACAATGGGCCCACTCAATCCTAATCCTAGAATAAAACGGCCTTCTGTTAATTCATCTATACTAGCTGCTGTTTGAGCTAACGTTGCTGGGGTACGAGAAAATAGATTGACGATCCCAGTTCCTATGATTAGCTCTGAAGTATAATGTGCCATCGTTGTTATTTGAGTAAAGGCATCGTGGCCCCATCTTTCGGGAATAAACAAATGGGTGAAATTTGAGTTATCTAGTAAGGTTACCAGATCATGACATAGGGAGGGTTTAAGATAATCATAGGATAGGGTGAAACCAAGGTTTTGTAGTGTATTCATATTATTATTTCAAAAAGAATTATAAATCAAACAAATAATTTTCCTTTTTGGAAGCAAAAGATAATAGGTTTTTATTTGGAAATATTAAATTGTGATTTCAGCAATAGATCTAGTTAATCCTATCTGACTTTTTTTTTAAGAAAAAAGATTTTTTGACAGTTGGTATATGTAATGCAACGTAATTTTCCATTTGGAGGGCAACAAGAATTAAGACTCCAGTATCAAGCAGTAATTGATGCAATAGTCGAACCAATCCATATTGTTAACGAGAACTTAGAAATCCTTTTCATAAATAAAGCTTTTAAGAAATGGAGCTCGGATTTACAATTAGAATCAGATATTGTCGGTCGATCACTGTTTGAGGTTTATTCTTTCTTACCTGACAAAATTCAAGATGAATACCAACAAGTTTTTGCTTCACAGGAACTGCTTATAACAGAAGAGACTCAGCAAATTGGATCTAAGGAAATTTCCACGCGAATCCAAAAAGCACCTATCTTTAGTAAGGGAGAAGTTAAATGGGTCATTACTACCTATCGTAACATCACAGAGTATAAGAAGATTGAGAAATCGATGAGGGAGGCTGAAGAACGATTACGGCTGTTGGCAGAGCAGAGTATTCTTGGTATTGTAATCCTGCAAGATTGGTCAATTAAGTATGTCAATGATGCCCTTGCCGAGATTTTAGAATATTCAACTGAAGAATTGCTTAATTGGGGCCCAGATGAATTTGCGAATGCTATTCATCCTGAAGATCGTTCATTCGTATTTGAACAAGCACGAAAGAAGCAATTAGGAGAAACAAATGTTATTTATCACTCCTTCTATCGGGTTAAAGCAAAAACTGGAAAACTAAAATGGCTAGAAAATTATTCCAAGACAATTATGTATGAAGGAAAAACTGCTGATTTTATTACCCTAATTGACATAACTGAACGGAAAAAAGCAGAAGAAGCACTAAAAGAAAGTGAGCGAAAATATAAGACTCTTATAACAACAATGACTGAAGGTATTTGTTTAATTGATCTAAATAAGACAATAAAATTAGTCAATCCGGCCTTAGAAAAGATGATTGGGTACAGCGAGGATGAAATGCTGAATCATTTACTCATAGAATTCTTAGATCCCTCATCAATTCCTATATTTGAAAGAAAAATTAATGAAAGTTTTCTGGGCGAAACTCCTTCAAATGAATATGAACTAATATTCATTAGGAAAAATGGAACGAAAATAAACACTAGGATTGCAGGGAGAGCTTTTAAGGAGGGATTAAAAATCACGGGTTCATTTGTGGTCATTTCAGATATTACCACTAAACGAGAATTGGAAGAACGACGTTCTAGTTTCATGTCAATGACAGCACATGAGTTACGGACACCAACTACGATCATTCGTGGTTATACCGAGCTTCTTGAATCGTTTTTCAACGATGTTGGATTGGAACAAGAAGAAAAATTCCGTGTTCCCCTTCAAAATATTAACAAGAATGTACAACGTCTTGAGAGATTGATTTCAGATGTAAGAGATATTGTGAATATTGAAAGAGGAGGTTTTCAACTTCAAAACGAAGATATCATTCTGAATGAATTAATGGATGAATTCCTTGGCTCTTACAAGGTTATGCTAAAAGATCAATTAGAATCCTCAATGTGTTTCACTGATGCTAAGATAAGAATTGAAGGTGATCCTGTCCGTTTAATCCAAGTACTAGGTAATCTACTGCAAAATGCGATTAATCATACTTCAAAAGACACCCGAAAAATAACAGTTAGTTCCAAGATTACATTTAATGATGTAATTATCGAAATTTCTGATAACGGGGCTGGGATAGACTCCCAAAATCTAGAGAGGATATTTGAGCTATTTATATCTGTACCCACTGAATTTACCGTCCAAGGTACAGGTGTTGGTTTGTTCTTATCAAGGTATATTGCTGAGGCTCATGGAGGAACTCTCACTGCGTACAGTAGAGGAAAAGGTTTGGGATCAACGTTTAGGTTAAAATTACCACGCTTATTGGCGTCCAAAGGCGATCTTTAGCAACACTTCAGCTTCATCAAAAACGTTTTTCGTAACAACAGCGTATTCCTGATCCTCGAGGCCATATTTTAAGTTAAACATACTACTGAATGAATCCAATGCACTCCACAAAAAGCTTGAAACTCGATCGACTAATAGAAAGACAATGAAATTTTCGTTCTGAGAAAGCATAATTTTTCGATCAAGGAATTGAATCATTCTTATGTTTTCTGTGTGGATCATTTCGGTAAATAGGTTTAAAATTGCATGAACTCCTCCCGATAATAATAAATCTTTCTCACTCGATGTTTTATCTGTTTTAGGCACAGCAAAATCATAAGAGAATAATAACAAACCTGATCTATTAATAACAAAGACCTTCTCAATATTTTGGAATTGCAGGAAACCCACAGGTGCGTTTACATATGCTTGGAAAATCGCTATTCCACCGAAAATTACGCTAATATGAGGAGCTATGTGTCTCAAAACAACGACTATATTAGGATCTAAAAAACCTTCTAGTTGATAAGCTCCAACAACCAAAACTAATGTGATGAAATAGTATAGAATAATCGTCCATTGCATCAACGTTATCTGCTTTTTCTGTGCATCATCTTCAACACAGATTTTAATCCTCCTTAGAGCTCCTAATGTGACAATGATCACAAAAATGACAAAATATGGTGCAGGAAAGTTCGTTGATAGAAGAAAGTTTAGAAATAAAAAGATACCTGTAGTAGCCTCTATCGTGGTTAGTGGAAAAACTTCTGGAACGATTATCTGATATAAGATGTTCAGGAAAAAGGCACCGAGGAAGACCCCATAAAAAAAGCCATGAATTGGGTTTAACCTTTCATTTTCGAAATAATCAATAAATATCATGAAAAATCCAGCAGACACACTGCCAAAAAATGGGAATAACCAAACAATAAAATTTCCTTCTTTTAAATAAAAGCCGACTGGGTCGTTAAAATTCAACAAAAAAAACCAGAATTCAATCATTACAAAAATAATGAATAGGAGATAAAAACCTGCTAACAACGACACAACAGTGATTTTTGTTTCTCTCCATCTTCGACTAAGTCTGAAAAATACAAAACCACTAACCACTAATTCAAGTAAAAAAACACTAAAACCAAAATAACTAATGATTGAAGGTGCCATGGTTAATTCCTTTTATTAGCAATCAATAACAGTGCCAAAAATGTATTCGCTAATCCAATTTCTTATTAAAAATCAATTAATAAAAATGTTCGGTAATTCATACCTAATTATTTCTCAGGAAATAAGGGTTTAAAATTAGCTGATTTTGCATGTTGGATAATCTCCTCTTGTTGATTTACTCCCAACTTCTGAAATTTTTCTTCAGCATTAAACACTAATGGCCATAATCGAAGGTCACAAGGTAAGGAATAAGTAATAACACCTTCCTGAGAGAGAGTGTAAGCAACAGCGTCATCAATCCAAGATTGTTCGTCTAGAGGTTGGTACCACGTCCCGTATTTTTTTGCAAAAGTCCATCTCCTTCGTGAAATCGCTTTAATAGAAATTACTCCAATGTTTTTCTCCCGAGCTATATCTAGAACAGGTCGAAAATCGTTACACGGGTTAGGATGAGCCATTGCAGCAACATAAACAGGTATTAAAATTGTATCAAAATGTTCATCAGATTTCAGAGCTTTCATCACGATTCTCATATCGCTGTGACACGTGATCCCAATGTTCTTTATGAGATCTGTGTCTTTAGCTTCTTTGAAAGCTTCCATGGCTCCATCTTTGTCCAATATTTGCTCTAGTTCCTCCATAGTAGAAACCGCATGAAATTGATATAAATCGAAATATGAAGCACCTAATCGTTCTAGTGACCGGTGCAACTCAGTCAAAGCGCCCTCTTTAGTTCTCTCCATAGTTTTTTCTGCTAGGAAGACTTTCTTCCTGATCTTTTGAATCCATGGATGAAGTCTTACCTCTGCTTCCCCATATGAAGGGGCTACATCAATGATATTCACTCCTCGTGTAATAGCATCCTCAATCGCTTTATCAGCTATTACTTGAGCAGTCTTAGGATCTTGTTCGTGTAACCACCCTAATGCGCATCCACCCAAAGTTAAAATCGAAGTATTGTGACCCGTTTTGGCAAATTGCCTGAATTCCATGAAATCACCAAGAGAGCTATTTTGAAAGACATTAGATATGCTTTTCTGATAATCTTCCAAAGAAGTAAAAGAAGTTGTTGAGGATTTTGAAAAATAGCTGATTCCTCTCCTTACCTTAGTTTTGTCCTGAAGGATGTTCCAATGGAATTTTATGATCACAACTTGAAATCGTACATTGAACCCATTGATGAGATAAAATTTTACCGAGCTACTAATCCAATTCCATCGAAATTGATTTATTCCCCTTTTTCTCGTCCTGAGCTTCCACAAAAGATCAAGAGAGGAAAAGTGAAGGAACTACCTAAGCTATATCACGGTACACATTTATATTGCATAAATGACACAATTATTCATTTCCAAGGACTTATAGGAGCTCCAGCGACTGGTATTTTTTTAGAAGAATTAATTGCTTTAGGAATTAAGGAATTCATATTTCTTGGTCTAGCAGGAGCTATTCAATCTGCTTCAATTGGTGACAGAATTGTTGTCACTGAAGCAGTTCGGTTAGAAGGAACAAGTTATCATTATTTACCAACTAATTCTCCAAGTTTACCATCTAAAGAGATGATAGATGATTTATCGGCTTTTCTTTCGTCGAGGGAAGTTTCATTCACCAAAGGGAAAATTTGCACAACCGATGCTCCTTTTAGAGAAACTTTCAATTTAGTTAAGAAGTTACGACAGAATAAAGTTATGGCTATTGAGATGGAGATAGCAGCCGCCTTTGCTATTGCATCATTTCGTGACGTGAAAGCTGCAGCACTGGTAATCATTAGTGATGAACTTAAAGGTGATCAGTGGTCGAGGTTTCAACCTGATCAATTCTCAGACGCCTTTCTTTCTAGTTTTAATTACATCTTGGACTACTTTTCTCAATGAAGAAGTTCAATTTTCAGTTCAATTGTTTTCTATTCAACTACTCGAAGAGCTGAGGGGAGATCCATTTTAATGAGCTTACGAATTGACAATATGGGAGTTAATGTGACAAATACAATTCCAATGAGAAGGAGGATAACAATACTCTCAGGATAGAGGACAGATGTCAACCAGATTTCATTCATTGCTTGATCCACACGGGCTTCAAGAATATCAACTACAAAAGGTCCGAATAGGAAATAACCAGTTATAGTACCCAAGATCCCTAAAATCATGGACTCTATCATTAAAACTAACGAGGAGGTTCGAATAGGGGTACCAAAGGCAGCCATCGTTGCTAATTCTCGGGTTCGTTCATCAATATTCACTGTTGTTGTATTATATACCAGTAGTAGAGCTAAGATCAATACCACATATTGGATAACATCAAAGATAGATTTAAACATCTCTATAAGCTCTTCATACACCTTGACTAATTTTACGACTGATTGAACGCCACTATATCCTTGAAGATTGAAAAAATTCTTTTGGATTGTAGTCTCTGTGATTCCTTGTTTTGGAAGGATCATTACTGCATTAACTAATCCTGTAACATTGAAGATATGATCGTTGGATATGTCACTAAACGCCCAGAAACGAATTTTACTATTCTGTATACCAACTACTTGAAATGTTGTGTTTTCTTTAGAATATTGCAATTTTGATTTTCGATACGGGTGTTCAAGTGTGATTTCGTCTCCTATATCAACCTTTAAATCACGTGCAGCTTCCTGAGAAATGATTATCCCAGACGAAAGATTTAATGGTTCAACTTCCCTTATGGTTTCCGGAGTCCATATCTGATTAGAAAAATTGAAGCACCTTAAAACTATGGTATATGATTCGTGTTCTCCATGCATTATCACTGGTATTTGGATCATAGGAACTGCTAATCTCACATCAGTATCCTCTGTGATATTTATTACAGGTGATTGTGATGTGTTATACAAATTGTTAAGTAATACATCCACTCGTCCCTCTGAATCCCCCTTTATGACCTCCTGTTCACTCTCTAATAGAAAATCTGCTCCATCAACAAATCCCAAAACAGCGACTAGAACACAGATAGCCAGTGCAATTCCAGTCAAAGTTGAGACAGCTCGTCGAAGATTTCGGGAGATGTTCCTGATTGGGAATTGAATGAATATTGAACCTGGAAGTCTGATCCACGTTAAGAATGGGGAAATTCCTTTGCCTGTCCCTACTTTAGCTCCTGTTTGAATGGCATGGATCGGTTGCATCCGAGTGGCTCGCCAAATAGGTACAATTGATGCAATGAAGGGGATAAGGATTCCCAATATTGTACCCTGGAGAAAAAGATCTGGTACTAACCAAACTTTCCACACATGATAAGGTGTAATGTCTAATATTACCTCTGCAAGTCGATTTCCCAAGATTATTGCAAAAATATAGCTAAATAAAATCCCTCCAAGTGCGATTTCGAGACTGAAGAGTAAATATCTATATGCAATCTGACGAGGAGGTACACCCAATGCCATGTTTACTCCTATCTCCCGACGCTGAGAATTCACAACTCGTGAAATGAGATTATATGCTCCAAAAGCAGCAATGAGAAGGATAAGAAAAGAGAAAATGTAATATAATCCTTGATCGCCAGAGATATCTTCTTCTTGGAATTCGTATACGGGGGAATCTTCTTTTTCTATAAATTCAAAAGAAATATAGGGAAAATTATCGTTAAAATAGTCTTCAAGTTCTGGAATAAACTCTTCAAGATTAGCTTGAGGTTCTAATAGCAAAAGAACCTCATTTACATATCCAAGAGGTAAACCTGTCGCTTGGTGAAGAATTCCCTGAGCTGTTTCAAGAGGGACGAATAGAGCAGCAAAAGTTGATTGCGCAAAGACCATATTTTCTTCAACTACCATGAAATATTCGGGGGTAAATGCTGTTCCAATGAAAGATAGTTCAATGCCTCCCGCAATTGTAAGCAGTTGATTCTTCGGTTTTAAGTCATGATAACTAGCAAAGTTATATTCTACGAGGCAAACTTTCTCTGCTGTCTCTGTTGATTTAATGTGCCGTCCATCTGTGATGTGAATACCATTAACATCCAAATTTTGAGACCCATCAGAAACATTGATCCCAATGACACGGCCATTCACCAAAATGGTCTGATTAGAAGTAGAGGCATTAACTGTTGTGGGAAAACTTACTCGATATTCCAGCGTGTTGATCCAATCTTTATGCGATACATTCTGAAGAGCAGTAGAAAGCTCTGAATGGGGTATCCAGCTTCCAGGGAGCAAACTCATTTTGAGGTCAAACATATTTAGATCTTTATTACTTTCTTCAAAGGCTCGTAGTCTCCAGGGGGTAGAGCTGCTTAAACCCGTATATATCCCAGTGCCGAGGCCTATTATTATTGCGATAGCTAACACTTGAATTTTCCGCTGTTTCAAATCCCTGAAAGACCACTTAAGGAGCAGCCAAAGATTACTCATGTTTTTCACCAACGAAGGTTTTCAATGGAAACTTTGCCATTCTTGGGTAGTCCTTCTTCAGCTACTTTTCCAGAGTGCAACTCAATAACACGATCGGTGATACGGGCAATCTCACGATTATGTGTGACCAAAAGAACCGTGGTGCCATTATTTTGTTGCTTCAATAAGAGCTGTAATATTTGTTTTCCTGTTCTAAAATCTAATTCCCCTGTTGGTTCATCTGCTAGAATGATAGGGGCCTCTTTCACTAATGCACGCGCGATTGCCACTCGTTGTTGTTCACCTCCAGAGAGTTGATGAGGGAAATGACGAATTCGATCCTCGAGACCAACTGCTTTCAGCGCTTCAATGGATTTTTGCCTACTATTCTTCATTCGGCCTAGATCTGCTACATATTGAACATTTTCTAGTGCTGATAATGTTGGAAATAAATTGAATGTTTGAAAAATGAATCCGATTGTATTTCGACGAAAAGTAAATTGGTGTCGTCGTCCATACTTTGTAACATCTGTTCCATTAATCTTGATTGTACCGCCTGTTGGTCTATCTAATGCCCCTATAAGGTTTAGTAAGGTAGTTTTACCACTTCCTGATGGCCCTAATAATACAACAGTCTCACCTTGGTCAATATTAAAGGATACACCGTCTAAAGCCTTTACAGTAATCTCTCCCATCCGATAAAACTTTTCAATCCCTAATAATTCTATCATTAGACCTATTTCCTGAACCTATTTAAATTTGGAAATATTTCATGGAATAAAAGAATTGATCATTACTATTTCACAAAAACTTAAAAAGTTTTCATTAATGAACTTTCTTTTAATCATGATGTAAGTAACTAATTTACAGTTTATTCAAGCAACTTTAAAATCTTAGTGTATTTCCATTACAAATACAACGATGTAAGGAACGCTTACAAAGCTTACACATATTTAAAAACCCTTTAGCGAGAAAAAGGATTGAGATGAAATAAAAGAGGATAGATATGATGACCATTGAAATTATAATTGCTGGAATGCTTGCTTTAATAAGTTCATTCTTGCTATTTTTCTCAACAATTCTTACAATACCACTTTTTAAGAAAACACGAGATGAGATCTTTCTTCATGTGACATTAGTCTTATTTCTATTTGCCACAACACTTTTCATTACAAGCCTATTTGCAATATTCTTGCCTGAAGCTATGTTTGCAGCCTTCCAAGATCTTGGTCTGATGAAACTCCCCTATTTATTGAAAATAGTAATCATTTTCATGTTACTAACGTCCTTAGAGTTTACTTTAGTTTATACAAATATTTCCTCAAACCGTCTCTATTTTGTTGAGAAATACCTTCCAGTAGTCCCAGCCTTATATATAGGGTGGATGTTGGCTACTACATTTGTAGAAAATGAATTTCTGGATACTCTATCGTTTTTCAGTCTATATATTCTTACTTTTCTAGTTGATTTAATGGTTATTGTGCTTTTAATCCGTTTACGTAACGTACGAGTGAAGTTTTATGATAGAAAACCCGAATACGCTCTCTCGACTCACTTAATGATAATGTTAGCTGCTTTCTTAATATATCAATCTGGAGATTTAATTGGATTTTTAGGTCTCCTAATTTCTTCAGATATCTACATTTTAGCTATGGTTACTCAACTTGTTTTGTTACCTATCTTCAGTTTCTTCTTACTTTTTCAAAGCCATTCAATCTGGAAGATCTTAGATAAGATTAATTATTCTTTATTGCTTAATGAACTCAATTGATCTCAATCACAAGGACTTTTCCTAGAGAAAAAGACTCTTATAAGATCACACTTTACTTGAACTCGGGCGTTTTTTATGACCAAGACTGCAGTTATTTCAGTGCGAATTCCCAATGAGGTGAGGGAGAAACTCGAAAAATACGCGGATATCCTGAGAATAAGACCTTCTGCAATTGCTGGACTTGTTTTAGAAGATTGTATTGAGTATTGGGTCAAACAATACAGTGAGACTGCTTTGAAGAAAATTTGGGAGAACCTTTAAGATCTAAAAATACATCTATCCTCCACAAATCCCTAGTCCACTTAATAGATCAACATCCTCATCTCTGATTTTGTTGAAAGCATTAACTGAACAGTATGAAGACATTGGACAACAACACATAAAGTTATTTTTACCACTTTCATAACACTAGTAATGTCCAGAATTTTCTTATGTCGTTTGTTGTTATGGAGAAATTGGGCATGTCCAAACTTTAAGACCACATGTTTTATATACTAGAATTACCTCTCTCATCCGAGACATCCTTATTGTGATAACTGTTTCCATGATAAACGGTATGTCTAGAATATCAAACATTCCCACAAAGAATTTTGAGAGACTAAATGTGAGATATCATTAAACCAATTTAATTAAACCAATTTGGATTTTTTGTTCCTCTTCCCACTTTAAACTAGTGAGATAATAATAGAGAAATGACGAAAAGATAGTTGAACAACATCTGCAACATGGAAAGAAAAAATTATCATAATAATGGAAACAAAAGAAGAGCTCCCTTATACTCAATCTAAAGACAAGTGAAACATTTAAATAACTTAACAAATGTAACAATCATTGAAAAAGGGTAATCCCAGATAACAAAAGGATGAGAACTGTTAGGAAATCAATATAAACCGACAAAATCTCTAGAAATCTCAAAATGATATCCATTCTAGATTTATATTTATTTATATTAAGCAAAATAACTAAGCATATATAATAGAACCAAAAATAAATTAGAATTAAAAAAAGAAATGGAGTTGACTCATAATGAGTCCAGTCTGCAAGAAATGTAGAAATTATGTTATGGGCTTTCCATGTCCTCATTGTGGGGCTGAACAAGCACTCACAGATCGTGAAGCTGATGAAATAAAACCAATTATTCCTTTAGATCTCCAGGAATCGTTTGAAGAACCCCCACCACCAATAAGTAATTCAGGAGATTCGTATATTCCCCCTCATCAACCTTCGAAGCCTCAACCTAAATCTCCTCTTGTCCCTACACAAAGTCCTCATGTTCCCCCTCCTCCAGTTATACCTCCTCCGACGAGACCATCCTATACACCCCCATCTGCTACGACTCCAGAACCATTACCTTCCAGACCTCCCCCTCCACGAGGGCCACCACCAACTGCCCCTCCTAGTGTAGAACAGGAAATAGAACAAGTCCCTCCACCAACTCCCCCCAAGTTGTCTGTTACGGTTTCAAAAGATAATTCTGGAATAACTGTTCCTATTGATGATATCAATGAACAATTTAAACAAATAGAGTCTCACTTCAAAAAGATAAAGTTTCATCAGAAGAAAACTGATTCTCAAGCAAAGAAATTTGAATCGAAGTTTAAAGAAATCAATAAAAAAATTAGAATAATCGAAAAAAGTTTAAAGATTCTCTTAGAAACTAATAAAAAGCTTGAATCAATTCATAAGAACACCTCTAAAGATCTTAAGAAGCTTAAGCTATAAGTTTTCTCTCGTAGATTGAAGATACATCAAAATACTCTCAGGTGCCTTATCTCCTTGAGGTATTTTACTTACACCTGTTCTAACCTAAGAAATTGGTTGCACAACAACATTTTCTACGGCTTTAAATGGCTATTTTTATGAGTAGTACTGGATATTTACTATTTATTCCTTGGTGGTTTTCGATTAGTCTGGAACTCTCTCAACAAGTGAAGGTAGCTAATCTAAAAATAATTCATCGTTGTAATTTTTAGTGTCCTATATAATTTTATAGTCGAAATTATGATTACAAGCAATAAAATTACCAAAGCTGATGATAAATGATAGAATTACCCGAAGCAATTGTAATATCCAAGCAAATTAACGATATTTTAGAGGGAAAAGTTGTAAAAACAGCAACCAGATGCCAAAATCCCCATAAATTTGCATTTACTGGAAAATATTCAGATAAGGATTTTGCACAGACCCTTAAAGGAAAAATAATCAAAAAATCTTGGGCAAATGGAAATATAATCCTTGTTCAAATGGATCCAGGTTATTTGCTGAGTCTTGGGTGTGGAGGAGAGAGAGTTCTATATCATAAACAAGATAAAACTATTCCTAAAAAACATCAGCTCCTATTAGAATTTGAAGATCAAACTTATTTGACTGTAACAATTTCTGGATGGGGAGAAGTCAGATTACTAGAAGCAAAGGATATTGATAGACATCCTCATATTCCATTTGGGAAAGTTGATCCTCTTTCAGAAGAATTTACTATCTCTGCCTTTGAAGAATTGATAAATTGGCTTCCAAAACAGAAAAAATGCAGTGCAAAGAAATTTTACATCACAGAACCTGGATTAAGGGGGATGGGAAATGGTGTAATTCAGGATATTTTCTTTTTATCTAAAATTCATCCTAAGAGAGAGATGAAGTCATTAACGAAAGAAGAACGACACCTCCTATATGAAACAACTCGCAATGAACTTCAAAGAATGGTAAATCTTGGTGGAAGAGATAGTGAAAGGGATATTTTTGATCACTTTGGTAGATATCAGAGAATTATGCATAGTAAGGCAGTTAACACGTCATGTCCTGTGTGTGAGACTTTAATCGAAAAACAACAGTATCTTGGAGGAGCTATCTATTTTTGTCACTCTTGTCAAAAACTGTGATAAGATATCTACTGGAGCTATATAACTGGAAAAACCAAAGAAACAATATCGAAAATAAATCCTGCAGTCTAATAGTTTACGGGGGTGATTCATTTACTTACTTTCTCAAGTTTCGTATTAAACCTATGATAAGGTTTGTTTGCGGGACTTCAGCCTTATATTTCTCATATTGAGAGCCAAATTTCATCACTAAATGTTTTTCTTCGAAAACCATTGATAAATATGAACTAACCATTGCAATTATGGCCAAAATGTAGGTTAATGGTGTTTGAATAATTAAACACAGAGAAAACGCAATCACCATACCACCAGTATATTGAGGATGCCGTATAACCCCATAAATCCCACTGCTCACTAATTTTGTTGTATGAATGTATGATTTCCCCTTCGGAACGTCACCTCTTTTTTTAAAAACAATATTTGGAGAGAAAGCAAGTATCAAACCAAATATCCAAATAATCCAACCCAATATACCAATAATTTGATTATACGATGGATTAGCAGCAATAAAACCTGAAAAAAACAGGCCTATGTATGCAAAACTCATTATTGTAATATTTAAAATTTCAATTATGTTTAAGCCTTTTATTTCATTCTTTTTTTCAGTATTCACTTGAATCTCTTCTTCGATCTCTTACTTACTCCGAGTTATTACCTTTATAAATGTTCTCAATGCAGAAACAGTATTTTTAGAATTAAGGCTAATTTTCATCTTAAATAGCACTATTATAACGTTTCTTTAAATTTATATTATTGGTTCTTTTTACTAACATCGTCAAACGAAAATTATACGTCAGCTAGCTGAGAAAATTATAACATAAATTTGATCGCAAATATGCCGTATGTTTGACATCGTTAAATTATATTGTCATTTAGTGTTCAATTTGTCTTTCCAAAATTATTCTGGAGGACCTCGTTCAATTATCTTTTGAATTTCTTTCAAAGAACACCGTTCTGGCCAGAAAGACTCTAATAGCCAATTAGCACCAATATTCATGAAATGATGGATATAAGCGTCTTCATCTTTGTCTCCAACGGTCACCATGCTTTTTATAACATCAAATGATTCCAGTGATTTCCTATACTTTCTAATATAACTCAAGATTTCTCGATAATCTTGAGGATATAAAGAAGGATCAGATCCAGCTTTCAATGGAAAAATTCCATCATATTTCGCAGCGCGTTGAAATGGCTTTTTGTTAGGCCATTCACCTCCTACCCAGATCTTTATATTACCTTTTGGTTTAAATTTAACTGGTTCTTTTATTTTGAAGTGTTTTCCATCAAAAGTAAAGAGTTTTCCCGACCACAAACCTTTTAGAATCTCTAAAGATTCATCAAGCATTTCTCCTCTAATCTTAGGGTCCTCCTCCTCACCTATAGCTTTTAGTTCTGCTGTACCTCCTAACCCCACACCAAGAATAAATCTTCCACTAGAAAGTCTATCGATTGTAATTGCTTCTCGTGCTATTATCATTGGCCTTCTTCTTGCTAAAGGTGTCACTGTTGTACCAATAGTGATATTATTCGTTTGAGTAGCTATAGCAGACAATATAATCCATGGATCCAATACATCCTGATCTTTTGCCCACGGTAGGAAAACATGATCCCATAAGAAGAACCCATCCCATCCATATTCTTCTCCA
>JAEOSR010000013.1 GCA_016840285.1 Candidatus Hodarchaeota archaeon | reverse complement strand
TAGTCACTTACATTTTACCAGCAGATTATGCCATTTCACCAGTTCTCTTAGGATTCATAGTATTATTACCAGCTCTCCTACCTGCAAGTATCGCACACCGTTATTGGCTTCTCTGGAGATTAAATCGGCAATCAGCTTAACGAAACAAGTATATTATAACAAACCTCAATCTATCTAGGATTGTTAGTTCACCTCTTACAGATCAGGGGTTTTCATTATGGTTAGTACAGCATTAGATGATATTGATTTAACAATAATTCGTGTATTAAGTAAAGATGGAAAAGAATCGTATGAGAATATAGCCAATGAATGTGGGGTCACAGCACAAACCATTTCAGACCGTGTGAAAAAACTACGGAATAAAGATATTATAACCAGATTCACTATTGATGTGGATCCTGTAAAAATGAATTATCCAATTGAGTTTATTTGTGAATTGGATATTAATGCTAGTGTAATGGACGATGTGCTTACCATTCTGAAACAAATTGATGAAATACATATTATCAAAATTACCACAGGGATCCATGATATCTTGTGCATTGGAAATGCTCAGAATATTGAAAATCTGCATGATATTGTTGAAAGAAAGATATCGACCATTCTTGGGGTAAACAAAACTTATACCTCGATCACTTTGAAAAAGATTAAACATAACCAAATCTTGAATTTTAACACCTAATCTTTATTAAGCTCCGTTCATCTGTTACTTCAATTGATTTTCATGAAATTTGCCAAATTAGTCAAATTTAAAAAAAAAAAAGTAAATTCATGCGAAAAACTTAAGGAAAGAGAAGAAAATGTCTGCAAAAGTCTATTTAGGTACTCTTCAACATGGAACCAATGCTAGGTTTGCCACTTTCGCCGCTAAAGTAGACAAAATCGTTGAATTGCTTGACTTTTCAAGTATTGAAAAGCAGGACAAAGTTGCTGTCAAAATGCATCTTGGATTTCAAGATGGTTTTCAAACAGTTCCAGTTTTCTTTGTTCGACGTATTGTGAAAGCTATCAAAAAAGGAGGAGGATGGCCCTTTATTACTGATAATCCTACAGCGGTTTACAATGCTGTTGAACGTGGTTATACACAAGAGACATGTGGATGCCCCATTATACCGATTAGTGGGGTGAAAGATGGTTATAAAGTGGAAAAACGTATTGATTATAAAAATGTGGAAACAATGGACATGGCGGGAGTACTGCACGATGCTGATGCATTAGTTGATTTGAGCCATATTAAAGGTCATAATTCATGTGGGTTTGGAGGCGCTATAAAAAACATAGCTGTTGGGGGGTACGCGGCACAAACGCGCTGGAATAAGATCCATGGAGTAGAACAATCCATTCCTTATTGGGACTCAGAAAAATGCACTCCTGAACATGCGAAACAGTTAGTACTCTCATGTCCATACAAGCAAATGAAATATGATGAAGAAAAACATAAGCTCACAATTCCTTTTGGCATGTGTAACCAATGCGATGAATGCTTAGAAGCGGATAAAGATGTGGGATGTTTAGAATACAGACAAGAGCATTTCTCGGCTTTCCAAGAATTATTAGCGATTGCGGCAAAAAATGTCTTGGAAACATTTGATGACAATAAGAAGTTCTACATTAGCTTCTTACTGGAAATAACTGCGGTGTGCGATTGTTGGGGATTTTCGCAACCATGCGTAGTGAACGACATAGGAGTTTTGGGTAGTAGGGATATTGTGGCGATTGAAACGGTGGCTCTTGACCTCATTGCACAGGAGGGCCTCATCGTAAAAAATGTTCCCCCACACTTCAAACATGCTAATCTAGACCCAGAGGTGGACCTTCATCCGTTCCAACGCTTACATGGCCGAATGAAAAATCCATATTTAGCAGTTCAATTCGCGAAAAAGCTTGGATTAGGAACAGAAAAGTACGAGCTGATTGAGGTCTTATCTCCAGAAGAAACTTTGAAAGCAGAACCTCCTAAAGGTGTAAGTGAACGAGATCCCTCATTCTACTAGTTATTAATCCGTTTAAGCTTATTTACTGCTCTGAATCTAAGAAAATTATTTTCAATGAACCATTCATCCGCCTGCAAAATATAATCCTTAAAGCTATTTGATCATCTGTTATTTAGACAATAAACTGAGGTATGAAGATGAGTGATGTAAGTAGTGGATTGATAAAGCTTGCTTATCGCGGTGTAGCTGGATTCTTCGTCTTGCTCTTTATGTTTATTTTTGGAGCCGTTGGTGTTGCTCTTGGATTTGCTGGTGGTCTTGTCACAGCCTTATCTTGGATTCCTTTGGCTTATCCAGAAATTTTAACGGACGTCCCAATCATAGTATTAGGTGAGCAAAGCGTTACAGATCCTGTCATTGGTTTCCTAGCTCTATTGATCGCGGGTCTTATTCTTTTAGCGGTAGGATTTTTCTTTTTAGCAATAACTTACATGATTGGGAAAGGAGCAGTTATTGTTGACAAAGAACTTGCGAGTATCGTAGATAACGCCTTCTCAGGCACAGGGAAAGACCGAATAACCCGTTTAGAGCGATTAGCTGTCTTACGAGACAGTGGTGTTCTTACTGATAAGGAATTTGAACTAGAAAAAGCACTAATTCTAGAATCACAGGAATAAAAAGAAGAATTGCCCTCCCTCTT
>JAEOSR010000152.1 GCA_016840285.1 Candidatus Hodarchaeota archaeon | reverse complement strand
CCAAGCGTAACATCTTATCCCCCCCTCTCCACATTCCAATTAAGATTGGTGGATGTGGTTGAGACATTGGTGGAGGATTGTTGAGTGGTTTCTCAAGGTGGTAATGTTTTCCTTTGTATGGTGATGCCTCACCACACCACATCTGTTTGGCGATCTGTAGTGTTTCTTCCAAACGTTCAATGAGCACATTGTCTGAGAAAACTGGAATCCCCATACATCTTGTCTCGTCTCTTACCTGTCCCCCAGCACCAATTCCTAGATAAGCTCGGCCACCCGAGAGGACATCAAGAGTCGAAACCGTTTTCACTAACATCCCTGGGTATCGACAAACATTGTTTGTTACCATGATTCCAAGTTTTATTCGTGTTGTGACTGCTGCAAGATACGATATAGCACTATAAGCTTCGAGTAAAGGTGCTTCACGGGGACCAAATGCACCTCCCAATTGGAAAAGATGATCCATAATCCAAAGACTCGCAAATCCTTCTTGTTCAGCTGTTTTTGCCATTTGCGCTAGTTTTGAGCCCACATTTTCTGGACTTCCTGGCCATTCAAAATGATAAATCTGCAATCCAATTTTCATCAATATGTCTCCATTTTCATTCTGATTTCGACTATAATTACTATACCTCTGATGCTACTTTTTTGTAAAAATTGATATTTTCACTAATGATTTGCCTGACTGGGAGGTGATAGGGGCATTTGTCCTCACATTCTTGGCACTGGTCACACTTACTCCAACTTTCCACCGCAGGCGGCATCCACCGATTAAGGAATTCCTCACGGGGCCACAACCGCCACATCCCTTTGGTAATCATTAACATTTGAACATGAACTCCTTGAGGACAGGGTTGACAATACCCACATTGTCTACAAAGTGTCTTTTCTAATTGTGAATGAATGGTCTTCATCGCTTGTTGGTTCTGTGGAGTAAGGGCCCATGATCCCTTGACAATTTCCACAATTTCTTCGATTTCTGAGATCTTTTCAATTCCTGCAACAGGTAATACAGTATCAAATTGTAATAGGTACTTAATTGCTACATTAGCATCTTTTATGCTACCACCTGCAAATGGTTTCATCGCAACGAATCCAACATCATGTTCTTGGGCTAATGATACCAAGTCATCAGCAGGTTCGTTTCTGATGAAATTGAAGGGAAATAGAATTGTTGCAAAATCCCCAGAAGTGATTGCTCGTTGAGCGATTTCAAATGAATGGCTACTTATGCCAATATGGTTTATTCTTCCTGATTCTAAGGCTTCTTGGGCAGCTTCCATTGCACCATCAGGCTTAAACACCTGTTCATATGCGCTGGAGGTACTAACATTGTGAAATTGCCAGATATCGATATAATCAGTTTGTAAGTTTGTCAAACTTTTTTCTAAGCATTTATTCGCCATATCTTTATCCCTCCATCCAGTTTTTGTAGCTACAATTACTTCATCCCGATAATCAGTAATAGCTTTTCCTATCCGCTCCTCACTGGTTCCATAAGCAATTGATGTATCGATATAACTAATTTCCAAATCAAAACACCGTTGTAGCACCTTAATAGCTTCTTCTTCTGTTGGACGTTGAATTGGGATACCACCGATTCCTATCCTTGAAACATTAAGATTTGTTTTTCCTAATCTCATAGTTTTCATTCTTATACGCTTTCCTTTCAGTTATGTTGAGTATCATACCTTAAATTGTTGGAGAAACATGCAAAATGATTCTAGATTGTACCATGGTAAGCAAAAATAATTTCTAGAGGCTTTATTTCTGGTTGAATTTCAGCAAGACTGATAGCAGTTGAAGACCCAGCATAGAACCAGAAGTATACCCGCAATAGAATATTAGACCAGCCAGAAGCTAGACATTCCTTGGCAATTTCAATAAAGAGTTTTTCCCAAGCTTGTGAATAACCTGATCTCACAGCTGAGAATCTTATAATAATTCTCTCTCCTTCATCTTTCTCAACTATACGGTTATCTGGTTGTAATCGGAGAGGAGCCCCTGCAGCCACAATTTGGCCATCCTGGAAGACTAAAACTACATGACCATCTTTTAATACTCTATTCTGGAAGTAGTTCATTGCAGCTTCTTGAGTTGCGAACATTCTTCGCGTAAAAGGATCTGCTTGACAAATTTCAATTAATAAATCAAGATCTTCATTCGTTGCCAAACGAGTGTCGAAAGAACAAACTTCCATACTCACTTCTCTATTACTAACTTCAGTTATATCATAATCAGGACAGTATAAGTAAATTCGTTCTTTTTCTATGAATTTCTTTTTATAGAAGAAATCAATCTTCTCTACTATGTTTTTGGTATTCACTAATACTGGAGATGTGATTTCCAAGGTTTCTTTTCGTTTTTTAAGGAAATCAACCATCTCGTCGAAAATTTTTTCCTGTACTTCAGCTGGACAGTCTGACATAGTCCATGGAAAACTCATTCGTACTGTTCCTGGCCGAGAACCACTATCCCTTGCCTGAACATACGCTAAGGGTTGTCCATCTTCTGTTAAGGCATAAAGAGCAGTTTTGAAACTATTTTCTTCACCTTCAAAGCTTTCTTTTATCTCATCTTCAGATGCAGAAAATCCTGAAGCTTCAGTATAGATTTTTGCCTGAACTTTTTCCAATCCTTGATTAGGTTCATAGTATCGATAAATGACTTTCATAACTATTTTTCATCCTTTATACTGTCTTTATTTTGATTGAAATTTAATTACCTCTGGAATGAATGACTTAATTTCCAAGAATTTCGAGTTGTTTGATAGCATGAGCATTTCAATTGTTCTTTCTTTGTCTCTACGTTCACTTTAAGTTGATCAATATAACTACTCTTGATTAAATCTGTGTAAGTATAAATTGGGAGGTTAGAATGGTGATCTACTATATCAGTCAGAATTTCAATCGCATGTTTGTAATCTTGCCGAACAACTTGCTTTAATGTTGGGGAGGAGATGAGAGATTCAAGTTTCTTGAAATATTCCTTTACACGATGGTTATATTCACCACGACTTCGGCGATCTAACCTATATATTATTGGGGTCTCGATCTCCTTAAGTTTAAGACCTGTTTGTGAGATATATTGCCAAAAGACTAAGGGAAACGCATATCCTGCATGATCAAGATTATTTGGAAGGCATTTTGCTCTATAACCTTTTAAACCACAGAAAGCATCTGTTATTTCCAGATTAAAGCATTCATTGATTGTTCTTGTTATTAGCATATTTGTGACATAACGGTCAACTGGGACTTTTGTATTCTGATGCCAAAAACGATAGGAGAGATAGCGACTTGTGGATACTAGATCAATGTTAGAACTATAATTAAAAAGATCTAAAATTTCCTTAATACTAAAAGGCGCATGTTGTAGATCCGCATCAAATGTAATCAAAACATCATATTTCAATTTTGTCTGTTGAAATAGAGTCAGAATCGCATTTCCATACCCCTGGGGCCCATCTCTATGTCTAATATATTTGAATGGATATTGTTTTGATAACTTTTGATAAATATCTTGGGATTGATCTGTACTCCCATCATCCACTAGTAATACTGTTATCTCATATTCTGAACATTCTAAGGCTAGAAATTCATAAAGGGTATGAATACACTCAGAAATGTATGCTTGTTCGTTATAGAGAGGGATTCCTATCAATATTTTCATTACCTATGTTCTCCGTCTCAACTCACTTCATTTTTCGCTGTCTCCTAACCTTGAGGATTTTATCAAATAATTTTAGACATATTCATGATAAACGAAAAAGGACGACTTCATTGCAATCCATTTCTCCTTAATTCAGTACATCATCAATTTTACTTCTAAAAAATGTATTAATTGAGTTTTTCTAATTTTGGGATGACCTCTTTTCCTAGTATGTTGAGGGGGGTAATCTCATGGACATTTGGGATATTAAAAATGACATGCTGAAAGCCCAACTCTGCTAATTTACCACAAAAAGTAATAATTTCATCAGTTCTCATAGAATCGGAGGGTAATTTAATATAAGTTGCTACAGTTTTTTCAATTTCGTCATAAGGACGCCCAATGTCCTTACAATGCTTTTTTAAAACATTAATTTTTCTTTGAAGGTAATTAATTTCCTCGGCGTGGCTTATGTTCAATAATCCAAACTCTTCATCGGGTGATCCAACGACAATATTACACGCATCTGCATACTTAGCTACAAGCCTCAATGTTTTTTTCTCTCCAGCTCCACCAATCATAATAGGAGGATGAGGAGTACTCAATGGCTGGGGGCTATTAATTGGTTCTGAGAGTTTGTAATAATTTCCTTCATATGGATCAGTGTTCCCCTTCCACATCTGTTTAATAATTTGGAGAGTTTCTTCAAGACGTTTGAACCGTTCAGTGAAGGAGGGGGGTAGAGGGATACCTAGGCCCTTGGCCTCGTGTTCAAACCAACCAGCACCAATACCGAGATAAGTACGGCCATTGGACAGAACATCGATGGTTGAAACTATTTTAACTAATAACCCAGGATGTCGGAAGAAATTACAAGTTACTGCCAGTCCAATTTTTATTTTCTGAGTTAAGGCAGCTAAATAGGCGATTGTACTATATCCTTCCAACATGGGTGCTTCGACTGGACCGTGAATAATGCCATACTGGGTTCCTAACTGGAAAAGATGATCCATAACCCATAAGCTGTAAAATCTATTATCCTCTGCAGTTTTTGCGATTGCTTCTAGTTTTTCACTAATGTTATTTGGACTTCCAGGCCAATCAAATTTTCCTATATGTAAACCGACTTTCAACTTCCTTTTTCTCTCCATTAATTAATTTTAATTTCAATATTTTCTTATCAATTCCAGCTTAGATGTGAAAAACAATTTTAGTTGCTTCTCGCCATGATTTTCCTTCATTAGCCATTAAAGAATGGATTTGACGATTCTTTGGGCCAGGAATTACAACAACAGTTCCTTTTGATAATGATATGAGAGATTCCTCAACTACTCGTTCTGGAGACATAGCTTTATATTCATCAAAAAAATTATTAGCAGATTCCAAATTCCATTCATCTGTGCTAAAAAAGTTGGTTTTTGTAAGTCCAGGACAGAGTGACTGAACTGTAATATTGAGGTTTTTCTCCTTCAGTTCTAACTGTAATGTTTTTGAAAAACTATTCAGGAAGGCCTTGGTTGCAGTATAAACAGCATAACCAGGATTGGGGAAATCAGCAGTTAAAGTTGAAACATTGATAATTGTTCCACTATTACGTTCTATCATTTGAGGAAGAACGGCTTTTATCAATCTAATGCCTGCAATTATATGAACCTTAATCATATTCACAGACTTATCAATATCTACATCAGCAAAAACACCCCTCGTCCCAAAACCTGCGTTATTAATCAACATTGAGATTTTATTGGATTCAGTTATTCGCTTTTCAAGTGTTACTATATCATTTTCTTTAGATAAATCTAATGATATAGATTCACTTTTTATGAAATACTTATTTTCTAATTCATGAGATAATTGTCGTACTAGTTCTTCCCTTCGTGCAACGATGAAAAGATTGTAACCTTGAGAAGCTAATAGTCTAGCAAAAGCTTCTCCAATCCCACTTGATGCTCCAGTTACTAATGCAACTTCCTTGGTTTCATTTCTCATTTTTTACAATCCGACCATTCCAAACGACTCTTTCATATTGCATTAGGGAAAGCAAGTGTCTTAATACCGCAGATGGCGATGTTTTGGATATTCATTAGTATAGACGAACAACACCGCAATATCTTCAATTTCTTCTTGCAATTCTGCTAGGAAGATTGCATTCATGGAATACCCGAAAAATAAACAACTAATTCTTAAGGGAAGATTCTCCCAACCACTTCTAAGACATTCTTTAGCAATTTCAATAAGTAATCGTTTCCAAGCTTGTGGATGTTCTAATCGTGTAGCTGAAGTTAGAGAAACTAATTCTTTTTCAGGTTTGTTACCTCTTTTCACTTTTCTTCGATTAGGATTACCTACAGAAACTACCTGATTATCCTTAATAATTAATTTATTGTGACTATCTTTAAGAAAGGTTTTTTCAAAGAAATATTTTGCCTCTTCTACGCTTGGAAACACATCACGCATGTAATTATCTGCATGACAGACTTCAATTAATTGGTCAAGATCTTCGATTGTACCTGTTCTGCAAGTATAAGAGGCAATTTCATCGTTCGTCTCCCATTTACTCACTTCAATAAGATCTAAGTCAACACTATTTACATAAAGATGTTCCTTTTCAACGAAGCCTTTCCTTTGAAAAAACTTAATACGTTCATCAGTAGTCGGTGTATCGAATACAACTTCTCCAGCAATTACTTGGGGGCGGATAGTGTCTTGTAACCATGTTAATAATTCATCAAAAATTTTTTCTTGTGCCTCGGAGGGACATTCTGGCAAGGCCCAGGGATAACTGATAATATGTGTTCCTGATCTCGCAACCCATTCACTTGTTTGCACATATGCTAAAAGTTGGCCGTCCTCCGTTAATACATAACGTGCACTTTGAGGATCTCTTTCTTCTCCTTTGAAACGTCTTTTAATCTCTTCTGCATTAGCAGGGAGTCCTGATACTTCCATATAGACTTTTGCTTGCTGTTCTTCTAGTCCTTGATTGTGTTCATAATGTCGATAAACTACTTTCATTACGATTCATCCTCCTTTATTCCAATGTTTAAATTCTATAATCCAGCTATTGCTGGAATAACCTCCTTTCCAATTACTTCGAGAGGTTCAATCTCATGAACATTGGGCATGTTGAATATGATATGTTGGAAACCTATTTTTGCTAATCCTTGACATAATTCTACAATTTCAGTGGTGTTCATTGCATTAGGAGCAAGTTTAATGGTACCAAGAACTGTTCTTTCAATCTCATCATAAGTTCGCCCGACTTTACTACAATGCGACTTTAATATATCGAGTTTTCTTGTCAAAAGTTCTTTACGTTTTTGATAACGCTCTGTAAGCCATAGTGGGAATCCCTTCAAAGGAGTACCGAGTTGAAAGTTGACAGCATCCGCATACTGTGCTACTAATCGCAACATTTTCTTTTCACCTTCACATCCAATCAGGATTGGTGGATGTGGAGAAGTTAATGGTTGGGGATTGTTGATTGGTTCAGCAAGGTGATAGTATTTTCCCTCAAATAAGGATTGATCACCTTTCCACATATATCTAGCGATCTGAAGTGTCTCCTCTAGACGTTCGATACGCTCTCGTACTGGAGGAAACGGCACCCCTAGACCTTTTGCCTCCCGTTCATACCATCCTGCACCGATACCAAGATACGCTCTCCCTCCAGAAAGAACGTCTAAGGTTGTGACTGTCTTAATTAATATTCCTGGATGCCGATAGAAATTCCCCGTGACCATTAATCCAACTTTGATATGTTGTGTAATAGCTGCTAAATAGGATATAGTATTATAACCTTCCAGCATGGGTGCTTCAGGGGGCCCAAACGCACTTCCTACCTGAAAGAAATGATCCATAACCCAGAGGCTAGAGAATCCTGCCCTTTCAGCAGTTTGCGCAATTTCTATTAATTTAGATCCGATATTTTCAGGGCTACCAGGCCAATCAAAATGATATACCTGTAAACCAATTTTCACCTGAATATACCTTCCTAGTCTTGTAAATCTCCTGCCATAAATATCCCGCGTAGTGACCAGTCGATTCTCGAGGATTATACTTTTCTTCTAGATAGGTTATTTCCTGTTCGTATAGGTCTATTTCTAATGCCTGAGCAATTTTCACAATACATGACATTTATTAACCTATAATGTCAATAATTGTAATCGCATTTATTAAATTTCCCATTATGGCGAAAGTTTATCTAATATCATATTAACCTCTGAATTAAAGAGAATTCATCAGACTCTCAATCGAATTTCCTATTTTTTTCCACAAGTGACTTAGAATGAAGAACGGTAATAATTTAAACAAAGAATCCTCAGACTATTGTTTTTACATTACGTATAAACCCAATAATGTGAAACTCGTCTCAAAAGAGGAATTCGATTTAATCAACGAATATTATCTAATTATTTCTGCCTTACGAAATAATTTAATGAGTGTCAAAGATATCCATAATCTCTATCAAGATCAAAAGACTGGAGAATATGCTTATACATTAAAAACGATTTACCGCCATTTAGAAAAGTTAGAAAACACGGGATTAGTGACAGCTGCTGGCTATCGTGAAAAAATAGGAAGCCGATCTTGTGAAAAAGTATATTGTGGAACAGCTAAGATATTTTATCCCAAGTTTGATGAAGAAGAGCTAGAATGGTGGGAATCAGAAAAAGGTGAGAAATATGCTCAGGTGCTCAGAGTTGCATTAAGAGAGTTGTTACAAACATCAGAACCTGATGAAGCTTCTTTTTATAACCTTTTCAAACAATTCAGTATCCTACATAGCAAAGCAAAAAAAGAATTGATTGAGAAAGCAGGAAAAGATTCAAAATTCGCTGATTCTCTTAGCCAAATTGACATTACAAAATTTAATTCCATTGCTGATTTAACAAGTGTCCTTAAAGTTTTTTTACAACGACCAGAGTTGCTTAATCAACTGCAAAACCTACTAAACACGAAGGAATCGAAGAAAGAATAAGAAACGTTCATTCAGCAGTAACTATTAAGTGGTTTATTATTCATAAAGGTTAAAGTTAAAGATGCGATTGATATTGATTATATTCTAGTTCCCATCGGAGATTTTATCAACTAGGAGTCTATTTTTCTGCTTATTTAACATCTTCAAATGCTAATAGTTCAATCCCTCTATATGTCAATGGACTACATTTTAAGAAATAGCCGATTGACGTATTTTAAAATATTCGATTAAATCAAGAGTTGAAGTATCCTTTCAACATGATTTATATCATGAAAACAGCTATCACAATCTGGGGTTGGATTATTTGGATTCTTTGAAATCATCCACTTTAGGAAAAGCAAGTAATGACACTAGATAGCTTTCTTTTGGCAACATACCTGTTCTTTGATACTCCTTTTCTCCCCTACTCATTGCCCTTTCATATAGTTCTGCTCGTAATTCCATAATTTTAGTCAAGGTAAAAATATAATCTTCACGTGTCAATCCATACAACTTGACATAAACTGGAACTTCTGAGTTTTTTTGAAATTCTTCAAAAGCATTAGGGTCAATTTCTTTTAGTTTTACTATATTTTCTCTTAGAAGTGCATTAAGAAATCGCATATAAGAAGCGATAACTTGAGGGTCCCGATTAAAAGTTTGTTGATAATGTTGATTAAGGACGCGAGAGTCCTGAGGTTCAATACCTATTGAAGAACGTTG
>JAEOSR010000151.1 GCA_016840285.1 Candidatus Hodarchaeota archaeon | reverse complement strand
TGTGGCATTATGAAAATAAAAGAGGTTGTTAATAGATTATTGGCGTCAAAGGATCCTGCTATTCAATTAAAAGTGTACTTACGCCTATTAGAGCATGATTATGAGAACCATGAAGTTCAAAAAATTACATCGGGCATTAAAGACAAGTCAATTGTAGTTTCAGGATTATTAAATGCTCTCTCAGCTCAAGAACAGTTATATAAAACAGGAAAAGTAGGAGTAAGTCGAGTTTATAAGAAATGGGAAGGAATACATTGGATTTTGGCGGATCTGGCTGATATTGGTTATCCCCCAGGGGATCAAACACTACTCTCGAGCGTTCAACGTGAGTTAGCTTGGTTACTAAATGAAAAACGTTGGGCTAGCAAGAAAATGATTGATGGGCGGAAAAGATTCTGTGCTTCTCAGGAAGGAAATGGTTTGTTTTCAATAATCTCATTGGGACTAGCTGAACACGTATGGGAGGAATGCTCAATACTAGCTGATCGTTTAATTACCTATCAATGGGAGGATGGAGGATGGAATTGTGATGTACGACCTGAAGCCATAAATTCATCGTATCATGAAAGTATAATTCCACTAAGAGCAATAAATGTCTTTGAGAGAATAACAAACAATCAAAAGGCAAGAAAAACAATTGATCTGGCATCAGAGTTGTTTCTCAAAAGAAAATTCTATAAGAAAATAAAAAACAACGAGATTATTGATAGTAAGTGGACAAAATTGTCGTACCCTTCATATTGGATGTACAATTTCTTTTTTGGATTGAAGGTGCTCGCTGAATGTGGAAAAATTAATGACTCTCGGTGTGAAGATGCTTTAAAATTACTTGAATCCAAACAACTACCCGAAGGGGGATTTTCAGCTGAAGGAAGATACTATGTTAGAAATAAGAGGTCTCGCTATTCTCCAGTTGACTGGGGAGAGTCGAATAGACGGGAAATGAATGAATGGGTAACAATAGATGCGTTATATATCTTAAAAGAGGCAAATAAAATAGATATTGAGATATAGATTCATATCTTATTGGATTCAGAGGATCTTGCTTCCCCCAAATAGAAAAATAGTTAAGCAAATCAGATTAACATATATTAATAGACTGTACACCCATTTTGTTTTAAAATATCTAGACTAGCAGTAATATTAGCGTCCGTTTATATATATCGGCAAACTGACTAATCGGACTCCAAATATGTAATCTTCTAAGACTTTGAAGGTTTTTTATCGTTTCGGGGAGAGTTTCCAGAATGTTATTGTGTAGATCCAAGAACTCCAACTTCTGTAAGTTTCCAATCGTGTCAGGGAGTGTCGTTAACCAGTTACCAGCAAGTAAGAGTCTCCTTAAATTGGTAAGATTCCCAACAGATTCGGGAATTACTGTTAAATGATTCTGGTGAAGATTGAGGTAATCATATAACTTATGGGTCGCGATCTGATCAAACTGAAGAAGAACAGACTCGAATAAATCATTATATTCACATGAATAACCACAATAACACTCAACATTTCTTCGTGTATTCTCCAAATTGAGTATACGTAAGTCTGCCAATAGACCTATGGTTTCTGGAAGGGATTCTAAGTGATTTTCACTTAAGTCTAACTCATCAAGTCTTGATAATTTACCTATATCAGGAAGGGAAACTAATAAATTATTCGACAGTCTTAGTGACTTAAGTTTTGATAATGATCCGATTTCTTCAGGGAGCTCTCGTAAGAAATGGCCACTGAGATCTAATTCTCGTAATTCCGTTAAGTTTCCAATAGAGGCAGGAAGGATCATGAGCATATCATTAAATCCCAAATCATAATAATCAAAGATCGAATATTTGATTTTAACAATGTGGTGGTCTTCAATCGTAATTGCATCAAAACTAGCATTACTTTCAGCTAAGAATCTTCTCTCAGAGATAGGAATATCTAGGTTCACAAACCCATCGATAATAGGTGAACCAATGTCACCCTATTTTTGGTGTGTGTAGGCTAGAGAAAGAATAAGTCTGTCTATGCTAGAACAACTATGAAATGTGTCCCCTGTTATAAGCGTTACATTGGTGGAGTACTTGTCAGAAAAAAACACATTAACCTTAACAGTAGAGATACCTATCAAAAATTATAAAACACTTGAAAGAATGTGTGGTTTACTTGATAGATCAGTAACTGAATGGCTTGAGGATGATATTATAGGGATAATTGATGCTTATGAATCTAGTAACTAACAGCACTTCTTAGATGTTTTTAGAGATCAAAAAATTGAATACTTAAAATGAATTAAAGAAAAACCAATATTTTTCGTTCCATAAATAGATTTATCCAAAATTCTCCCTGTTGACCGTATTCAGGCTCGCTTCCAGGAGTTAGAATTATAATGGCTAAACAATTCAAGAAAAAGAATTGGTGATAGAAATATGGACAATTATACCAAGGAGAGTTCCCAGAACTGGTTGCCTCATGAAAACATGTGGGGTTTTTCTATTGATCTGGAGACCTTTCTAACTAAGAAATTCTATTCAGACTTTGAATTAGGAAGTCAGGAGATTATTATCGAATCGAGGACGGAGAAGCAATCAAAGTGGATAAAAATTATGTCAAAAAGTACTTCGACAGAGGATAGGGAGGTACATGGTTGACCATTATGAGTGGCCTCTATTTACCACATTACTCAAAGACCCGTATAAGACCAGGCAGGGGTATAAAGTGCAAGTCATCTATCAACCAAATAAGGACGACTCCTTCAAGGTCATTCTGTCAGAAAAGGAGTTTGATATTACTGAGGGATTAAGCGAATTCGTCGAGGGGTTAACTGAAACAACCATGACCCCACAGATACCCTTTTCCCCCGATTCAACCAGCTGACGATGCTCCACGGAAGGTTGAAAAAGCGAAATCAGGACGTGCCAAATGTCGGATGTGTCAAGAAAAGATACCCAAAGACGCATACCGAGTGGGCCAACCCAGTTATTATCAAGAGCACCTCAGCTATCGGTGGCATCATCTGTCGTGTTGGAAAAAATCTGGTGTGAGATTCCCCCTACTCGAAGACTACTCAGACTTACCTGAGCGAATCAAAAAGGAATTAAAGTCCTTATTAACACAAATAAAGAAGAAGTAATCCAGAGCTGATTGTTAATGAAAAGCTATTATGTACCCAAAAGACAATTCATCATCCTGATCAGCGAATCGAGCTCTGGCTTAATGAAGAGAAAATTGCGAGGTTAACCGATGTTCCTCCAAAAGAACGCCCCTTCCTCCGTGATTTTATTACCAATCTTGAGGAGCTCGGGTGAACCGTCCTCATTGAGAAGTGACAACGGTACTATTTCTGAATTATTCTTTTCGCCACCCATTCGATCTCTTAAGAAAGGTTTTTAATGGTAAGTGCATTGGGGAGATAGGTATTTGATGAGTGAGGAAAGGTGATAAGAAAAAGAAACAGACTTTCAGAAATTAGTTTGTTTCTAGCTGTTTTAGTGCTTTATCTCAGTATTAATTTATCTCCAGTCCAAATCAGTTTATCAGACTCGTTAGTTTCATCAAACAGATCAATTTCACAGAGTTACACGGTGCATGACCCCATTAATGTTGCCAACGATGGTGACCTGGCTGTTGTGTCGAATAGTGGTACGGGAACGGCTACTGACCCATATATTATTGCTAACTGGAATATTACTGGTTCTCCAACTCATGGCATTTCCATCACGGGGACAACGAAGCATTTTCGAATAGAAAATTGTTGGATTGTCAATTCTACTTCTTCTGGTATATATGTGTATAATGTTAGCACAGGGACGACTACTATTATCAACAACACCTGTAACAGCAATGATTATGGCATCTACCTTCGGGATTCTTCTTCTTCGACTATAACCAACAACACCTGCAGCAATAATGAAAATGGTATCTACCTTTACGAAAGTCGTTCTTCGACTATAACCAACAATATTTGCAACAGCAATAATAAAAAGGGCATCTACCTTGGGAATACTCAATCTTCGACTGTAGTCAACAATACCTGCAACAACAATGGCGAGGGTATCCGTCTTGAAGATTCTAAATATTCGACTGTAGCCAACAACACCTGTAACAACAATGGTTGGTATGGAATTCGCCTTTATTATTCTTTTTTTTCGACTGTAGCCAACAACACCTGCAACAGCAATAGTCAGTGGGGTATCTACCTTGAGTATTCTTCTTCTTCGACTGTAGCCAACAACACATGCAACAGTAATAGTCAGTGGGGTATCTACCTTAGGTATTCTGGTTCTTCGCCTGTAGTCTACAACACCTGCAATGACAATGGTGAAGATGGCATCTTCCTTGAGTATTATTCTTCTTCGACTATAGCCAACAACACCTGCAACAACAATAGTTTTAATGGCATCCACCTTTGGGATTCTAGTTCCTCGACTTTGACCAACAACACCTGCAACGATAATTATTATGGCATTTACTTTGAGGGTTCTGATTTTTCGACTGTAGTCAACAACACCTGTAACAGCAATGATTATGGCATCTACGTTTATCATTCTGGTTCTTCGACTATAGCCAACAACATTTGTAACAACAATAATGGAAATGGTATCTACCTTTACGAAAGTAGTTCTTCGAATGTAACCAACAACATCTGTAATTACAATAGTATATATGGCATCTACCTTTACAATTCTGATTATTCGACTATAGCTAACAACATCTGCAACAGCAATAGTCAGTGGGGTGTCTACATTAGTGATTCCGGTTCTTCTACGGTAACCAATAACATCTGTAACGATAATAGTGTAGGTGACATCTACATCTACTCCTCTGAAACTGAAACAACTACTCCTAATTCCACAACGAGTGAAACAGAGACAAATAGTACCTCTTCACAAGTATTTACACGAGCTAGCGATTATAATCCAACTTATAGAACATCGTTGTTTTTTCTCCCGTTCGTCCAGCTTCTAGGATTCGGAAGTATCCTGTTCTTCATGGTTACTCTCGTCATTATTATTCGTCGTCAGCAGCAGGATAAATGAAGCCGACAAGTTGTTCAACCCCTAGTTAAAATTCAGTAATCCTCTTTTAATAAGCTTCAGATAAGTTTATTCTTCTTAATTTACCTCATTAGAAAAGTTATTACCTATTCTAAAGACAAATGGAATTATCGTTAGCAAGTGAGTTAACTGTCACACTGAATGAAATCACCCATGAACTATTGACTAGATGATGAATTGAAGTGGTTTGATGAGTACAAACGAAAATATATTCCCTAAACATTACACGGTTCATCTTGAACCAAATTTTGATGATTTTCTGTTCAAAGGGGAAGTTGACATTGAGATCAGCTTAAAAAAACCCACCAACGAGATTATTCTAAATGCGAATGATCTAGCGATTTGGAAATGTACGATTATTTCTCCCTCAAAAGATGTTTCACAGATAGCATTTAGAATGAATCCCCAAAAGCAGGAACTTTCTTTAGAACTAGAAAAAGTCGTTGAAGGAACTATTCACATAAAGATTGAATTTCAAGGAAAGATTAATGATTCTTTGGTAGGCCTCTATCGGAGTAAATACACAGTAGAAAAGGAAACACGATACTTAGCTGTGACTCAGTTTGAAGAAACCTATGCAAGGCAAGCTTTTCCGTGTTTCGATCATCCATCGCAAAAAGCAGTGTTTGATATTGCATTCACTATTGATAAGGAACTAAATTCAATTGCCAATACTCCTATTCAAGAAGAAAAAATGCTGGAAAATGGTAAAAAATTGGTAAAGTTTAAAAGTACACCTAAGATGAGCAGCTATCTTCTTTTCTTTGGTATAGGGGAGTTCGAATTTATTGAGAAGCAATATAAAGATGTTTTGCATCGTGTTGCCACTCCTCCTGGGATGACCCAATATGCTGAATTTGCACTCGATTTTAGTCAAAAATCTCAACAATTTGGGGAAGATTATACAGGAGTGAAATATCCTCTGGGTAAAATGGATCAATTAGCTATTTCTGATTTTGCCTTTGGTGCAATGGAGAATTGGGGTGCAATCACTTATCGTGAGAATTTATTACTTGTATATCCAGGAATCACATCATCAGCAGAGTTAGAGCGCATTGCTGAAGTAATAGCTCATGAGTGGGCTCATCAATGGTTTGGTAACCTTGTAAGCCCAGAAGACTGGAAATATATCTGGTTAAATGAATCCTTCGCAACCTTGTTTGGCTATGCAATCACTGATCACTATCATCCAGAATGGAACATTTGGGAACAATTTTTAGCTAATGATATCAATGCAGCTATGGAAAGAGATTCGCTGATCAACACTTTTCCAATTGAACTTCCTGGAAAAGGTGATGCAGTGAAAATAACAGCATCAACAGCACCTATCATTTATAATAAAGGTGGGGCTGTATTACAGATGATGCGAGGTTATCTTGGAGAAGAGAAATTCAAGAAAGGAATCCATCATTTTCTAACGAAATATCAATACGAATGTGCTGTATCTGATGATTATTGGGATGCGTTTGAAGAAGCTACAAATGAACCTTTCAAAGAAATAATGAGTAATTGGATTCATCAGGCAGGCTATCCAGTTATCGAAGTCCAAAGGAAGGGGAATGAGATCACCTTAACTCAGAGTAGGTTTACGTACAATCCGTATGAGTCAGACCAAACCTGGATCATCCCCGTCACAATAGCAATTTATGATCAAAATCACAATAAGAAAGAAGAGAGAATCTTACTGAAAGATACAAGTACCACTTTCACCTTACCAGACCAATCATTTGTATTCAAAGTTAATAATGAGCAAACAGGGTTTTATCGTGTGAAGTATTCACAGGAAGACCTTTATAATTTAGGGAAATTAGTTCTGAATAAGAAATTATCACCTAGTGATAGATATGGATTGCAAAATGATATGTATGCATTTGTGAGACGAGGAGATTATTCAATTAGTGAATATATTGATTTTTTGAAGTTCTATGAGGCTGAAGATGCCTACCTTCCTTTAGTAGACATCTCAGGGAATATTTCCCATGCTCATGATATTGTTGATACAAAACGAGAAATAATTTCTGAAAGAGGACTCTCATTATTCTCGGATCTATTAAAAGAAATGGGTTACGATCCACAAGAGAACGAAGCCCATACGATATCGTTATTACGAAATAGTGTTCTTTGGAACGTATTCAAGTGGGGTGATGAAGATGTAGCTGATTTTGGTAAAGGAAAATTCAACGAACTCAAGGAAGGTCATCCAATTCACGTTGATATTCGAGCGCCCACAATGCGGATGGGTGCCGCTTTGGATTCAGAGCTCTTTGACTGGTTTACAGACAAATTTGAGTCAGATGAGACGAGCGAGGCGGATCGAATCAATGTTCTTCGGGCATTAGGCGGTTTTCGTGACAAGGAGACCATGAAAAAGGTCCTAGATTACACCTTGGATAAAGTTCCTGATAAAAACAAGTTTTTTCCAATTGTTTTTGCGGCATCAAATCCAGCAATCATGAAGGATTTGTGGCCATGGTATCTAGAGCATATTGAAGAACTTGAAAAGATGCATTTTACCCTTTATGAACGAATCATCCAATTTGTAGTTGCTAGAAGTGGCCTCGGTCGTGAAGAGGATGTGAAAGCATTTTTGGAAGAATATATGGAGAAAAATACTCATATAAAAGATACAATTATAATGACGTTAGAACGTCTCGACATTAATTCTCGTATGCGTAAAAACGCCTGAGTTATGTCAAGCGTTCAATTTTTTCTACTACTACATCGTACGCTTTTTTTTCTAACTCTTCAAGTAACGTACTTTTACTATGTAGGAAGAAGTCAATAATATATGGATGGGCGAGTTGAGGAATGTTTAATCTCTTAAAATCACTTTTATTCAGCTCAAAGACATCTTTTGGATGATTCTCCAGAAAACCTACCGCTTTGTTTAATTGGTACGTTTCACCAGAGGATTTTTCTCGGATTATGTAGGCGTTAATGTAGGCAACTCTCAATAAAATTTCAACAAGTCGGAGATTATTCTCAATCCGTCCGGGGGGGATATAACGTCTGGAAGAATATGGAAGACTGAATTCATGATTGTATTTGTATGCTTTAATCTCTGGATAAATAAGGTTAAGTTTTTTTAATTGAAAATGGTCCAATGTTC
>JAEOSR010000150.1 GCA_016840285.1 Candidatus Hodarchaeota archaeon | reverse complement strand
TATTATAGCTAGTTTATAAGAGAATCACTGCAGAAATCACCAATAAGATAAGAATTATGAAAAGTAAACCAGGAATTCCATACAAACCAATTACGAAACCTCCAACAAAAACTCCAATTACCGTCCCAATTCCGATAAGAACTTGTCTAAGCGACATTGCTTTTGCTAAATCCTCTTGACCAACTTTGTCAGATATTATCGCCATAGGGGTCGTGATCACTGAAACAGCTGTAAAAATTGATAGTAAGACTATACTAATTATTATTATACTGAGGGGATTATAATTACTTAAACCATCCAGGAACATTGGTAACCAATCAAACAT
This sequence comes from Candidatus Hodarchaeota archaeon, assembly GCA_016840285.1. The sequence goes on along the minus strand of JAEOSR010000150.1, from coordinate 15,002 downwards.
GAATATAACCATGGCTGAAAGAACTAAAAATGTCATCCCAACATAACCAATAATTAATACTGGCCGTCTTGCCCATAAATCAGAAATTCTCCCCCATACTATTAATCCTCCAACACATGAAATTACTAGAGCTACTGAGATAATAAAAAGAAGGGGGAATGGGAGACTTAGCTCAGATCCAGTTGAAGCTTCCTCTGTTAATCGTTCAAGGATGGGAATTATAAAAGTAGAAAAAGCAATAATCGTTGAAAATGCTAACCAATGGAGGCAGACTTGGATATACTGTCGTGAGAAAAAAAACTTTAGATTAGATTTATCCCTTTGAATACTTAAAAATTCCAACGAAAATGGGATGTAATTCCCTGTATCATTAACAAAGACAATAGGGATGGCTGAAACAAGTAATAAAATCCCGAATATGATGAAGGCTTGTTCTTTAATTGTACTCCATATAAAAAAACCTAAGATTGCACCTGTAAAGCCACCTATTGTACCTAAGATATTGTTGTATCCAAGAGACTCTCCAATACGGTCTTGAGGAGTATTTTGTACCCAAAGTGCAATTGTAGATCCAACTCGGATTGCAGCACCTATTCCCAAAAGTGCATTCATAATAAAAATGGTTTCAATAAAGAACGATTCTGGTGCTAAAACCATACCAAGAAAGCCAATAAACGAAACACCATTAGCTGTAATCATAAGGAATTTTCTACCGTGTAGATCGCTTAAGGTGCTAAAAAATGGGCCTAAGGTAAACCAAAATACAAAGTAAACAGCGATGATGATACCACTAATCACAATATATCCTTTTTCGTCTAAATATGCCGCTAATAAGAGTTGTTGAGAAGTGAAAGCAACAGTTACAATAGTTTGATAAAGACCTAAAACTAATAGAGATGGCCGTAAGTACAAATCAAAAATTAAAGATTTAGGAGATATCATTGAGCGTTCCAAAGAGAATCACCGCGATATTACGTTGAAATTTCAAAATAATTGGGAGATTTTGATAAAAGTATATTGCCAGACTCAGTTATAACATAAGTGTCCTCTATTCCAAGCACTTTTTTTCCTTGGATAAAGAGCTTTGGTTCTATAGCAAGAACATTTCCAGTAACAAGATTAGGCCCCTTTGGATAAAATACGGGTAATTCATCGAGTTCAAGTCCTACTCCATGTCCAATAAAGGCCACTCTGTCAGAACTAGTGCCCATGAAACGATCATAAATTCCTAATTCCTTGCTTAGTTCCATAACATCATTATAAAGGTTACCGAGGTTTATATTAGGTTTTAAATTACGTTGGAGAAATTGTTTGATTTGATGAAGAGATTCAATCTCATCACAGATTTTAGTGTCAAATTTTCCACAGATAAACGTTCGAGTCGTATCAGAAATGTAACCTTGACTATTACCACAGGTATCTACAATGAAAGGGACCTTACCTAGCTTTTGACGACTAGGGCCATAGGGGTATTTTAGAGTAAGTCCATAACCAGAGATTGGAGTAAAATGAATATTCAAAACAGAGGATTGACTCGAAATAACATAGGCATAGTGTAATAATTCTGTGTTAAATCCATAAGTTGTGATAAAGCCATCATGGCCATTTTCAAGTAACCAACTTTCTAATCGAATAGCCAATTCTATCTCTGTCATCTCGGGGATTGCAATCTCTGAGCAATATTCGAAAGATTTGTCAACTAACATTGCTGCGCACTTAATTTGATTAATCTCATATTCTGATTTGATTGAGCGAAGTTGTCTAAGAATTGAGCTACAATTAGTAAATTGAATATTCTGAGCTTTGGATTGTAAAAATTGTACGAATGAAAAGGATAAGACATCCATCTCTATTGCAAGTGTCGCCGATGGTTTAATGTTTAATGTTTCAAATAACTTAGATTTTCTACCAAAAATCGAGATCGTTGGTATTTGTGAGAAAGATTGTGCCAATTCAAGATTTCGCTTAACAAGGTGAACAGGGTCTCCTTCTATTGGTATATAAACTGCACCATCGTACCCTACACCAGAATAATAATATAATTCTGGAGTTGAAAGCAGTATTGCACCATCAACATTTTGTTTTTTCAAATAAGATCGTAATCTCGTGATTCGGTGTTCAATTTCAGATAGAGGGATCCTGGTGTAGTTGCTAACCATAGTTTGTGCCCAAGATAGAATCCCAAAAAAAATACAAAAGGCACGATAATATTATAATATCATGGAAAAGGATAGCAATACAGATTTATGTTTAAAAACATCGGGATAAGGAAAAGAGGGAATGGAATCCCATTCTAAAATGAATCGAGTTCATCTAAGGCTTGCATAACTCGTGAATCTATATCATCCTCCTTGGTCATTCCCACACTCAACCCCTCAATGCTTTTCAGCATCTTTTCCTCACTATCTGTAAGTTTCATGAGCTTTTTCTGGTACAATTCCTTGTACTTGTCTCCCTTTTCAATGTCCCCAACGCTATAGTTTGCTTCCGAAATAATATATAGTGCGGTAGTGAAAGCCGAGGCATTATCTAAAATATCATCAATAGCGAGAGCTTGTGATGCATGGGTGATAGCATCTAAAAAATTTCTATTATCTGTTTGAACCCACGCCATATTCATAAATGACTCCACTAGTCCTCTATTATAGTTAATTTTTAATGCAAGGGTTCTTGCGAAGTTATATGACTTTTGAAACATTTGTAAATCATTATTTTGGTAATGCAATAATATCAGCTGATTGTGAATATCTACTAAATCCTCTACGGCTTCATTTTCGACACCAATTTCGTGACCTTGGTTTAGAAGTTCTATTGCCTTCTGATATTCTCTCCTCTGTTTAAAGGCTTTAGCTTTGAATATTAATTCCTTAAGTTCCTCCATTAGGTGTACACTCAATTTTTTTGTCTTTTTTCTCGCATTAAGGGAAAATAATTGTATTTTGAGATAGGTATAGAATTTCGGATATTTATCTATTTTCTTTTTTCTTCGTATATAATTTATTCGGAACTAAAGAGGAATTTCTTTAGTAAGGGAAATTTATAAAAAACTGAGTTCACAAATTTCTTCAAATTAATTTGGATGAACGATAAATGTCAAATGAAATGTTAACAAACATGGAATTAACAATCATAGAAATAATATCACAACACAGAGACATACATTTTTTAAATATTATGGCACAGATACAACAGATGAGTAGTGTTACTGGACATTCACTTGACAAAAAAGTGTTTGATGAGAGTTTGGTGGAACTGGAGAAGAAAGGATATATCAGGCGTCTCCCAAGTAATCCTGAAACCTTTGGTATTACTGAAAAAGGCCGAGAGTTGTTATAGATTAGGTAAACGAACTCACATTGAAGTTATAATCTTCATGTTGATAATTCCTTTCGCAAATACACTCCCGTTATAAAGAAATTGCCTGAAACCATAACTCTCCATAGAATATCTTAACTCCCTTAAAGTGTTTTGTATTATCTTCTTTGGTCGAAGATAGAATTGTTTATAGGCCCATTTTGTCATGAATTTCATTTCTTCTCGCGATATACCAGTAATTTCAGTAATGGGATAAAAGAGGTTATATTTACTATAATCATGCTCTTTTATCTTGCCACTGTCTAACATTTTCTGATAGAATTCTGTGCCAGGATAAGGAGTCGCAAGGGTGAATAATGCTAACTCAGGATCTAATCGATTAATAACCCAATTAACCGTATTGATAATCGTCTGTTTCGTTTCACCAGGAAATCCAAAAGACACTGAAGCCAAAGTGTCCATATGTGCCTTTTTAGCGTTATCAAAATATCGTTCCACTTGATTAATTGAAGTACGCTTTTGTATCTGGTCTAAGATAGCTTGATTCCCAGATTCAACACCAACAAAAACTAAGCGACAACCAGCTTTTCTCATTAAAGTGAGTAAATCAAGGTCCCCTGCATCTGCACGAGTTGTTGCACCCCAATAGATATCTTTAACTTGTGAGAGTGCACGAACCAATCGTTTAACCCGTTTCCTCGAAATAAAGAACAAATCATCTACAAAAGCTGCCGCTTTCAAATCAAGAACTTCACGTAGAAAACGGATCTCTTCAGCTATTTTTTCTGGTGATCGGGGGCGCCACTTAGCCCCATAGAATGCTGAAACACTGCAGAAATCACATGAGAAAGGGCATCCTCGGCTTGTTAGAACAGAAGTTGCTGGAAAAGATGATCCAAAGATTCGATACTTGTCCATAGGAAGTAGATGACGGGCTGGCAATGGAAGCTCATCGAGGTTTTTTATGGGAGGAGCTGATTCATTATGGATAACTTGATTGTCTTTATTATAATAGGAAATACCTTTGATTTGAGTCCAATCACGACCTTTCTCAATATTCTGGATAAACTCTAACATACTGTATTCAGCTTCTCCCCTGAAAACAACATCAACATTTCCATGAGATAATTGTAAACTTTCCGTTGGCATCGCTGTTGGATGGTATCCTCCCAAGGCGACAATTGGAACACCCTCTTCTTTTGCAATTTGAGCTGATTTTAGAGCATTATAAAGATTAGGTGTAAGGGTTTGAATTCCAACGAAATCTGGATTAAATTGTTTTAAATACTTACGATATGTTTGAGGTGAATATCCTAAGACTGAACAGTCTAGGATCCGAACATTAGAAAAACTATTTTCCTCTAATACAGCAGCAATATAGCCCAATCCTAAAGGTGGTGCAGTAAAGTTCAAAAAGGCAAGTTGATACTTTGTTACATCCTTTTGCTTTGTGGGGGGAACAAGGAATAGGATCTTCACCCTAAAAACCATGAAAAGCTCGTTTATCAAGATTAATAAAATGAATGTCTACAATGTTTACGTTTGATGGACAAGTAAGACAAAATTATAAATAACCACCCATTTTTGCAGAGTATCATAATCCACATTGCACAAATCACTCCAATCCGAACCAAAATCATTCTCAGTGATGGGATATTCCATGATTGACCCCCAGCTTACTCACTTTGGAATTTTTCTTATAGCAGGGCTAGCAAGCCCAATCGTCATTAAGATAGTTCAATATTTACTCGCGCCGAACATTCCACGCTTGAAAGCAGCAACTACGACTTATGAGTGTGGAGAAAAACCGATAGGAGATGCCCAAGTCCGATTCAACGCTCAATTCTTTACCTTTGCTGTCGTATTTGTAATTTTTGATATCTTAACAATTTTCTTTCTTCTCTGGGCATATGCTTTCCAAATTATTGAAGAGACTCTTACCATTATTCTTGTTATGAGTATTTTTGCTTCATTAGTCTTAATCGGATTATTTTTCTGGATGAAAAAAGGGACGATGACGTGGGTTTAAGAATTATGTCGAAAATGGATCAGTTGAAGTCATATTTCCGTACTACAACTCAAAAAACATGGGGAATTAAAAAGGAATGTAAAGAGCTGGGAGAATTAGAGATATATGAACCAATGCCTAATGTAGTCCTCACTCACTCACGAAATTTCGTAACTGTTATGATCAATTGGCTTCGTAATTGGGCTCAAAGATGTAGCCTTTATCCTGTATATCTTGGAATGAAATGTTGTGCCATAGAAATGGGTGCAACGATGGCTAGTCGGTATGATACCCAGAGGCTTGGAATTTTAGCTCGAGCTAGCCCAAGACATTGTGATGTGTTATGGCTTAATGGTCCTGTGAGTATAAAATTTATTCCTCGGCTTCGTGATGTTTATGACCAAATGCCAGCTCCTAAATGGGTTTTGGCGACTGGTGAATGCGCCATCTCCGGAGGACCCTTCTGGCAGGCACCAACTATACTAGAAGGTGCAGATCAGGTGATTCCTGTGGATGTTTATGTTCCTGGGTGTCCTCCTCGTCCAGAAGCCATGTGGGCTGGTATTCATCGCCTCCAGGAAAAAATAAGATCAGATGGAGTGTTTATTCCTGAACCACTGCTTGAAGAGCCTAGGGAGTTTTATGACCGAGATCCTCCAATGATCGACTTACGATTACGTCGTAAAAAACTATTAAAGGAGACAGAATAGTGTCTGTTATAGATAATCATTTAAATCGGTTAAAAGAAAGATTTAATGTAAAAATATCGATAGCAGAGATATCTGAGTCTAATCGTATTCGATTACAGATCCCTGTAGATGATTTAGTAGATACTATGCAATTTATTGCTTCAGAATTGCAATTTACATCATTAGAAGCAATTTCAGGAGTAGATTATGAGACATATTTCGAGGTAGTCTATCACATCGATAGATGGGATGGTGATCCAACAGTTCTGCAAGTCCATGTCAAGATAAATGACCGAGAAAATCCAGCTATCCCGACAATAACTCCCATATGGGAATCTGCAAATTGGCACGAGCGTGAACTGTTTGATCTTTTTGGGATCAACGTAATAAATCACCCAAATTTGAAACGACTTCTTCTCCCCGAAGAATGGGATGATTATGAGCATAAGCACATTTCAGAACTGCATCCCATGCGCCGAGATTATCATTTGCCTGAAAAACCGTTTTCTTTTAAACCACATCCTAAATAATGGGAGTGAAAAAAACCATGAGTGAACAGATGTATATCCATATGGGCCCCCAACACCCAGTAAATCATGGCTTATGGACATTGAAAGTAAAGACTGCAGGTGAACTTGTTATTGATGCAGAGGTGTTAATAGGTTACGTTTTCAGGATGATTGAAAAAATGGCCGAGTCGCGTCCTTATAACGTTTTTCAACCTTTAACTAACAGACTCTGCTATGTTTCTGCAATGAGTTGGGAAGCAAGTTACACCATGGCTGTAGAGAAGTTAATGGGAGTTGAAGTAAGTAAACGGGCTCAATACATTCGTACAATTATGTTAGAACTTCAACGGATTGCTTCTCATTTGACTTGGCTTTCAGCTTATTCAACAGATGTTGGAGTGGTAACTATGTTAGTTATCGCATACCGGGAAAGAGAATATGTGTTAGATCTCTTAGAACATGTAACTGGATCTCGAATGATGTATAACTACTTCACTGCAGGAGGACTACGTCGTGATTTGCCACAGGGGTTCAAAAAAGATTGTTATAATCTAACTCATTATCTTGAGGAACGAATAAAGGAATATCAGGCTATCTTAGATGATTCAAAAGTGTTTATGCTCAGGAGTGAGAATGTGGGAATCATAACTAAAAATGACGCGTTAAATCTTGGTGCTACTGGTCCTGTATTACGCGCTTCTGGGGTACGAGCTGATTTACGAAAAATTGAACCATATTTAGCATATGATGAACTTGAATTTGACATTCCTATGCGTACTGCTGGAGATTGCTATGCTCGATATGAGATTCGGATGAAAGAGATGTTTCAATCCATGAGAATAATTCGTCAGGCACTCGATCAAATGCCTTCAGAGGGGGAAATTTACCAAAAACCTCCTCGAAAGTTACCTAAAGGAGACGTTTACTTTCGAACAGAAGATCCTCGTGGAGAAGCTGCTTTTTACATTATTGGGAATGATGACAGAGTCCCTTACCGTGTGAAGATAAAATCTCCTGCTTATTCCAATTTAGCAATGAGTAACTATATTCTTAAAGGGGGTAAAGTAGCAGATATTGCTCCTACTGTTGCTAGTTTAGACCTTTGTATGGGAGAAATCGACCGATAGGTGAAGATTATGGGTTATGGGTTATATGATTGGCTTGTTGATGGCTGGGGATGGTGGCCAGGGATCGTGCCATTTTTAATTGAACCATTAGTTCCTCCTGAGCAGGTAGGCCCAATAAGGTCCTTTGTTATTGATTCGTTAGAAATGACAACTATCCTCATATTTTTAATTGTAAATACAATAATGTTAATCTGGTTAGAAAGAAAGATTTCGTCAGGAAGGGCATGGACTGCACGAGGACCGGTTTTTATTGATTTCAATTATGGACATTTATTTCGTAGAACATGGAAATTCGGATTACTACAGAATATTGCAGAGTTCCTGAAATTTTTCTCTAAGGAGGATATTGTTCCTGAAAAAGCTGATAAGTTTCCCTTCAATGTTGGCTTTTTTGCATTTGTAGTAGCTCCTCCATTCATACTAGGGGCATTATTACCTTTAGGTGCATCTTTGGTAATTGCAGATCCTGCTATAGGTTTCTTACTTATTTTTGCTTTGTTTTCTTTATATCCTGTTGGCGTTCTTATTACAGGATGGTCTTCAAACAATAAATACTCCCTCATTGGAGGATTTCGGTCAGCAGTTCAAATGATTAGTTACGAAATTCCCTTAATGCTCTCTATTGCATCAGTTGTATTAGTTACTAACTCTTTTTCCTTTATTAAAATTGCTCAACAACAAGCTGCTATACCTTTTGCATTTTTAATGCCTATCGGATTCATTGTCTTCATGGCTGCATTAACAGCAGAAACGGAGCGAGTTCCTTTTGACATTCCTGAAGCTGAAGCAGAATTAGTGATGGGTTGGCGAACTGAACTCACTGGATTTCGATACATGATGTCCATGGCAACTGAATATTTCATTCTCCTGATCGGCGCGTTCATTGGAGTATTTCTCTTTCTAGGAGGAGCCTATTTACCTTTTGGCAACATTCCATTAGGAGATCAAACTTTAAATAGTTTAATTGACCAAATTCCCCTTCTTGGGTTAGTCATTATTTTAGTGAAGCTGTGGGTATTTATCTTTGTATATATCTGGATTCGTGCGTCATTACCAAGGGTACGGCCAGACCAGTTACTAAACATTGGATGGAAGGGATTAATTCCTTTAGCAATTCTGAACATTATCTATGTTGTATTTATTATGCTGAATTATCCCCAATTTTTCGGAGTGGTTCCTTAAATGGTGGATTTTCGTTATATTTCTAAAAAGCTGTTCATAATTCGTCCATTAACTTATATCTTACGACAATTCAGAAGGAAACCAATTACAATACCTGATGGCGATCGTAGAAACAAAGATACTATTTATTTCCCGAAAGAACTGGCTAAAAAAGGTCAAACTGTCTTAGATAGAGATTTATCGTTTTCGGACGTTTTCAAGCACACTCCACATATTTCTCCTAATTTTCGCGGATTAATAGCCTTGAATATCATGAATTGCACTGGATGTAAGGCATGTGAAAGAGCCTGTCCCAATAAATGTATAGAAATGAAGTTACTTGATCCTCAACCACCTCATTGGGAGAAAAAGCGGCCTTTAGAATCTCCTCAAATCTTTATTGGGCGATGTATGTATTGTGGTTTTTGTGTTGAAGCGTGCAAATTTGATGCTTTACATCATTCAGCTGGATTTGATGGGGCTTCCTCAAAAAAGGAAGATTTATATTACAACTATTTTGATTTGTACGATGTTTATAAGTTGTATTTCCCAAAAGAATATGAAAAACAACAGCAAGAGTATGTAGAAACGCATGGTAAATCAATTGATGAATTTTTAACCTCTAAGAATAATGAAGCGGATGATTAAAAATGGCTTTAATTCCTACTGAGTTATTTCAAACTCTAGAACTATTATTTTTCTTCATATTAATTGGATATACAATAGGTTCAGCGTTCCTGGCCGTTACAGTTAAAAGTGTCTACCACGCAGTATTATGGCTAGTATTTACCTTGTTGGGTGTTGCTATGATCTTTTTATTATATGCTGAGTCATCTCTTCTCCTAGTTATTCAGATGATTGTGTATGCTGGAGGAATCACCGTTTTGATTGTTTTCGCAATTTCCCTTTCCGGAAAAGAAGCCATGTTTGAGGAACAAAAAGGTTTGAAATTATTAGATTGGCGATTAAGTTTTGCAGGGGGTTTTATACTACTTGTTATCGCGTTTTTCATTCTTTCACAAGTTAACAGCATTTTTTGGCAAAAACATGACTTGACCAACAAACCTAGTGAAATAGAATTAATAGGAGATATGGCCGAGATGTTATTCACGGTTCATGGAGGGACAATATTAGTGTTAGGATTACTTTTACTTGCAGCAATGCTTGGTAGTGTTTATCTAGTTAAAAAAGAGGTGGAAAATATATGATTGACATAGATGCCTCGGCATTTGTTGGGATTGCACTAATTCTGTTTTTAATTGGTTTTGCAGGATTCATTAAGTCTCAATCAGCAGTACGAATGCTGATATCAATTGAAATAATGATAAACGCTGCAAATATTAACTTTGCAATTTTTGCATTGTATAATGATCTTACGTTCGTTACAGGCCAAGTGGGTGTTATTATCAGCATTGCGTTGGCGGCAGCTGAAGCAGCGGTCGGTTTGGGAATCATTCTATCGATTTTTCGAACCCATGGGACAATAGATGCAACAGATTTTGTTGAACTCAAAGGTTAGAAGGAAGGTAATTATTCATGTCAGAATTGATCTTTGGTGGGTTTGCTTTTCTCATTCCTCTTATTCCTATTATCTTCTCATTCATCACTATATTCTTTGGTAAATTTGTGGACAAAAAAGCTCACGGGAATCTATTCACTCTTATTGCATTAGGAGCCAGTTTTTTACTGACCATTTTTGTTTCAGGAGAAGTTTTAATTCGTCTTCTATTCCTAAATGCACATGTCGAAGATGTTACCTATCATAATGTCTGGCAATGGTTTCATGTTGGGAACTTTCATCTAGATATTGGAATCTTACTGGATCCCCTTACTGCAGCTGTTAGTTTAATGGTCTCCTTGGTCTCCTTTTTAGTAGCTGTTTATAGTCGAAGCTACATGGCACACGATGGTTCTCCACGATATTATGCTGAAATAAACTTGTTTGCTGCGGCAATGTTAGGTTTATGTTTTTCCCCCAATTTTATTCAATTATTCTTGTTTTGGGAAATAATGGGTGTATGCAGTTATTTACTTATTGGTTATTTCTATGATAAAGAAATTGTTCCTGAAGGACAACCACACCCCGCATCAGCTGCGAAGAAAGCATTTCTAACAACTAAAATTGGCGACGTACTACTATTTGTAGGAATAATCTTGATTTATCTGGAAGTTCATACTTTTGATTTCATTGAAATACGAGAAAATCTCCATATTGATCCTATGTGGCTTGTTATAATTGCATTATTAATTTTTGGAGGTGCCGTTGGAAAATCGGCTCAGTTTCCCCTCCATGTTTGGTTACCAGATGCCATGGCTGGGCCAACAACAGTCAGTTGTTTGATTCATTCTGCTACCATGGTGAAAGCAGGAATTTTCTTAGTAGCACGCAGTTACTTTGTGTTTGAACATGCAAACGAGGAAGCATTATTGGTGGTAGCATTAGTTGGAGGAATAACTGCTATTTTATCTGGAACTATTGCCTTGGTAAAAACGGATATTAAGGGGATACTAGCTTATTCTACAATCAGCCAATTAGGCTACATGACAATTGGTTTGGGTGTTGGTGGAATGGCAGTGGCCGTTTTCCATATTATTAACCATGGAATTTTCAAAGCTTTATTGTTTTTGTCCGCGGGTTCTGTTATTCATGGATCTGGAAGTCAAGATATTAGGGAAATGGGAGGATTACGAGAGAAAATGCCTCACACTTGGAAAGTGATGTTGATTGGTTCACTTTCCCTCGCTGGGATTGGTAATGGTTTTTTCAGTAAAGATGCAATAATTCTACATGCTCTTCATCATTCTGGTTTTTCATCACTCCATGAGCAATTAATCACGTTGGTTTGGTTATCATCTGTAATTACAGCCTTTTTAACAGCTTTTTACATTTTTAGAATGTGGTTTGTGGTGTTTCCAGGGACGAATCGTCTTCCAGAACATCATATCCACGAATCTGATCATTGGATGACTACCCCATTGTGGACTTTGGCTATTGTCTCTTTAGTGCTAGCAGGTTATTTCACAATTGGATTATTCCTCCCAGATCTTTCTTTTGAACATAATCTTGTTCATTGGTTACAACCTCATGAACAAGCTTTAGACTTTGATTGGGGGGTTGGAATATTTTCTATAGTATTAGCAATACTTGGAATCTTGTTAGCTTATCTGATTTATTATCCTCGAGCTAGTGCAAAAATTAGCTTTCCTAAGGGAGAACCATCATTCAACTTTGAAGTGACAGAAACTGATGGTATCGTAATACTACAGGGAAATTTCCGATCAGTTACCCGTAAAATTAAAGCGACGATGTTTGGTAGAGGCATTCAACGGATACTAGAAAAAGGGTATTATCTCGATGATTTATATCTAGCATTTGTGTATTTTGTTGACTCTAAGTATTGTGCTGCAATGAATTGGATAGAACGAAACATCTTCGATGCTGCAGTTCGCTTTACTGGAAGGGTGGGGTATGAAATCTGTGGTCTCTCTAAATGGTGGGATGATCATGTGATTGATAGATTAGTTCAGTTAACTGCAAAAGCGTCTGTAGCTCTTTGTGGGTTAGCAAAAGCTACAGATGAGCGTGTGATTGATCACGGTATTATTCGAAATTCAGCGAAAGGAGTAATGAAGACGGGGGGGTATCTCCGTCGAATTCAAACGGGAGTTGTTGAAAATTACGCTCTCTACACTCTCTTGGGAGCGATCTCTCTCATCGTAATCGCGATTATTGTTGCAGGGGTGATACCCCTCTAATTAAAAAATAGAAGGTTGAAGACAATGAATATCGATGTAGGACTTCTTAAATTTTTTGAAATAGAAATTGGTGTATTAACCTTGATATTTTTCCTACCGATCTTGGCGGCGCTTCCAACATGGCTAGTGGGTCGTGTTCGTAATGAGTTATCAAAGTATTTTGCTTTAATAATGAGTGGTATTGTAATGCTCCTCTCTATTTTAGCATGGATGATGTTTGAAAATAATTCTCTTTTGCCAGAGATGTTTCGTGCAGACCGATCCAGACTAGCAACTGGTGGTTGGGCGCTAGTTGAAGAGATTCCTTGGATTGAGGCGGTGGGAATGAACTATTCTGTAGGTGTAGATGGTTTAAGCCTACCACTAGTTTTACTAGGCAGTTTTATCTTTTTTGTGGCCGTACTTGCCTCATTCAAAGATATTCATGAAAGGGAACCAGCATATTACTCGATGCTCATGTTGTTAGAGACTGGTGTCTTAGGAACATTTGTTGCAACTGATTTTATAATCTTTTATGTTGCCTGGGAGCTAGTTCTCGTTCCGATGTTCTTTCTGATTGGGATATGGGGAGGACCCAAAAAGGAATATGCAGCGATCTACTTCTTCATCTATACGCACGTCGCGTCGCTAGTTATGCTTTTAGGTATCATTGGGATCTGGTTACAATCCGCAAGCTTACGTGGTGCCTCAGGTGGCACTTTTTCATTTGAACTTCTGACCCAATTAAACTTTGGAGCAGAGCCTTTTGTACTGTTAATCTTTCTTGCCTTGCTCTTTGGATTCATTGTAAAAGTTCCGAGCGTTCCTTTCCATACTTGGTTACCCTTGGCTCACGTTGAAGCTCCCACTCCAGGATCCATGATATTGGCAGGTTTATTACTGAAAATGGGTGGTTATGGCTTATTACGAATGGGTGGTTGGTTTTTACCCGAGGCATTGTCGGAGTTCGCCTGGTTAGTTGCATTAATCGGATTAATTTCCCTATTATATGGTTCTTGGGTTGCACTCAGACAAGTGGATATGAAAAGTCTAGTAGCCTACTCATCAGTTGGTCACATGGGAATTGTCTTATTAGGAGTCGCAACACAAACAGATATAGGATTAGCTGGCGCAATGTACATGCAAATTGCTCATGGAATAATCTCTCCCTTGATGTTTTTCCTTGCAGGGACTATAGGCCATTCAGCTCATACACGTGATATTCCCAAACTGAAAGGGATTGCAAAGAATATGCCTATTACGGCAGGGGTCTTAGTTTTTGGATCCTTTGCTAGTGCTGGATTACCAGGATTAGCTGGGTTTTGGTCAGAGTTGTTGACATTTATCGCTCTTTTTAACTGGACTGGTCAAAGTATACCAATTATTGGTGTAATGCTTACTGGAACAGGAATAGCTTTGATCGGCGTTCTCGGAATTATCTTTACTGCAGCTTACTATTTGTGGATGCTTCAACGTACTGTCTTCGGAGATGTAAACCCAGAACTAGAACATGCACATGACGTGTCGCATTTGTCTCAATATGTAACACTAGCATTACTCTGTTTACTTACCTTGATTTTCGGAATATTCCCCGCTCCTATCTTAGATCTAATGGAAACAGCAACAACTTTCTTTGGTTTACAGTTTTGAGCAGTACTCGTAAGGTGAAAAGAAATCATGAGTGAAATCTTGACCATTTTCCTCCCCTTCATAATTCTTGTAGCAACACTCCTCCTATGCCTTATCCTAGAAGCCTTTAACTTCGACCGGAGGTTATTTGGGTTAATCACAATTCTAGGATGTCTCTTTTCTTTGTACATTGTTATTTTTGGAATTGGTTTAGATGTTGTTCATGTTTTTGGAAATCCAGCCGATCTCTTTGACCTTTCTAGCGAGTCTGGTCTTTTTATTGTAGATAATTTCTTTCGCTTCTTTGCAATGATTTTTCTTATTGTATTGCTATTTGTCACCACTGCGAGTATCGATTACGTCAGTTCTGAACGGACTATCGGAATCTATTACGTTTTGTTGATCTTTTCAACCATTGGAATGATGCTAGTTGCTGCAGCCAATGACCTCTTAGTTCTGTTTGTGGCTTGGGAATTAGGTAGTGTTCCTACATATGCTCTTGCAGCATATCAAAAGTCTCGGGCGGAAACTAGTGAAAGTGCATTAAAATTTTTCCTCATCGGTGCTATGTCTTCAGCTTTCATACTTTTTGGCATATCACTAGTTTATGGCATTGTAGGAACAACGAGTATTGAGAGTGTTATCACATCATTTGCAGAACCTCTGAATTACTCTCCACTACACATTCTGGCATTGATGTTCTTACTAGTCGGTTTTGGATACAAGATAGCTGCTGTTCCCTTCCATGCATGGGCAGTTGACGTATATCAGGGAACTCCGACTACAATTACGACCTTTTTAGCAGCAGGATCAAAATCATTGGGTTTTG
>JAEOSR010000149.1 GCA_016840285.1 Candidatus Hodarchaeota archaeon | reverse complement strand
TCCCATAGGCAAAATCACCATTCTTCTTAATTCCAGATCGGAATTAATTAAGTCACCTACCAAAATCAATGGTACTCTGGTAATCTGAAAACAATTTTTCAGAACCCAAATAGATTATAATAATATTGTCACTGGTTGCAGTTTTTTGAAGATGTATTCTGATGATTACTATCAATTTCGACACTGTAAGCATTCATTTGGTTGGAAACAGTCAAATATCTGCTTCTGAAGACTGTTGTACCTATTTAATTTCAAATCACGACTCTACTAATCCTTCCATACTTGTTGACACGGGAGCAGGAAGTAATCACTCAGTAAAGACCATTTGTCGAAATATACAAGCGATCAAACCCTTGAACCAAATTAGCTATATTTTAGTGACACACGCACATATTGATCATGTTGGTGGTTTAAAAGCCATTAAAGCGCGCTTACCTCAAGCAAAGATTATTGCACATTATTATGCAGCCAAAGTAATCACAAACGAAGATCCTATTTTGTCTGCAGCCAAGTGGTATCAGACAACATTGGATGCAGTGGATATAGACATTAAGATTGACAAATCTTATAAAATTGAATTCAATGAGGGAAATACTTTCCAAATTATTCATACACCAGGCCACACTCCTGGTAGTGTTGTAGGATTATTAACTACTTGCCAAGAAGCTCAAGAAAAACGTATATTGTTTGGACAGGACATTCATGGACCATTTCTCCCCGAGTTTAAGTCCGACATCAGTCTATGGCGGGAATCCATGAACAAACTTCTTGAGTGGTACCCAGACTATTTATGTGAAGGTCACTTTGGGATTATTGAGGGGAAAGAAAACGTTCAAGGGTTCATTAAGGGATATCTGAGAAAATTCTAATTCTAAATTGTGTTGTTCTTATTGGGTTGTTAGAGAATTCACAACTTTGGCACAAATAGATCCAATTGCTTTACGTATATTATTTAAAAGCCACGTTTCTTCCGTAATATCGGAAATAGGCAATGAATGGGTGTAACTTCCTTTTGAAGTCGAAAAATTCAGATCAAGAGTTGTTTCTTTTTGTTCTATTTTGATTTCTAGCTTATCTTCCTTCAACTTGAATGCCATTTTATGAGTTTTTGCACCAAAATAGGTGCCACTTCCAATGGGAACATAACCTAATTTCACCATAGATTCATAGATATCAATAGAAAACAATCTTGCTACCTTAACACGAAAAGATTCATCCTCTAAGCCCTTTGTTTGTTCTATTACGGTACTCATTGGAGTGAATAATCGGAGAATAACTGGAATAACTTTGAAACAGGGCGTATGCCCTAATGGATCCACAGCAGAATCGGCTAGCTCATTGACTAATGCGTCAGAATAATGCCAAGGCACAAAAACATGGCCACGAATGATATCTGGCGTTACTCGAGCTTCCACCTCGATCGAACCAAGTTGTGATTCGATTTCTACAATATCCCCGTCTTCGATGAATAATACTTCTGCATCTTCATTATTGATTTGTGCAAATGCCCGTGGAGCGAGTTTCATTAACTTCGGACTACGACCAGACATAGTCATTGTATGAAATTGGGCGTTAATTCGTCCAGTAATAAGGGTGAATGGGTGGTCACGATCCTCTTTCACATGAATATTTGGGACAGAATAAAATTTACCCTTGCCATCATCGGTGAAAAATTCCGCTTCATACATAAACTGAACCCCATCAGGATATTTCTCGTTGCAAGGCCACTGGATGCCCCCGTCTTCCGCTTTCTTCAATATTTCGTATGTTATGCCATTATAAGTAGCAACTGACCTTCGAATCTCATTGAATATGTCTTCAGCACAAGAATATTCGAAAAAAGTCCCATATCCCATATCATTCGCTAAATCACGAATTATCTCCCAGTCTGCCTTGGCGTCCCCTGGAGGCTCTAATTGTTTACCTGAGTATTGTACACGTCTTTCTGTATTGGTGAATGTACCTTCCTTCTCAAATATACATGCTGCTGGAAGAATGACAGTCGCTAAATCTGTTGTTCTTGTGGGAAAAATATCTTGCACTACCATAAATTCTAAATTCTTCATATTTCGGATAGCATGTTTCAAGTCTGGATGTGATTGAGCTGGATTCTCACCTATGACATAGAGGGCTTTGATACGTTCAGGAATCGCATCAATGGTCTCTACAGATGTAAGTCCAGCGCTTGACGGAAGTTTTTCTGGAGGAATGTCCCAATATCCAGCAAATACCTTGGTGTTCTCTTGATTCACCACTTTGTATCCTGGAAAACAGTCGGGTAATCCACCAAGATCACAAGCTCCTTGAACATTAACCTGTCCTCGTAACGGGTTGACTCCAGTTCCAGGACGACCGTAATTCCCTGTCATCATCGCTAGATTAGCATATTGACAGATGTTTATGACACCTGTCAAGTGTTGTGTGACTCCCATTCCCCAGAGGATAGCTGCAGATTCAGCTTTTCCATATATCCTAGCAACCTCCTGGATTGTTTCCTTTGGAACACCTGTTGTTCTTTCAACATCATCGAGATCAACCAAATTGAGAACTTTAATTAATTCCACATATGAGAGCATTTTTGTATTCTTTTCAATGAAGTTCTCATCCTCGAGCTGTTCATCGTAAATCACCTTCATTAAACCATTCACAAACGAGGGATCCGTCCCAGGACGAATCTTGACGTGAATATCGCAAAGTTTAGCTGTTTCGGACTTACGAGGGTCAACAATAATTATGAAAGGTTTTCCTGTAGCTTTTTTGTGTTTCTTGATTGTCTGCCAGCAAAGGGGATGGGAAGATGCGGAATTAGTACCTGTGATGAGTATAACATCAGAATTGGCAGCAATGTCTTTTATTGAATTAGTCATTACCCCAGCACCAAGATTCTGTGCCAAACCAACAGCAGTAGTTGCATGACATAAACGAGCACAATGATCGACATTGTGGGTTCCCAGTGCCAATCGTGCAAATTTCTGTGCGAGATATACTTCTTCATTTGTAGTTTTTGCGCTAACAAAGACCCCAATTGCTCTAGATCCATAAGTGTCTTTTATACGCTGAAACTCCATCGCAACACGACCTAGAGCTTGGTACCATTCCACTTCATCAAAACCACCCTCTCTGTTTCTAATTAGTGGTTTGGTTAGTCTGTCCTCAGATTGAATCCAATCGCCAGTAGTGCTCCCTTTAATACAGAGATATTTATTGTTTAAACTATATTTTCCAGCACCTTTCGCTTTCAGTTTTCCACCCTTATCTACTAGTTTTATTTTACATCCACAACCGCAATAAGGGCAAATACTTGATTCTTCCGTAATTTGTAACTCGCTATTACTTGCCATTGACCATCACACCGAGGCTCGCTCAGAATAGATTCATTTGCTACTTTTCAATATTTAAAGATTTTCTAATCAACCTAAAGAAAGCAGAATTATTCTTATAATCCAATTCTTCTCATTTTCACCAGATTTAGCATAATTTGTATTGATCGTTAAGAATTTTTTCT
>JAEOSR010000148.1 GCA_016840285.1 Candidatus Hodarchaeota archaeon | reverse complement strand
TTTAGAATGATCAACCAGCTGAAAAAAGATATAGATGAAGAAATTGATGAACTGACGGTTGACGGGGTTGTACCTACAACATTAGGAAATACAATCGAGAATCTGAAGGCCGCAATTGCTGGAGAACGCTATGAAAGAGAAACAATGTATCCAGAGTTTGCAGAAACGGCTGAAAAAGAGGGGTTCCCCGACATAGCAACTAGATTGAGAGCAATAGGGATCGCTGAAACACATCACGAAGAAAGGTATATGAAATTACTTAAGGTAGTGGAAAGGAACACCGTTCTTAAGAAAGAAAAGAAAGTCTATTGGGTCTGTAGAAAATGTGGTTATATCCATGAAGGCGAAACTCCCCCAAAGGTCTGCCCCACTTGCAGTCACCCAAGTAAGTACTTTGAAATTCAATGTGAAACATATTAAACCTAATAAGAGAAATCACTTGTACATGTCATCTCTGACTCCAAGTCATTGAAATTTCTCTTTCAATTTTTTCTTCTTTACAATTATACGATTCTTATTATAATACGCTAAACTGTAACAGAAGCTTAAAGTGATAATAAAATGGCACTAGCTTATGAACAATTAAATCCACATGCTTGTCTTACATATTTAGTCGATAATCCAGATTCTCATGAGGCAATTCTAATTGATCCAATCTTAGATCACGCTGAGGATTATCTACAATTATTAAAAGAACGAAAATTAGAATTAACCCATGTAATTGATACTCATACTCACGCAGATCATATTTCTGGAGCTGCATCAATCAAAGATCGTACTGATTGTGAATACATTATGCACGAAAATGCACCCGCGAGGTGTGTGACTATTCGTATCAAAGATGGAGATGAAATAGAACTTATAGGTGTAAAATTCAAATTTATTCATACACCTGGACATACCAAAGACTCGATAACATTAATCCTTCCTGACAGAGTTTTCACAGGCGACGTGTTATTTCTAGATGAAGGCGGAGCAGGAAGAGATGATTTGCCAGGTGGAGATCCTGCAGAACATTATGATAGTTTGCAAAAGCTTATAGAACTCCCTGACCATTCTGTTGTTTATCCAGCTCACGAATATCGTGGGCATCAACCGTCTAATATTGCTAAACAAAAAATTAGTAATCCTCATCTTAAACCACGAACTCGTGAAGAATTTATCGAATATCTCGAAGATCTGAAACTTGGCCCAGCAGATTGGATGAACGAGGTTTTAAAGGCTAATTATCAATGTGCGCAGAACCCAGGTGAGGTCTGGATTCCGATCGATTCCCCTGCTTGTGAAGTAAAAGGTACTATCGGTATCGGGGTAAATGATCAAGTAGTTGATTCAATTAATGTCCAAGAATTTAGAACACGTCTAGATGATAATCCTGTATTGATTGATGTTCGAGAGAAACATGAATTGAAAGGGCCACTTGGTCACTTACAAGATATTAAGCACATTCCACTAGGCCAATTGATATCAAATCTTGACGAGTTGAATAATCTCAAGGATCAAGAAATTATCATTGTTTGTCGTAGTGGAGCTAGAGCTCATACTGCTGCTCAAATTATGCAGAAAAAAGAATTTTCCAAAGTGTATGTGTTAGAAGGGGGCATGAAAGCTTGGAGAAAGCTAGTATCTTAGTTAATATCATGATAATATTCGTTAACGGTGAGTAAATTTTGGATGATCGAAAAAAATACCCCACTGAAGAAGTCGAACCAGAAAATTTCTTGGATAACGACGAGGTTATGAGACTCCTAGAAAAACGTGACAGTTATCGATTTAAGCAAGAAGATAGCTTGAAGCTCTTGAATTGCGTCCATTGTAATGCTTGTGGGACCTCAGAAGAGAGATGTCAACTCAATCATAAATTCTTAGAAGATGGAAATAAAATTGAAGACCTCGAAGAGATGATAATCAGTTTTGAGAAGTATGGTACTCCATATTCTACTGATAAAATGCGAATTAGAAGGCCTGAGGGAATTCCTGACGAAAGTAACACACTCTATTATATGGGCTGTTTGTCAACAATCAGAGTTCCTCGTTATACTGATAATTCTTTGAACTATCTTCTAAAACGTAAAGTCGACTTTACGATATTGGATAAGGAGATTTGCTGTGGATATCCGTTATATGTCTCTGGAGCTTTTGATGAGTATGAGAAATGCAAAAAAGAGAATGTAGAAATATTCAAAAATTACGACAAAGTCATTTGCGCTTGTCCTGCATGCTACTATGTATTTAAGACCCACTACCAAGGAGATCTTGATACAGAATTTTCATTTGTTGCTGATTATCTCAAACCAGCAGAGACAAAAAAATCTGGTAAGGTAGCTATTCAACACCTCT
>JAEOSR010000147.1 GCA_016840285.1 Candidatus Hodarchaeota archaeon | reverse complement strand
CCCCTCCAAGTCTCAGCTTCACAACTCCCTCCGATGGAGATCATTTCCTGCAATATTACGGTATTCCTATCCAAGGGACTGGAACGGATGAGTCAATTATCCTGCAATATCAGATTCTTTCAAATCAAAAGGTTTTATACAGTTACAAACCCTTTGAATGGTATTGGGGAGAACCACCGATGGAGGACGACTTTTCGTTCGTTTGGTTCCCTCCGCACGATCTCGTAGGGGATATTACAATGACCATAAGGGCATTTGACATGACCTTCAAATCATCAGAAACAACAATAACTATCTCAATTGACGCTGGAACGATACCCTCGCCAGAAAGCACCATTAATAAAGGGTTAACATGGCTACGGACTCATCAGAACCTTGATGGTTCATGGGATTATGAATCTGATAGTGAATATGGTCGGCCTGGTATGGCTGCTCTTGGTGCTCTTTGTTTCATCCAAGCAGGTTTAGCACATGAATCTGCTACAGTAGAGGCTATTAATTATCTCATCAATACATTTGAGTATGATCAAGATGACGGAAGGTCAATTTATCATAGCACATATGAGACCGCAATGGCTACAACTACTTTGATTGCATATAATGCGACTCGACCCACATATGATTCCGAATTAAACTCGCTTATAGAAGATGCTATTGCATGGTTAGTTGTAACTCAGAACGATGAGACATGGGGTGTAGACCCAAGTGAACCATGGTACGGTGGTTGGCGATACGGTGACGATCATCAATCCTCTGATCTTTCAGTGAGTCAGTGGGTTATCCTTGCCTTATCCACATATGAAAATTTCAATCCTCATGGATTAAATACGTACGATCCCAACCTATGGAGCAAAGTCGATACCTTTGTTAGACGATGTCGCGGTGGTTACACTGATGAGACACAGTGGATATATGATGGTGGTTTCACTTACACTCCCTCAACTGAAGATTGGCGAGATTGGGGTGGTGGTAGTTACGGGTCGATGACAGCTGCAGGGATATGGGGATTATACCTTAGTGGATCCGAACCTGATAATCCCGATATTGTATCAGCACTCGATTGGATTAATAATTCAGGTCAGATTGTTGGAGGAAATCCCCAGTCAGGACGTTCATTCGAGTACTACTGGTACCTCTCGGCTAGCAAAGCTTTTTTGATGGCTGGACGTGAGAGTGACCAGTGGTGGTATGAGAAAATAACAGGATTTCTTAATACTCACATGATTTACGCAAATCCAACCAGTGCTTATTGGGATAACACTAGAGGAGGAGAACCTCCTGTGTTTGCCACTGTGCAAGCAATTCTCTCCCAACAGGTCTATTATGGTCACATACCCATGCACACTCTTGAAGTCACCCTTGAATCAGCTGATGGTTCTGCAATTTATCTTTGGAATTCATCTATGGGAGTAGGTTACAACTATACTACAGGGATCCAAGAATCTTCAACTGGCACTAGTTATTCAGGTCTCTTACCCGATGTTCAACAAGTTTCAATTCTCTCACCAACTAAAGGAGAATATCAAATTGAGGTATTTCCTGCCGCTGCAACAGATGGAATTTCCTCCCCTCAAGATATGGTCTTACGTGCTCGTGCTCTTACGGAATCAGGTCATATTTTGCGGTATAGAACCTATGTTATCGATTACGACGATCCAAGTGATTACCCACAGGTTCTTCGGTATAGAATGGTTTTAACTACGATATCTGGGTTGGATATTCACCTCTTACCTGATGGATACAAACCGTTTACTCATACCGTCAATTTTGATGCGATCAGTGCTCCAACATATGTCGAATTGAATGAAGATATTGGTGTAACTGTCACATTGACCAACATTGGTGTTGGAACTATCTCAACGGGCACAGTTTTCACAGTAGCAGAAGATTTTTCTGACGATTCAGAAGGTTTCACAAATTGGGCTGAAAATGGTGAAAAGTCATTCACATTCACTTATGACACATCGGGGTTATCTGCTAGAGCTCGTACAATTGTGATCGGACTGATAGGAGAAGATATAACTCCCTTACTCATTAGATTCAAAGTACAGGTCGGAAATAGAGCGCCACAAGGAGACCTAGATGCACTAGATAGTGTTCTTAGCGGCAGTGAAACCCTTTCTTGGAGTGCTACTGATCCAGATGGTGATGATCTCTCATTCGATGTGATCCTAGTTAGACCCGATGGGTCAGAAGTTACATTGGAATCCAATTCAGATAAGTTTAAGTACTCATTTGACACCACTGCCTATCCTGACGGTTCAGGTTATCGAATCATTGTGATAGTCAGTGATGGAATCGATACTACTGAATTAAGATCATCTTTGTTTGAGATCAAAAATGCAGCAGAAACTACTGAAACTAGCCCAGAAGCCCCTGACATCGGTGGTATCCCTGGATTTGAGCTTATCTTCGCTCTTATAGCCTTAAGCTCCATCTTGATTTATCTCCGAAGAAGGAAGTAGCTCCTTTCTCTCCCTTTTTTTTCTTTTACGTACCCCTTTTTGAGAGATATTTTTCAAGCGCTTGAAACTAGTTTGATAGAAGTATAACTCATACACTCAATTGAACTGTGCTGATTTTAAAAAGCATTCTAATATGATACTGAACTTCAGTAAATTCCTCCAGTAAGTTCATTATTGTTACACAATATTAAGAAAATCTCATCTTTTAGTTATGAATAATTATGCAAAATGTTTATGAATAATTATGCATTATTCTCAAATAAATTCAATACAGTCAATAGAGGTAGATAAAATGAAAATTGGATTACCATCAACTGGGAATGATTTATCTAATCCTTTTGCTTATATCTTTGGCCGGTGTTCCCATTTTGTTGTTGTAGAATCGGAAACCCAAGAGATATTGGTAACCTATCCAAATTCTGCACAAAATGCAGCAGGAGGCGCAGGAATCCAAGCTGCACAATCATTAGTGAATCAGCAGGTAGAAGTGGTTATAGCACCTCAAATGGGTCCTAATGCTTTTCGCGTTTTACAGAATGCTGGCGTGAAAGTCTATTCAGGAATTACAGGGACTCTTCAACAAAACATCGAGGATTTTAATAAGGGAAAACTGAATGAGATGACAATAGCTGCAGGATCAGGAATGGGCCGGGGTATGGGCCGAGGTATGGGCCGAGGAATGGGCCGGGGTCAAGGTCAAGGCCGAAGACCTTAATTTTAATATGTAGCACTAATGAAACAAAATGAGGTAAGTTAAAAATGCGATTATGTATTCCTTCAGAAACAAAAGGTGGACTTGAAGATCGGATTGGATATCACTTTGGACGTGTACAGAATTACACAGTCTATGATGATAAGACCGAAAATGTTGAAATCATCCCAAACACTTCCTCTCATATGGGAGGAGCAAAATTACCTGCGGAACTTCTCCGTGAGCACAATATCGATGTAATGCTTTGTGGAGGAGTAGGTAGACGAGCAATACAATTGTTTGAACAATTTGGAATTGAAGTTTATGTTGACGCTCAAGGAACAGTAAAAGAGGCTATAGACCTATTCAAAAACAATAAATTGCGAATGGCTACAGATAAAGATGCCTGTCAACAACATAAATATCGTGGTGAGGAGCATGGAGAACATGACCACCATCATCATTAGGAGGATAACCTAACGATCGTCAGTGTCGCATCTGGTAAAGGGGGGACTGGAAAAACAACTATTGCGGTGAACTTAGCACTTTATCTAGCAAAATTTTCCAAAGTAGCCCTATTTGACTTAGATGTTGAAGAACCAAATGATAACCACTTTCTTCACTTTCCTATGACTCATTTTCAAGACGTCAATGTACAAAGACCAGTTGTCGATGAATCAGCCTGTACTCATTGTGGACTTTGTGCTGATTTGTGTGAGTTCAATGCATTAGCAGTTCTTCCAAATCAGGTTATGATATTTGAAGAATTGTGTCATGGATGTGGATTATGTTCTCTAGCTTGTCCAGAAGATGCCATTACAGAAGAATCTCATCCATTGGGAGTTATTCGTAAATCAAATAATAAAACAGACAATTTAGTGTTTTTTGAAGGAACTTTAAAAGTGGGGGAAGCTCTAGCAACTCCAATCATTCATGAACTAAAAAAAGCCGCATTAAAATTAAAGAATGAACATGTAATCTTGGATCTCCCCCCTGGAGCAGCCTGTCCCGTTATAGAAGCGCTTTCTGGAACAGATTATGCAGTTTTAGTTACAGAACCTACACCTGCTGGAGAACATGACCTCCTTATTGCAATCGATCTTGTAAAGCAGCTCAAAATACCCTTTGGAATTGTGAATAACCGATCTGATGTTGGTGATGACCGAATCACTCGTTTGACAAAAGGTAATGGGTATAATTTACTATTAGAAATTCCTCACGACAAGGAAATTATACACCTTTATTCAAATAGTCTCCCTCTCATTGGAATAACAACTAAATATGATGGGTCATTTTCAAATTTATGGAATAAGATTTTGGAGAACGAAAAATGACAACAGACACAAAAAAGCAGATTACTGTTATTTCTGGAAAGGGAGGAACAGGAAAAACAACAATTACAGCTGCTCTTGCTCAACTATCATCCCCTTTTTCAATACTGGCAGATTGCGATGTAGATGCACCTAATCTTCATTTACTTTTGGATCCTGAAAATATTTCCTCTGAACGGTTTATGAGTGGTAAATTAGCAATTAAAAATCAGGATAAATGTACAAATTGTGGGAAATGCCTCGAGGTTTGTCGTTTTGAAGCTATTACCACGGATTTGGAAATTGACACAATCCGTTGTGAAGGTTGTGGAGCTTGTGCCTGGATTTGCCCCGAAAAAGCAATAAATATGGAAATTCAACCATCAGGTATGATTTATGAAGCAGAAACACGTTTCGGTTCTTTTATCCACGCCCAATTAGATATAGGAGCCGAAAATTCAGGAAAATTGGTCAGTGAAGTCATTCAGAAAAGTCATAAAAAAGCACACCAACTTAACAAAGAGCTTGTTATAGTTGATGGAAGTCCAGGGATAGCATGTCCCGTCATTGCTTCATTGACTAATGCGAAGCTTGTTCTCATAGTTGTAGAACCAACAACCACAGCGATACATGACATGAAACGTACACTCGAACTCGCATATTTCTTTAAATTAGATGCTGCAATTGTCATTAATAAATCAACTATTAATGAAGAACAACGGGAAAACATCGTTATATTCTGTAATGAGGAACAGATCCCAATAGTAGGAGAATTCCCGTATAATATGGAGATCTATCAAGCAATGGTCAATGGACAGACAATTCTAGAACATAAGATCACATCATTTATCGAGCCTTTGAATGAGATGTGGCTTAAAATCCAAAAAATATTAGATCTACCAAGTCAGTGATTAATCTGGCCAACCAGGAAAGAAAAAAACTGTTAGAGGAGGGAGAAAAGGCTACATTCGTCTCCATGATATGTAACGTTTTTTTAATCATATTCAAAATAACAACTGGAGTTGTTATTGGCAGTATCGCCTTAATCGCGTCTGGGTTTGATGCTTTGACTGATTTGATAGCTTCAATCGCAGTATTTCTAGGCCTTAGGTTTTCTCAAAAAGATCCTTCAAAACGCTTTCCTTATGGATATTATCGTTTAGAAACATTAGCTACCTTAATTGTAGCTATATTCATTCTCCTATTTGGTATAGATGTTATTATTGAAAGTTCTCGTATTATCATGACTCCCAGTTCCTTGAATCAACCTATTCTTGGGCTTTTTATATCAGCAATGTCTATCTTTGTAGCATTTGGGTTGTATCGTTACAATTTGAAAATCGGTTCTAGGATTGCGTCAAATGCGCTGATTAGTACCGCTAAAGAATTCCAATTGGACATCTTAATGAACTCATTAGTTTTTATAGGAATTTTAGCTCATATAGTCAACTTACCTCAATTAGAAGGGATTGTAGGATGGATAATAGGCTTATTTATTATAAAAACAGGTTTAGTTTTCAGTAAAAATTCACTATTATCTTTATTGGACGCTTTAGAGGATCCAGAGCTCATCGAACAGATTGAATCAATCATTTTACAATTTTCCGAGGTAAAAAAGGTAATAAATGTGAGAATGAGACGCTCTGGCCCTTTTTATTTCGCTGATATTGAAATCAGAATGCTTTCATCAGAAACAGTGAAATCTCTTACAGGAGTGACTCATGAATTAGAATCAACTTTGAAAAAGGCCATTCCTCAATTAGATAGTATCATGATAAGCGTGGAACCTATTGAGAAAACACAATTCATTGTAGGGATTGCTGTTTCTTCTATTGATACCACTCTTGAAACATCTCCTGCTGAACATTTTGGATTAGCTCCTGCTTTTTTAATTGCAAAAATTGATATTACTACACAAAAAATCATTTCAACTAGTCTAGTTGAAAATCCACACCGACTAGCTGATCGGAAACGAGGAATTTTAGCTGCTGAACTTCTTACTAAGAAGAAACTAGACATCTTAGTTGTTAAGGATCTTAAAACCTTTGGCATAGGGCCTAAAGCTGTTCTCGCGGAAAACAACGTAAATCTCTATCAGTATCATGGGGATTCAATTCAAAATATTCTTGATGAATTTATGAACTCCCAAGCAAAAGCTCAAGAAATAGAAAAATAATCCTATTAAAAAGACTTTTTTTTATCCATCACAGAGAATAGCGATCTTTTCTGAGAGTAAAGAAAGTGCAACGCCCATTTACAACAGCGGAAGAACACGCCAAACAATTAGATTTGGAAGACCCCTTAGCAAAATTTCGTTCGCGATTTTTTATTCCTGATGATACAATATATCTTGATGGAAACTCGTTAGGTTTATTCCCAAAAGATGCTGAAAAATGTCTTCTCAGGGTAATGAAAGAATGGAAAAGATTAGGAATTCAAGGATGGTTTGAGAGCGAACAACCATGGTGGTATTATGGTGAAAATATGGGAGCTAAGGCGGCTCCTTTAGTTGGAGCTGAACCAAATGAAGTCGTTGCAACGGGTACAACAACTGTTAATCTACACTCGCTTGTAAGTACTTTTTATCACCCGAAGGGGAAGAAAACGAAAATACTTGCTGATGAACTAGATTTCCCCACTGACATTTACGCCTTAAAAAGTCAGATAAGACTCAAAGGATTGGATCCAGAGCACCACCTAGTACTTACACCATCTAATGGCCGATTTCTTGAAGAAAAAAAGATTGTTGAACTTATGACCGATGAGATTGCTCTGATCATGCTTCCATCGGCTCTTTATCGTAGTGGTCAATTGCTTGACATGGCTTATTTAACAGAAGAAGCACATATACGAGATATTCCCATTGGTTTTGATTGTTGTCATTCCGTGGGAGCTGTTCCTCATTATTTTGATGATTGGGAAGTTGATTTTGCAGTCTGGTGTAGTTATAAGTATCTTAATTCTGGTCCTGGGGGCACAGCTTTTCTCTATATCAATAAAAAACACTTCGATAAAGACCCAGGACTTACTGGATGGTTTGGTTATGTGAAGGAGAAACAATTCGAGATGCTCCTCGACTTCGAGCATGCTAGATCAGCAGGGGGATGGCAAATGTCCAGTTCCAACATTCTATGTTCCGCACCAATTGAAGGTGCTTTAGATGTTACGTTAGAGGCAGGACTAGACAGAATTAGGGAAAAATCAATTAATATGACTTCATACTTAATCTTTCTAACAGACCACCTCCTTACAAACAATCCTTACAACTTCGATGTAGGTACTCCTCGCGATCCAAATCGAAGAACTGGACATATTGCCATTGAACACGACGAAGCATTGAGGATTAGTGAGGCCTTAAAAGCTAGAGGTGTAGTGACTGACTTCCGTCCTCCTGATATCATAAGAGTTGCTCCTGTTGCATTATACAATACATATTATGAAGTCTGGCAAATTGTACAGATTCTTCAAGAAATAATCGATAACCAAGAATACCAGAATTTTTCTAAATAACCAGATAATACTGGTAGTAATGTAATGACCAATCCACTTTCACGAAAATTAACGTTTAGAATAATTTGGGAAAATACTGTTGAAGGAGAAGTGGAGTCTCGACAGCTAATCGTACGAAAAGGGCGAATGGAATCAAATCGACATATTGTTCTGAAAGGATTAACCTATTGTTATTTTTGGGAAAAGAATCTAATTATTGAACCACATTTCCGAGTGAACCGTTTCAAACCTGATTTAATTGCCTGGAGACAACCTGAAATCCCCACAAAGGATAAATTGATTCCAGATTTGTGGATTGAATGTAAACATGTGAAACTCAAGAAATTAAAAAAATTAAGTCGTGCTCTTCCTCTTAGTCAAATTATTTGGATCCATTCAAAACAATCATTAACTCGAACCATTAAAAACATAAAATCAAAAAATGAGAGAGATTTTCTGGCTTCTAATATTCAACTGATAGGAATTGAAACTTCAAAAACCAATTGGGAATCTCTTGAGGAAAGTATTGATATAAAAAAGCCACTATGGGGGATAAACAGACATTCGAATACTTCAATGATGATAAATGTGAGAGCGAGTAATATTGATCCAATTTCTTTAGAATTTCATGTTCTTCCTACCACTAACAAAACACAAATTTAGTGACAATACTTTGGAGAGATGATTTTATGTCATCAATCCATATTCGAGCCTTAAATGAAACAGATGCGGATTTTCTAAAGCGTCTTGATTCTCAGGTTAAATGGGGATTTAGTCAAAAAATACCAGAGAGATTTTTGGAATTCAGTTACTCTGCATATCTTGCAGAAGATTCTGTCACCCAACAACCTTTTGGAATAGTTATGACCTTTTATTATCCTCCTTTCACAGGATGGATAGGATTTCTAATTGTTGATGAAAAATATCAAAAGAAGGGGATTGGTAGAATTCTATTCTTAAAAGCTGTGAATCAGCTATTAGAGATTGGTTGTAGAGAAATTCTCTTAGACGCTGTTCCTAATGTCGTAAGCTTTTATGAGAAGTTTCATTTCATAAAAATCGAACGATCATACCACCTCAAAGTGTCAATATCTACCCTTACAGAATCATTAATTTCTTCTCCACAAAGTATTCGTGTACATAGCGAACACCTCGAAGATATTGGGAAATTTGATTTACTCATTTTCGGAGCAGAGAGGTTTAAGATATTTCAAATTATGTTGAAGAATCCCAAAAGTGAAGGAGTGATATTTATCCAAGACAATACGGTTGAAGGTTATGGATTCATACGTTATTCTAAAAATTCTTTCTCAATTGGCCCATTAGTAGCTGGAAGCTCTACTATTGCTCTTGATTTAGTAAGTAAATTGATTCAGATAGGCACACCCCATTGTAAGCAATGTGAATCGATCCTTGTGGGAGTTACAAAGACATCTAACATTCCATTGCAATTCTTTAATCACTTGGGATTTAAAGAATATAATTACTCATTTCGTATGCGTTATGGGACTAATCAAAGGAAGAATCGTAGTTCGGAGCTAATTTACAGCATTACAGCCCCTGCAATGGGTTGACTGAACAATTTATTATCCAGCGTTATGAAAGGTGAAAGTACAAATGAATAAGCAACAAACCATTCAATTCCTGAAACATAATCATGAAAAACTAGAAAAAGAAATTTACGGATTAGAAGAGAACCAAATTTCTGAAGATATAATTTCAGGTAAGTGGACAACCAAAGATATCATTGCCCATATCTCTGCTTGGAATTTAGAACTTAAAAAAGCCATTGATGATCTTTTAAATGATGAAAAACCTTGGTTTATCAATGAAGAGGAGCTTACTGAAGCTGAATTCAATGAAAAAGAAACCATGAAACGAAAAAACTGGTCTTCAGACCGAATTTTAGAAGAATGGCAATTATCATATGAGGAATTAATTCAAAGAATAATACGTCTTTCAAATTCCGAATGGGAATATCAGGCACCTTTTGAATGGACTAAAGATATACCTGTCACTGTAAATTCTTTATTTGAATATAGGTACAAAGGTGAGGGGCACGAAGGTGGTCATGCAAAACAGATTGAGGAGTTTTTTAACAAGAAAAATTAATTTAAAATAGCATGATTTAAATGTCGTCAAATACTCCAGTACTTCGTATCACCTCCTCGAAAATACCCCTTGTCCATTAAATAGCGTCCGATCCCATGATGTACGGAGAAATTCACAAAAATCGTTTGCTGTATAGACAAAATCCACCCGACACCTACGACTAGTTGACTTTAAGAGATTAAGCGGTGCTTTAAAGTAGGCCCAGAAATTACATAACCAAAATGCGAGAAGAACTATAATAAATCGGACAACTGGGTGTTGGGAACAACTAAAAATCTGAAAACGATGCATCTGCCTATAATAGGTCTCAATCGTGAAACGCTGCCGATAAAGCTCATATATCCGTCTTCCTGAGAGAGTACAGGTGGGAGGTACAATTAAAGCCATGATACGATCACCTGCTCGGTAAAGAGCGAGCTTAACGGGAAGTCGTTTCCGAGTATGACCTTTATTCAGTCGATAGTCTACAACCAAATGTGTTCCTTTTTGACATAACTCTTCTTGGTGTTTTTGCACCAAAGGTTTAACACCTGCATTAACACGTCCTCGAATGATAAAAAAAACTTGCTTATGAATAAGCCACTGGATTAAATCCCAATTATAAAATCCACCATCCGCAAGTACTCCAACAATT
>JAEOSR010000146.1 GCA_016840285.1 Candidatus Hodarchaeota archaeon | reverse complement strand
TTCAAAAGGTTTCGTAACAACTGACTTGATACGAGGTTTTGCTAGCTAAATCTAGGCAAATATTACTAGATCGAACTATTAGGAAAGGGAGTGAAAGAAGAAAAAAAGAAGAAAGAGTGCAGCTATTATTCACCAATAACAGTGACATATAATTGTCTTTTACGTGGTTTCACATCCAACTCCATAAAAGCGATTTGTTGCCATGTACCATGAATAACTTGCCCTTTTTTTATTGGAATCGTCAAGGAAGGCCCTAGCAAAGAAGCTCTAACATGTGAATGACCATTCCCATCATGCCATGTCTGTTCATGGAAGTACGCTAGAGACTTGGGTGCAACGCGCTCTAAGAAGTCTGGGATATCACGCAAAAGTCCTGGTTCCAACTCGAGAGTAATAATCGCTCCTGTTGAGCCGCCTACAAACACTGTTACAATTCCTATTTTTATCCCAGATTGCCGAACAAGACGTTCCAACTCTGATGTAATGTCCACAATATCGGTTTCATGTGTTTCTTTTAGCAGTATCTCAGATTGAAAGACTGTCATAAACTTCACTCCATTTCTTTTTGATTTATGGTAATAATTTAAAAATATAAGTAATATCCTCTATTTTACGACAACAATGATTGATTGTCTCGTACTGTTTCCGAATACGTCATAAATTGAAGTGGCAACAAAATATTTCCCAGGATTGGAATACTCATGAGTTACTGACGCTTGGATATCTCTTAAAACCTTCTTTCCCCTCATTTCTCTATATGAATACCACTTTGCTTCGAATTGATTATTCTGATAATCCCAATCTATTGCCCAAAAATCTATGTATTCAATAAAATCATGAGCTCTTGTTACACCTTCTGATTTACTTAGCTGGAAGTCTACAATAGTTACTTTCAACTTGCTTCCAATAGTTTTCACGTCTAATCTAACCACTGGAGATGTCGTCTCTCCTTCTAAAGTAACCAGAGAAAGGGGGAGTGAAGAACCCAATATAATGAATGTATCAAAGGGTGTCTTGTTGGGGATCTTTAGAAGCCTTTTCCTTACTTCGTGAATGGAATATTTACCAATGTCAACCCCCACCCACATTCTATCCAATTTTTCTGCAACTGCCAGAGTAGTTCCTGATCCACAAAAAAAATCAGCAACCAAATCTCCTTTTTCTGTTGAAATCTTAATGATTCGTGATAAAAGAGCTTCCGAGTTTTCGGTAGGGTACAATGTTTTCTTTAGTTTTTCGTAACCTGCGATGTCAATCCATAGATTGTCATTAGAATATTGCCTTTCTGCTAGATCTTGACCCTTCCTCTTCTTTTTTCTGATGGTTGAAGAGTTTAATCTCGCTTTGTCACTGCTCTGATAAACAAAAATTGAATCTGAATGTACAATCAAATGTGTTTGATTATAAGCTTGTTTTAATGACAAGTTCTTCTTCATTCTTCGCGCTAAAAACTCATTGACAAAGTTTTGATGCCCAAATACCTCGTCTAAAACCATTCTTGCATAATGACCGAAATGATAATCAAAACGTACAAAGATATGACCATCATCTCGAAGCAAGGGTTTCATCAGCAAAACACGTCTCTTAAACCATTGCATAAAATCCTTGACAGGATCTGGAACCTCTAGGATATTTTTATAAGCTAAATCCTCAACTGGATAGACAATATTCTCTCCTGTATTAAGTTCACGCCCTTCTGATATGCCTATGGGAATCACAATCTTTTCATTAGTTCCAGTGAAAAAGGGGGGATCAATGTAGATTAATTTAAGTTTTTTTCGTAATTTATGATTTAAACATGGCAATACATTAAATGTATCGCCTAAAATTAGCATGTTTGTCCATTCATTAGATAAAGGTGTTTGAACAGGGTACCTTTCAATTAATTTTAGTGACAATTTATTTGCTAAATGTGAGTCATTAATACTATCTATGACATCATTTTGACGATAAACAGCGAGAGGAGAACCAGGTAAAGCTTCACAATCATAAATCGAGAAGAGAGTTCCTTTATTCGCCATAAATTTCATCATAAGTTCAACGGAGTGGGTTTCTTCCTCTAATCCTATCCATTTCAATTGCAATTGATCCGCAGCAACTAAAGATACTCCTAGATTAGCAGACAAGTCTAAAAAAAGGTCTTGTTCCCTTAAACATATTCTAAGCAGTCTATTGTAAAAAGCAGGGGAATTTGTAAATTGGTTGAAGGCCCTTTGATAACTTCGTATATCTAACCAATTAGAGTCAATTATCTGGCCTTTTTTGCGAGGAACCCAATATTCAGGACTCCCTTTTTTATTCAATCGGATCTGGCCTTTTGCGCATAGATCCAGAATGGTTTCTTGTTTTAGTTTCCAATGAGTTCCATGGGGAGGTGCTAGGATTATCTCTCCTTTGTCTTTAAATACAAATTTTTTTTGTTTTCCCTGTCCTTTAGAGACAAAAGAATGCCAGTACCCCCCACTTTCCTTTTCATTTAACACAGGGTTAATCCGTGGTTTAAGACTTTGAGAATAAAGCAGGATAAAATTGGTTCGTTCAAACACTGTAGAGTTTGGAGCGTACCAAACTTTAAAGGGAGAATCAATGATAATTTCATTGACAAATCGATCAGGCCCAAAAATCTTATCCAATCTAGATTTCAAAAAAGACTTGATTGTCCCATTCACCTTGACCGCGATGAAACCCTCCTCATCTAACACTAATCTACACTTTTCAAACAATTGTTCGGTTTTTCTCCAGAATTCATCTGTGATTTCCTTTATTTCAGGCATTTTAGAGAATTTAGATTCGACTTCTTCCTGTAGCTCTATTTTCAATGTCTGATTGTACAATGAAAGATCCAAGAAGATCAGACGTGGATGTAAGTTCTTGAAAAATGCCTTGAAAACCTCTAGAATATTGATTTTTGATCCTAAGAGAATTACCTTATTTGTATTCTCAGGAGGATTCTCTTCTAAACGCTTAATCTTAGTCAGTGATGGAGCGCGGATCATTGGTTAACCCAACACCAATATTTGACAATACCTTAAATTAATTCATTTCAACGCTCAATGATGGTAGATCCCGTCTAGTAGTTTTTAAATATACTGTTAACGCTAGGGTTCCTATTAAAATTACTAAACTGGATACTAGAAAGGCAATACGATATGCAACGACTGTTGGTTGACCTATGATGATTAATAGATCTGCTACGGGACCCCCTAATATAAATCCAGCTAATCCCCAACCTGTAGCTAATGTGATGTTAAATATTGCAAATCCTGTGCCTCTCATGTCATCAGGCAATAGATCTGCTGCATGAGCAAAAGAGACACTTTGTAGTAAAGAGGAGTATCCACCCAAAAGGGAATAAATAATTGCAATAATAATAAATGGTTGATTTCCCAATAAAAAAAGTGAAAAATAACTGATTGCCGCCCCAAACCCAATAAATACAACCACGGGGATTCTTCCGATTTTATCAGAAACTCTTCCCCCAATAGGTCCAATAAGTCCTCCTGTCAAAGAGAAAAGAATAAGTAAGTAACTTATGAATTGGTCATTAAAATTCAGACCTGTTGAATCGTTTGAATAATAGAGAAATATTTGGGTACTCGATGAAATTCCAATTACTAATAATCCAATACAAAGAATGAAAATTAAATATTGCCGATTGTCTAATAATTCACGTATATCCTTGGTGACGATCGTAGTTCCTTCAACAGTCCTCTCAACTTGAGGTGAAAATTGAATAACCGTTGCACACAAGGTCATTAAGACTACAACTACATAAAAGATCATTCCCTCACTAAATCCTAAACCATCACGATAAAGAAGTCCGCTTAATAAGAATCCCACAATTTGACCTATTAACCCAAATCCATCTATTAATCCAACTAATTGGCCACGTTGTTTTCCTTCAGATGCTTGAGCGATCAGAAATCTGATCCCTAAATCGCTCATACTCCAAAAAATTTCCAGAATAGATAAGAGAATTATCATGAAAAAAGCAGCAGCAATTTTAGAACCTAATTCCAAGCAAAAATAATGGCCAGCGAATGCAAGAAAATAAGTAAACGCAGCAATTAATTCTCCACGAACAACATAGGGTCTAGCTAATGAAGGACGTTGATTAAGTCGTGGGCCCCAAATCTTAAGTTGCCCAAATGTTGAGCCAATTAGATTGGCTGTTCCTAACAAGGCAGAAAGGGTGTTTGGTAATCCTAGGAATGTTCTAAGATAGAGATAAAAGAAAGCGTAAAAGATAGCTCGTCTTAAGAATGAAATGAATTGAAATAATCCAACTGGAAGAATACCTCGATTAACCATTTCATTTACTAATCCTAATTATCCTCTAGATCTTTTTTTGTCCATTGTGTCACATAGATAACTTGTTTTCCATGAATATCTCATTGATTCCCATTCATTATTATTTTTATGTTTATATTGAATCTAGAGACAACTGTTTTGATTTTTTCGATTGAATGACTTTGTTTAATGACGTTTTGAACGATAATGCAGCCCAATAATTAAAGATTAACCGTAGATTCCCAGAAGTGCGTAGGAGGAGCTCTAAGTCATATACAGATAACTCTTCTTTATTATCCCTTAATTTGTCTTGTATTTCTCCGATTGTTGGTAAGTTTTTCTCTATTTTTGATCTTAATAGTTTAGGGGTCTTGTCGGGGAGGAGTGAAACATCAAGGTTCTCCAGTCCTCCTGATTTATTGTCAATCTTTTGAAGTATCTTTATGACGATTTCTTTTTCAAGTCCCTCCTTAATTCTGTGATGAGTTCCACGCCATTTAGTTAAATTTCCTACCCCCCGTTCACCACCTTTCGGTAAAAGTACCATATTAGACCCTGTGATACGCCAACGAGTAGAATCACTTCCATCAACTATCTCTGCAAGTTGATTAATAAGACTTGGTGCACCCACTCCTAACGCCCAAAGCTTTACTTTTCCTAACGCTTCAAGCTTTCTAAGATTTGTTTTCAATTCCTTAAGTACAGGAAACAATCGATTTGAGTGACCTCCTCCCCTTCTCATCAATGGAACGAGACGGCCAATGAAAAACCATTCAGGTAACCCCTCATTCAGGATAATTTTATCCATTATCTCAATTCTATCATAAGGAATGACAGGTTGTACTTCTAACGAATGAAGTTCTCTGTAATTTGCCAAAATCTTGTCATCAGGAAAATCCAAAGTTATTTTTAGAATAGATGAGTCTTGTTGAGTTAATTCTCGATAAATTCTCTTTAATTCTTCTATCTCTAAATCTATCTTCCTTTTTCTATTCAATGCTGAGAAAGCACCAGAATCACATATGATTTGACCATCCCATCCAAGGGATTCGTGAATTCCCTCTTTTCCAACCTTTTGAAATAATCTAGGCGAGCTAAAAAAGTCTATTGCTGATATCATTAATGCATCTGGCTTCAATGCCCAATCGTACGTCCAGGGTCGAAATCTTGCATTAATGGGAGTACCAAGAGCAAAGATCATTATTACTCCTCATGTCAGAAAATCTTCAAGGGACTTGGTTTTTGAGAATTTCTTCAAGAATCGTAATAATTTTTGTTGTCCAACCCCAAGTCCACCCATATTTTCAACTTTAATAATTGTATCTATTTGACTTTTTAAACCTTCAATAGCCTTTAAGTAGGTTTTTCCCATTAATACATAGATGTAGTCAAATTCCTCCTTGTTATTCCATTTGATTATCTCTTGGATTACCTGTGGATTATGTTTCCTAGCAATATCCAAAGTCATTTTCAGATCATAATCTTCTATTGAGTCAGTACTACGTAGGAAGCCATATTTTGCAGAAACAATTCCAAAAAATAGATTAGGACTCCACCTACCCTCACGCTTTGCCTTTTGAATTACTTGAAACATTGGGCCTTTATAGGCTTCAGATGCACGCATTTTACGATTCTGTAACTCTAAGGCTTTTCTCTTTCCACATGAAATGATAAGTAAAGCTTTTGGCCGCTTCAATACAAAATTCTTCCAAAAATAATCATTTGAAGGTTATGACAGCATTTTTTGGAGGTGATCAGCATAGAGATTACTTGTTTCATCTGCACCCCTAATTATAATTTCTGATGGTTCTTGTACTCCTAATTTTAGCTCTACAGCTCTTGCTATCTGTTCTTGCTCAAACACAGGGCCATTTGTCACTTCAGGTGTTGTACCAAGATCACGGAGGATTGTTACACCCACTGCATCAATAGCTATGCGATCCGTGCTTGCTAACATTACATGAGGATGTTCGAGTTTTCCTCTTGCTGGTCCTCCTTCAACAAAAGCGTCTATACCATCCAAAATCACTAATGTAGGTGAATAAATCTGATTGATTTCAGCGATAAGTTTTCGTTGATGTGGAGAGGAATGAAGTTCTTGCATGTATTCATAGCCTTGTCGGGGGACTAAACCAACTGCTAATTTCAATGAAAACGTAAAATGTCCTCCAAATTGATGTGTTTTAAGACAGGGTAGAGCAATAATTGCGTCTACGCCTTGAATGAATCTAGGGAAGAGGAAACCATTCTTCCAATTAGAATCACTCGGTTTACTTGGTTGAAACTGAACCCACTCTGAGTGAGCTAAGGAGGATAAATCAAGAATATCAAAACCTCCAATCTCCTTCTGTAAATCGAAAAGACCTTTGATCTCCATAGTTTCATGTGTATCCGCTGGTCCAGCTCTTTCCACCACAGTGACTTTTTTTGCTCCACAAGTTTTAAGGTGAGTGATTAATACCCGAATAACCTCGATATCTGTAGAAGCAGGGGGAGGGTCTGCTGTATTGAAGTTAGGCTTAATAGCAACTCTTTTGTCTTTTAAAGCCTCGAAGAGAGAATTAAAATGAGAAAAAATTACTTTCATCCCTTTGATTTTGTCGTCAGTTTTAATAAGGAAGACTTCAGTCATCTTAGAACCACCTGGGTTGTAAAATCTGTTATGAACCCTTATTCCCTTAGATTAATAAGTTGTTAGAACTATCCAACCAGAAGTACCTTTTCAAATCTAGTTAAGCAAGAGTCGATCAGGTATAACGAGGAGATATTTTTGCGCCTATATTTAGGAGTTGTTCCAGGAGTTTTTCCATGGTTGAAGGAACACAGTATTCATAGAATTATGATGCGAATAGATGCTGGAATAATTTTTTCGTTTTGGTCGTTTCGAAAAAAAATCACAGAAATAATCTCAAAAGGACTACATGACTATTTTTCCTTTGATGGACCGATTATGGTAGATTCTGGGGCTTATAGTGCCTTTAATTCTGGTGTAGATATCAATATTGACGATTATTTGTCATTTTTATCTAAAATTGACATGAAGGACAATGATATTATTGTTAATCTGGATGTAATTAAAAATGCAAGAAAGTCAAAACAGAATTGGGAATTCCTAACGAATAAATTGGAAAATAACGTTTTACCAGTGATCCATCTACCTGAAGAAGGAAATTCGTATTTTTCTGAAGATTATATAGGATTGGGTGGGATGGTACCAGCATTCAAGATAAACCAAACTGGAAGTGTTAGTGATGTTGCATCTTGGTTGGTTTCATTACAAATAATGGAGAAAAAGTTTCATGGAT
Source organism: Candidatus Hodarchaeota archaeon (assembly GCA_016840285.1). The sequence continues at coordinate 98,272 of JAEOSR010000146.1, read as the reverse complement.
TTGGAATCGGAAGTCCCCTCCACCAAATAGTATTTCTAGACCTTATATATTCTGTAGATTGGATAGGTTGGCGCCGGAATGCTGCAGTATGTTCATGTTACACCCCTGAAGGATCAATTTATATTCATGAAGCCCGTAAAAAGAAAAAAAAGGGGAGAAAAATGACCCAGGAATTATTTTATCTCTATACTCCACCATTTATCGATTCGTACGAACTGTTATACAGAGAAGGTACAGAGGGGTGGACAAATCGTGCTTTATGGAATGTTTGGTGGTTTTTAGTTGCAATCGATTATAGGGGACAGATTGAAACCTCAAAATATGTTAGCTCTTTGAGGAGAAGAATTGAACAGTTTCAGGATGAGTATAGGAGAATGTCTCTCGAGGTATTCTTCTGAAATGGTTCGCTCAAACAGGTTCCCTTATTTTTCTTCATGATTTTCAATTAAAATTTAGGAATACAATTTAATCAAAAACGAAAATCATTTAAGAACGTAAATGGGTAGATTATTAAGGTTTTTTCTGATTTAAAACTTGTATTGGATGATAAAGGATAGATGGATGGAGGAATCAACACAATGAGGAATTCAATGTTATTGATCTTATTTCTTGTATTAAATTTCCTAATCTTTAACTCAGGGGATTATGTGTTAGCTAAAAATCATTTGAAATGTTTTTCTGTGGAAGCTATAACCAATGAAGGTGAGATTGTTTGGAGCTGTACCTATGGTAAAGCAGGATCCGATAGAGCAAAGACGTTGATTCAAATTGCTGATGGATATGGTCTGGCAGTAGATGTTGAAAATCCCGAATTTCAAGATTTAGATGCTTGGTTTATTAAAACGGACCCTGTTGGGGATGTGTTATGGATACAGAAATATCATTGGGGTTGGATGACTTATGTAGAAGCACTTATCCATACCACAGATGGGGGTTTTGCTCTCGCAGGGAGAACATTACCTTCAAGAGGGGAAGATTACATGTGGCTAGCTAAAACAGATGCAAATGGAACTATCCAATGGCTACAAACTTATGAAGGAATACTATTCGATTCAGGTGTTGCACTCGTCCAAAATCAAGATGAGGGATTTTCCCTTGCAGGAAGCACCTCACTTTTTGAAGCAAGGAAAAGTGATATGTGGCTTGTCAGAACAGATACTAACGGTTCAGTATTATGGAACCAGACCTATGGAGGCAGTGAAGACGATGGCGCTTCTGCACTCATTCAAACCACAGATGGCGGATTAATCCTCGCAGGAAGTACAAAATCCTTAGGAGCAGGAGGATATGACATGTGGTTGGTCAAAACAGATGCTACTGGAACCCCACAATGGAATTACACTTATGGAGGTGAAGAGAATGATTTTGTTTATACGCTCATTGAGACCGCAGATGGTGGATTTGCTCTAGCAGGGAGTACTCGTTCCGTTGGAGCTGGTGGTGACATGTGTTTGATCAAAACAAATGGAAATGGAACAATTCGATGGATTCAAACACAAGGAGGCCCATCCACCGAATTTGCTTCTGCGGTCATACAGACTCTAGATGGATATTATGTCCTAGCAGGAACGAAGATTTGGGCAACCCCTGGGCGGGAGAACCCAACTAGTTCTGATATTTGACTCATTAAAACAGCTGCAGTTGGAAATAGTCAATGGGACACTCAATCAACAACTGTAAGTTCTGGGGAACCAACAACATCAAAATCTTCTAAGAAACTAACAACATCAGAATCCTCTAAGGAAAAAACAATGGTCGAAACTGACCAATTTAGCAGAATGGAACTCACTCCTATCATACTCGCATTTTTACCATTAGTAATTACTATCAAAAGAAAACAAGTCTTAAACAAAAAAGGTATTAAGAAAACCTAATTTTGATGATTTCGACAATCTTCCTTAACTCTTGATAAGGCTTCTTCAACCCTCTGAATGGCTAGTTCTTGTCTTTCTTTTGATAATTTTGGTCTCTTTCTCAAACAGGTTCCTTCACTTTTTCTTACATGATCAAGATAGCCTAACATCGTTTTTTCAATATATTCGTTGAATAATGCAACTGTTTGGGTTTCAAGTTCTTTCTCTTTAGTAAAAAAGATTAAATGCTCTGAAAATATATTCCCAATATCTTTACTAGTAGATTTACTTGCTAAATCAATATTACGTGAAAGCGATAATTGATGGGTTAATCCTAAGAGTTCTCCTAATTCTCTAAAGTGGATATGAGATTTTATATGCTCATATTCTAAGCAGCTATCACCAATTACGATACAAATTACGCTACCGATTTTTACTATCCTTCCCATCTCAGATATTGATTGAAACATATCAAACAAGTATTCAGTCAAGAGCCTCCATCTATTGCTAATGTGATGGCCGTGTGCTCCAATTTCAATTTTAGCAAATCTTCGATAATCATATCCAAGAATACTCATGTTGTATTGATGAATTCGATTGTAATCCAATGCATTAACATATGGAGGGGAAGTAACAATACAATCAATTGTTGCATCTGGAATAAATGATATATCCCGCGAATCTCCTAATCGGATATCATCTTGCATGCTATTATCGAAATCCGCAATTGTATGATTAAATTTTTTCATAATTTTTATCATAGAATTAATTTTAGTACGAAAAGTGTTCCAGATGCTTACTTTTCTCCAACTTCTAGACTCTGTTAAAGTAGAGATCGTAGATGAAAGCCCCACCTTGAAAAAATCCTGAAATTCATCATTTGTAATTTCTTTCTCGATATAATCGAGAATTAACGAAAAAATTCGAATAGTATCTTCAGTGAATCGTTCTGATAGATTTCTTTTGGGAAATATGAAATTTCTTTTGATGTAATGCTTCTCATTAAAGGCAGGTGACTTAATATCTACCCCAGATGGACGATGAGGATTAAAATTCGTCCAATGGTTTGTTAGTTCTTCAAAATCTAATGGTTTTGTCTTTACTCGTGATATCAGGATAGCTAGAGGATTTTGATCGACCCCACCTGAATGATTATGGGACAAAACTCCTTCAACTAATGAGGTTCCACATCCAACAAAAGGATCAAATATCTTAGCCCCATTCGATCTAAGACATATGTTGTAAATTGTACCTGGTATTTGCGGTATAAATCGCGCAGGATAGGAGTGAAATTTATGCGTTAAAAATTGGGTCGTGCTATCAGGAAAATCCCAATCAATTTTTTTGAATTTCTTTGTTGGGAAATCCATTTTAGTACCTCAATCCCACTGCTAAAATTCTAATTTTAAATAAATGTTATTTAATTATGTGATTAATAATAAAAAATGTGAGAAACTGACTTGTTTAAAGTGAAAAAATACTGAACTAGGTTCATAAATTTTTATTAATCTTTGAAGGGAAAATAAATGGATAGAATTTTAAATCTTCTCTCATTAAAAGGTAAAATTGCAGTTATTACTGGGGGAGCGTCTGGTATTGGATTAGCAACATCTTCTCTCCTTGCAGAAATGGGAGCAGGTGTAGCTCTAATAGATATTAATGAAAAACACGGAATTAAAGCTGCTATTGAGATTAGTGAGTTTGGGGAGAAAGTGAAGTTTTTTCTCTGTGATGTAACATCTGACGATATGTGTAAAAAAACGGTAAACGACATCTATAATGAATTTGGAAGAATAGATATTTTATTCAATAATGCAGGAGTCATTAAACGGAAGAACATCATTGACCTAGAGGAGAAAGACTGGAATCAGGTTATTGATGTCAATCTAAAAGGTATTTACCTACTATCTCATTATGTAATTCCTATTATGATTAATGGAAATGGAGGAGTCATAATTAATACTGGATCAGGGTGGGGTCTAAGAGGGGGATCCAATGCTTTAGCTTATTGTGCCTCAAAAGGTGGAGTAGTGAACATGACCCGGGCAATGGCAATCGATCTTGGAAAGCATGGGATACGGGTAAACTGTATTTGTCCAGGGGATATTGACACTCCCATGTTACGAGGAGAGGCGCAACAATTAGGTGTCAATGTTGAAGACTTTATGAAAGAAGCTGCTAATAGACCCATCAGTCGCGTTGGTACACCTCAAGATGTTGCTTATGCTGTTCTTTATTTTGCGAGTGATATTTCGACCTGGGTAACTGGTTCCATTCTAGTTGTTGATGGTGGAGGTATTGCTTAAATTAATCTCGTTCTAATCATGAATAAATACCCAATTCATATAGGAAAAGGATAAAACATGAGTGAAAAAAAAGAAATAGTTCATCCTTACATTCCAAACTCCGTGCCTGAAATAAAAGCTAAGATGCTTGAAGAAATCGGCGTTAACGACATTGAAACCTTATATGAAGATATTCCTGAGCATTTAAGGTTTAAGGGAGACTTGAATATTCCGAAACCTTTTCTTTCTGAATACTCATTGAAACGACATGTCGATCAAATTCTATCAAAAAATCGAACGTGTCAAGAAAATATTAGCTTTCTTGGTGGAGGTTGCTGGCAGCATTATGTTCCTGCAATATGTGATGAAATAAATCAACGATCGGAGTTTTTAACTGCATATGCAGGAGAACCATATGAGGATCATGGAAGATTTCATGCTCTCTTTGAGTATGAAAGTATGATGGGAGAACTTCTCGATATGGACGTTGTCAACGTCCCAACATACGATTGGGGTCAAGCTGCGAGCACATCTATCAGGATGGCAGAAAGGATTACAAATCGTTCGGAAATTCTGATTTCAAAACTCATTGCTCCTGATAGACTGGCAATAATCCGAAACTATTGTCAACCCATTATTAAAATCAAGCTAATAGATTATAATCCAAAAACTGGACTAGTAGATCTTAATGACCTAAAAACAAAATTATCTTCTAAAAGCATTGGATTCTACTTTGAAAATCCCTCTTATTTTGGGACCATTGAGGATCAGGGAAATAAGATTTCTGATATTGTACATGAATATGGGGCTTTAAGTCTTGTTGGGGTTGATCCAATTTCCTTAGGAGTAATAATCCCTCCAAGTAATTATGGAGCAGATATCGTTTGTGGAGATATTCAACCCTTAGGTATTCATATGCAATATGGAGGAGGACTTGCTGGTTTCATTGCTACTCGAGACGAAGAGAAATTCGTAATGGAATACCCATCCCGTCTTTTTGGCATAACTCACACCATAGTAGATAATGAATGGGGTTTTGGTGATGTTACGTACGAGCGTACATCTTTTGACAAAAGAGAACAGGGGAAGGAATTTGTTGGTACAATGACTGCCTTATGGGGAATTACCGCAGGAGTATTTTTGGCTTTGATGGGGCCCCAGGGAATGTACGATCTTGGAAAGGTGATTTTGCAAAAATCTCAGTATGCAATGAAGCGAATCTCTGAAATTCAAGGGATAGATGTTCGATCATTACAATCACCACACTTCAAAGAATTTGTTGTAGATTTCAATAGTATTGGAAAAACAGTTGAAGAAGTAAATAAATTTCTACTTGAAAAAGGGATTTTTGGAGGGAAAAATCTTTCCAAAGAGTTTCCGGAACTAGGAGAGAGCGCACTATATTGTATCACGGAAATTCATGAGAAAAAGGAGATCGATAGATTAGTACAAGCGTTAATTGAATTTTTAAAAGGAAAGGGGGAATTATGATGAAACCTAGAATGAATTTCCATCAAGCTAAATGGGATGAACCTGTCATCTTCGAATTAAGCACAGAAGGAGAACGGGGAATACTAGTACCTGAAATTGAAGGAGAAATCACAAAGGTAGTAGGTGATGGGATCTCTTCCTTACCAAAAAATATGAGACGAACAGAGGTTCCTCAACTACCCGAAATGTCTCAAATGCGTGTTTTAAAACATTTTCTACGTTTATCACAGGAAAATCTGGGTGCAGATTTGAATATTGACATTGGTCAAGGTACTTGTACCATGAAGTACAGCCCTAAGATCAACGAACAATTTACTACTTCTCCGAAATTGACAGAACTTCATCCTACCCAAGATGAAAGCACTGTCCAAGGTATTTTAGAAATAATTTATAATACAGATGTTTTTCTCAGAGAAATTTCTGGTCTGGATAAGTTTTCCTTCCAACCTGGTGGTGGTAGTCAAGCTATACTCACAATGGCTTCAATAATTCAGGCATACCATGATTCTAATGGCGAGTCTAAAAAACGAGATGAAATGATCACGACAATATTTTCCCATCCTTCTGACGCAGCTGCAGCAGCTGTAAAGGGGTATAAGATTATCACTATCTATCCAAATGAAGATGGCCTACCTGATCTTGAAGCTCTGAAAACAGCAGTATCAGATCGTACTGCGGGATTATTGATTACAAATCCTGAAGATACGGGAATCTTTAATCCAGATATTGTAGAATTCACACAAACTATTCATGATTTTGGAGGTCTCTCTGGTTATGATCAGGCTAACGCAAATGGAATACTTGGTATTGCTAGAGCAAAAGAAGCAGGATTCGATATGTGTTTCTTCAATCTCCATAAGACATTTTCTTCTCCTCATGGGTGTGGGGGGCCAGGTGCTGGTGCTCTTGGTGTAACGAAAAAGCTCCTAGATTATCTTCCAGTTCCTTTAGTAGATTTCAATGGAAAGAACTACACTCTGAATTACACCTTATCAAAAAGTATAGGGAAAGTTAGAGGATATTATGGTGTGATCCCCGCGGTATTGAGAGCATATGCTTGGATAATGAATTTAGGTAGTGAAGGATTGAAAGAAGCATCCCGTATAGCAGTTCTCAACAATAATTATCTATTAAGTAAGGTTTTAGAACTGCGTGGAGCTAGTGCTCCCTATGCTAAAGGCCGACATCGTATTGAACAGGTTCGCTACAGCTGGGAGGACCTTACAAATGAAACAGGAGTTACAACAGAAGAGATCACCAATCGGATGATCGATTTTGGTTTCCATATGTGGTCCTCACATCATCCTTTCATTGTTCCTCAACCAATGACACTAGAACCTACTGAATCTTATTCCAAAGCTGAAATTGATGAATACGTCGCGGGATTAGCACAAGTGGTTAAAGAAGCTTATGAAAATCCAGATATTGTGAAGAATGCGCCTCATAACAGTGTTGTCCATAAAATCAAAACAGAACCTCTAGATGATCCTTCGAGATGGGCAATCACCTGGAGAGCGTATTTAAAAAAATGGAAAAAGCAATGATTTTCAATGAAGAAACTAGGTCTAATCATCAATCCCATTGCTGGAATGGGGGGAAAAGTTGGATTGAAAGGAACAGATGGAATTGACATTTTGGAGAAAGCCAAGAGTTTAGGAGCAAAATCAGAATCACCCAGGCGTGCAACAGAAGCATTAAACAGGCTTCACCCTCTTAAAGATGAGATTGAATTAATTTCTTATCCTCATGAGATGGGCGAAGATGTTGCTCAATCATGCGGATTTAAGCTTAAAGTTATAGGATCTATAATAAAGGGAAAAACAACGTCTGAAGACACACGAAAAGCTTCCAAAGATTTTTTGAATCTTAATATTGACCTTTTACTTTTTGCTGGAGGAGATGGAACAGCCAGAGATATATATAATGTTGTTAAAGATAAATTAGTTGTTCTAGGCATACCAACTGGAGTAAAAATGCATTCTGCTGTTTATGCTTGGAATCCAATGAGAGCAGGAGATTTGGCTGCATTATATCTTCAACAAAGAGTTCAAGATGTAAGAGAAGTAGAAGTGATGGATATTGATGAAGAAAGTTTCAGAGATGGTATTATATCAGCTAAACTATATGGATTCATGAAGATTCCATATGAGAGAAGATTCATTCAAGGAATGAAATCTGGAACAACACCAAATGAAAAATATGCTCAAGAAGCGATTGCTGAAGATATTATTGAGAATATAAAGGATGACTTCTACTATATTGTTGGTCCTGGTACTTCAACACGTCCTATTATGGAGAAACTGAATTTAGATAATTCATTATTAGGTGTCGATCTCATTTACAAAAGAAACCTTGTGGGAAAGGATCTAAACGAAAGAGAGCTTTTAGAACATATTGAGGGCAAAAAGGTAAAATTAATAGTAACACCAATTGGAGGTCAGGGGTACTTATTTGGAAGAGGAAACCAGCAAATGAGTCCTGATATTATTAAAAAAGTAGGAAAAGAAAATATACTTGTTATAGCAACAAGAGAGAAAATTAACTCTCTTAATGGAAGACCTTTTTTGGTTGATACAGGAGATAATGAGGTTAATAAACTTCTGAGTGGCTATGTTAAGGTAATCACAGGTTACCGTGAAAAAGCGGTCTATAAGGTGGCATTTTAGTATCGACAACAAGAAATCCTTAAAACGAGTGAAATTCAAACTTTACCTTTATAAAAAATTATAAAAATCTACATTAAATTTTGAAAAGTGATCATATTGACCCCTCAGATTTCTGGCATAAAATGCTGTTGTTGTTGTTAGTTCTTTCATCCAGCCAAGAGTCTATAGTGGGCACTTAATTGATCAAATTTTGCTGTTCTTTTGTATACTCCTGGGGATTAGAGAATTATTACTTCATTCAAGAGAGGTAGAAATATATGAAATTATTTAACTCATTAACCAGACAAAAGGAAGAATTTATTCCAATTGAGAATAAGAAAGTTCACTTTTATTCTTGTGGACAGACAATATATCTAGATCTGCATATTGGTAACGCAAGAACTTATTCCTACTGGGATGTCTTAGTCAGATATTTACGATGGCGAGGTTACGATGTCTTTTGGGTTCAGAATATTACGGATGTAGGACATTTAACTGATGATGCTGATTCTGGAGAAGATAGAATTGTAAAAACAGCGAAGGATAAGAATTTACAGCCAATGGTTCTAGTTGAAACACAAATCAAACACTTCTTTGGAGATATTGACGCACTAAATATCCAAAGAGCTGATATTTATCCTCGTGCGACTGGACACATTCCCGAAATGATTGAATTCATTACAGATTTATTAGAGAAAGGTTATGCGTATGAGGTTAATGGCTCAGTCTATTTTGATGTGGAAAAATTTCCATCCTATGGGAAACTCAGTCCATCCAGTTACTCTAAAGAGTCCGCGGGAGTACGCGTTGCAGTAAATCCAGAAAAACGGAACCCCCGTGATTTTGCATTATGGATTAAGGCTCCAACAAACTACCTCATGAAGTGGCCGTCTCCATGGGGTTTAGGTTATCCTGGTTGGCATTTAGAATGCTCTGTAATGTCACAAAATTATCTAGGTGAAACTTTAGACATTCATTCTGGAGGAATTGAACATTTAATGTTACATCACCCTAATGAGATTGCTCAATCAGAAGCGCGAACAGGGAAGAAATTTGTAAACTATTGGATTCACGCGAACCACCTTATTGTTAATGGCAGAAAAATGAGTAAGTCTTTAGGAAATTACATCTTAATTCGCAATCTGTTAAAAAAATATGATCCTGCGTCCATTCGTTTCTTTTTAATCAACAGTCACTATCGAAAAAACCTTGATTTTAACGAGGATGCCTTTAAGGAGACCCAAAACCTCCTAACCCGAATCGAAAACACATTAAGACTTATTGATCAGATTCCTGGAGGAGAAGAAACAACTTTAACAGCTGATTTAGCATTAGTAGAGAAAGAATTCATCCAAGCAATGGATGATGACCTGAATACAGTCGCCGCGATTCAAAGTATAATGAAATTCATCAGAAAATTAAATTTTGCCTTAGATAATCAAAGTAAAACAGTTTTAGAATTATCAAAAGAGAAAATTATCGAGTTGCTAGAGATACTTGGTGTTACGTTAAGAACGACTAGCTTGGAGCAAAACGAGGGAGAATTAGTAGAGTCTTTAGTGGAGTTGCTCATAAATGTAAGAGAGGATCTACGAAAGGCAAAAATTTTTACAATCTCTGATAAAATTCGAGCCAACCTTTCTGAACTAGGAATTATTCTTGAAGATAAGACAACAGGTACAATTTGGAAACTATAATCTATTTCAATAGTTCAGCTTCAGTTTTTAATGATGATAATTAGATTTATCAAAATCCTTAGATTACTTTAAAATGACATCAACTTAAGCGATTTATGAAGTAGATTTGGAGTTGGCTTATAATGAGTGAAGATGAAAAACTAAGGAGCTTATTTAATACTTTTTTTGAAATGGAAATGGATCATAATCCAATTTATGCGACATTTTTTGGGTATAAACATGAAAAATATGACCACTTACTGCCTAATGGGTCCAGTAATGCCAAGGAAGATCATATTATACGTATCTTACAGCAAAAAAGGGAATTGGAAACAAAAATTAATTATGAGCAGCTTTCAGATGACGGAAAATTAGACTATGATCTCATAAATAATTTCATCGATTCGACATTTTTTGAATTTAATGAGCTTGCTACGTGGAAAGGTGGGATAGATTTACTAGGAAGTCCAATAGGAATTATAGGATCAGCGATATACATTCTATACACCAGAGATTTTGCACCATTGAAAACTCGTGTCACTGCAATAATTAACCGCCTAAAAGCGACCCCCCGGTTTTTAGAAGAAACAAAATCAACGTGGCTTTTTCCAGTCGAATTATGGGTGAACCTTACTCTTGAGGAAGGTCCAAGAACTATTGGCTTCATGCAACTCATCCAACACACTTTGGAACCAAACTTAGAACCAAATCAGCATCAGGAATTGGTTAAGGAAATTGAGAAAGCAAGTGAAGCAATAAATAAATATGTTACTTGGCTTGAAAATGAAGTATTACCCAAAGCAAACCATAAATGGGCGATAGGCTCCCAGAAATTCACAAGATTATTAGAAATACGAAAATTAGGTAAATCTCCAGAAGAAATCTTGAAAGTGGGTGAAAAAGCTTTAAAAGATACTAAAAACGAATTGGAAAAAATAGTAGAGGAAATTTTCCCAGATAAGACTGTGGAGGAAGTGAGGGAGATAATTAAAGGAGATCATCCTCCTACTTTTGAGATGGTTCTCGAACATGTGCGAGAACTTACCCAGGATGCCCGGGAGTTTATCCGAGAAAAAAATTTGATGAAGATACCAGAAGGAGAAGATCTACAAGTTCTCCCAACTCCTTCATTTCTTGTACCCATCATTCCCTTTGCGGCTTACAACCCACCAGAAAAATTCTCAGATAATCAAGTTGGTCAATATATTGTTACTCCTATTGAGGGACGCGAAGAAATGTTAAAAGAGCATTCATATGCTGCCTGTAAGAATGTTGCTGTTCACGAAGCCTACCCTGGCCACCACTTGCAGTTAACAGCAGCTAATTTGCAACCAAATCTCATTCGATCTATTGTGCAGGGGAATGAAACAGTAGAAGGATGGGCTCACTATTGTGAGCAATTGATGGCTGATAAGGGATTTTTAGGTAAGAAAGAAGTGTTTATTCAGCTGATAGATCAACTGTGGAGAGCTGTTCGTATAATCGTGGATATTAAATTACATTCTGAGCAAATGACCTTTGAGAAAGCCAAACAATTTATGATTGAAGAAATCGGCATGGATGAACAGGCTGTTATTGCAGAACTGAAGAGATATACTTTTACGCCAGGGTATCAATTAAGCTATCTTTTTGGTAAATTCTTATTGCTAGATCTTCGCGATTATGTCAGGGAAAAACTAGGGGACAAATACTCCGACCAATTCTTCCACAATACTATTCTTGATAGCGGGGGAATACCAATACACTTTTTGAAAAGATTATTTGATATCAGTATTGCTGAAATCAATAAAGGTTGATTTTGTATGTCTTTTTCAGAAGACGATGTGCAAAATGTCGCTAATATAATTATAAAATCCAAATATCTTGTTGCTTTCACTGGTGCAGGAATCTCTACAGAGTCAGGAATACCAGATTATAGGGGACCTGAAGGGGTTTGGACGCTCCGTGAGAAAGGGCTTAAACCGAAATTACCAAGAAAACCGATACACCTCATTGAACCTAATCCTGGCCATCTTGCAATCTTAGATCTCTACAAGCTTGGATTCCTGAAGTATTTAATCTCTCAGAATGTTGATAATCTTCACATAAAATCAGGGATTCCTATAGAGATCCTTGCTGAACTCCACGGAAATTCAAGCAGAATGAAATGTCTTATTTGTGATGCTCGTTTCCTAAAAGCCGAGGTCGGATGGGATGATTACATTCACGGAAAAGGATATCGTACAGAAAAGCCACAGTCAAATCAACCGAGATGTCCTCATTGTGAGGGGAGGATAATCTCTTCTGTAGTAAATTTTAGCGATCCGATGCCCGAAAAAGAGATGGAAGACTCTGAAAAGCACTCTAGGATCTGTGATGTTATGCTAGCCGTTGGTTCTTCTTTAAGTGTGTTTCCAGCTGCAAATTTTCCTATCATTGCGAAAAATTCCGATGCTATTTTGATAATTATCAACATGGGTGAGACTGAGCTAGATAGATTAGCTGATATTCGTATAGAAGCCAAATCTGGTGAGTTTTTACCACAAATAGTTGACAAAATAAAATCTATTAATTAAAATCCCTCTTCAATTATTTTAACAAAATCTAAGGCCTTTATCTGGTTTATAAGATCCCTTACCTGCTTGTTATCCTTTAGTAATTTGTAACATTCCTTAATAATTTCAAGATTCTGTGATTCCAGAATTTCTAGCTGATGTTTTTCATCGTTACTCAATCGCTCTCCAGATTTTTCTTTGTAATGGAGCATTTCCCATTTATTAAATTCAATACGTTTAATCATTCTTGATAAATATTCTAATAAAGAAAACTTCGACTGATGAAATGTATTTTTCTGAAAGAATTCTTTAAGATAAAGCGTATATACTAGTGAATCAACGATTTGCGTCTCGAAGTAAGCAATCGTTTGTTGAAAACGTTTTTCTTTGTACTTAATCGAGTGGAGGAATAGAAGATAATCACATATCTCGATAAATAAAAGGGAAACTTTCAAATCAGTAGGGATTGGAAAATAGCTCAATGGTTCGCCAAATAATTCAAGATGTTTTCCTTTTCTTTTTCCCATCCAATATAGCCAAAAATAGGCCAGTTTTGAGTTTAGGATTAAGAGAAGACTTTTTAACCTCTCTTTGTTGTTTCTATCGCTTAAGATATAGTACACATCTTGAGCAGCATACCAATTAAACGAATTGTATGCAAATGTATTCCTTAAGCTTCTCTGGGGAGTCACAATCTTTGGGGATATGAAAATATCTTGAGTACGTGGCCTGTTAATATATGGTGGATTATCCAATGATTCTTGTAATATTTCCTGGAATTTCTGTATATGTGTTCTTATTTTGGGGAGCGCATATAAGTTGACAGTGTTTCTGTTCAAGTAAAGTATACTTTTCTTTGTTTGAACGGCTGTATGATATCGTGAAATGTCAGAATTCTTATAAAAATTCTTTAAATGGACTTTCTCTTCTTGAGAAAACGATTCAATTACATTCAAATCTTGAGGATTTTCTTTATTTAGTATGAACACTCCTAATCCCGCCCATTCATCTGGTAAGCTATATTTTTTAATCTGTCGTCCTGTTATATTGTTGAGGCCTGTTACAATACCTTCTTTGACATAAAAACCACTTGTCTTCAACGATGTTGAGTTTTCAACAATCTGTTCAATAATCACTCTGATTTTCTTTGGAAAAAAATGAAAGTATCTGTCCCACTTCTTAAAAATGAGCTTCTCTTGTTTTGTCATGAAAGTGTTTTGCTCGGTTAGTTTCTGAATTAAATCTGTACCGTGTGGGTATGTAGTATCAAAAAGGATACATTCGATACTATCATTCGTTTGTCTTGCTTTTTTAAAAGTTATTATGTTAATATGAACCCCTTGAGCCGTGTTGAATACTTTATTCTCTCCAAAATTAATATATTGCATAATAAATGTATCTGACAGCATTCTAGCACGTAATCTAGCGGCCCCTGTTGCGGTTACCCAATAGCTGGATATAATAAAGGATGAAAATGCATTCGGTCGCATTAAATCTAGACTTCTTTGGAGAAAGAGATACCAAAGATCCATCTTTCCTTCATAATATTCCGGTAAAGCTTTAGCATATGTTCTAAAAAGCTCTTTATTACCGCTTTCACCTAAATAAGGTGGATTAGCAAGAATAATATTGAAACCTCCTTCCTTCAGGAATACTTCAGGGAATTCACTTATCCAATGGAAAGTTTTTACCTTTTTGAGTTGAGTTAAGTCTATTGAGTATTCTTTGGAGAACATTTCATCCAAATTACTTTTTTCAAGTAGTTTAGCATTTACTGTTACGGTTTCTAGTTTAGATCTTGTATTGTTTTTCGGTAAATACGACTCAAGTTTCATTTGTTTACTTAACCTGTCAAATTGTATATATCCTAAAAGCGAATTTCCCTCCTTCAAGTTCAAGTCAATTGTAGGGAAATCTTGAGGAAGTTTCTCATGATCATCAAAGAATCCAATTAATAATAAAAATAATCTTATTTTAGCAACCTTTAAGACATCAGGGTCTGTATCAACACCATAAATGTTGTGTGTAAGAATAGAGTGCATAACAGAGAATTTAAAATCATCCTCATTAGAAATTTCCAATAAAGGGCATATTTTGCTACCTTTTTCATCTTTCAAACTTATAATTAGGATATTTTTTTCAGAATCCCTCCAAATTCGCTCATAAATCTCTATTAGGCTCTTAATAGCACTTTCCAGTATGTGAGCGGTGCCAACAGCAGGATCTAATATTTTAAGAGTCTGCAATTGTAATAAGAGATATTTAATAATCCTTACATCATGAGAGTTTATGATAGAGTCTATAGTTTCAAAATTAGAATTGAATTTAATGTTCACTTTGTCAAAGAGACATGACTCAATAGTGGTTTTGCAAATATAGGATGTTATTGTTTCAGGTGTATAATAAACTCCAAAGTTCTTCTTTTTCATTTGAGTAATGAAATTCTCATATATCCCACTAAGAATAAAGCCATCAAAACTGACAACATGTTTGTCAAAAACATTTAGTATTGGAAAATCCCTAGTTTTATTTTTTTTAGATGAATAGTTCTTTTTTTGTTTGGTTCTTTCTTTAATGTAGAAACACTTATTCGGGATTGATATTCCTTCCAGATTATCTGTGCAATCAAAAACGATTACTGGCCCTGGAATCACAATCTTTCCAGTGATCTTGTTGTCGAAATGGCTATTTACTGTATGGAGATTAATTTGTTTTAAAAAATAAATTATAAATTCAAAGTAATTTTTGTATGGGGTTTTTTTTGTAGCAAATTCTTTAAATTTTGTTATAAAATAATTTTTGTCTTCGTTGAAAAACTTTTTTCTTTGGATAAACCAGAAAATCAGCATTTGCAGTAAAAAAGAATTTGCAAATTCTTTCTTTCTTACTTCATCATGAATTCCACTTAAGTTTTTAAGTAAATACTTCCAAACATTTCTATAGAGAGGATAGAACTCTTCTACTGTAGATTTCATGAATTCCAACTCTTAAAACATTTTGGGAGGTTTAGTGATAAAGAAAATGATTGAATAGGTTTATTAAGAATCCATTGGAAGCAATTACATCATTGTTTGAATAGAAATCAAACTGGACTTAATAGAGTATTCTCTGTCTAAAACCTAATCGGTTAAAAGATTTGATTAACAGAATTTTCCCTAAATCCTACTCCCCATATTATTTTGAAAAATAAACGGGTGTTTTAAAACACCCTCGAGTGAAAATAAAGACAACTTGCTAGTGCTTATCGGAATAGTGCTGCCATCCGAGATACTTCAGCATGGATGTTCAGGGGAGGGATCTGCACATCTCCAGGGGTCCAAGTCAAGAAATAATAGCCATTTGGTGCACGAGCTATTACTATTATACCAGCTCCACCAACATTTCGTGCTACAAAATAACCAGTTTCCCATTCATTCATAATAGAAGAAAAACGGGTTCCAGCGATAGTTATTCCTGGTTCTTTATTTTTCCAAGCATTTAATACAGCTGCACCGTCTACTTGCCAATCAGGTTGATTAGTCCAGTAAACTCCTCCATTAGCATCAAGAATCGTTACAATCGAAATATACCCATTTTGAATTAATGAATTCATAGTATCTTGGTAGCTCAACTTTTACACCAACAGATTATTCAGTTCTTTAGTTCTGGATTAGTTTCACATAGTAATATGAAATACGAAAGAGGTAATTATGACCTTTGATATATATGTTTGCTTAATTAAAAATAAAGTAAAAACACATTACAATTCTCACTTGTCTTTATTTGTAGATTGTCTTAGCTAATCAAGCGAGAAAGAGATAAGAAAATCGAATACTATTTATTTATAAGACATCAATGAGAGCAAACAACAAGGTGTCATGTAAGAGATAAATAATTCCGAATTATCTAGAGGAGAAACCACTGTTATGACAATAATTGAGAAATGTGAGCTTATTTGGAGAGGAAAAAATCAAATAAAAGGGAGACTTACTGACAAACCTCACCCATTAAAGGTAGTCCAATCAATAAACACACCAAGGTCTAAAGAAGGGTGGAGAAATAAGCTTATAACAGGAGATAACAAACCTGTGATAAAATCCCTTCTAAGAGAATTTACAGGAAAAATTAATGTTGTATACATTGATCCGCCTTTTGGTTCAGGAATAATTCACAAAAAAATTATAAAAAACGGAAAAAAACAAGAAAAAACATTAAAGAAATCTTCAAATGTAATAAAAAACGGATTTCAAGATACTTGGGGAGTAAATGGTCTGGATACTTATTTGACTTTTTTATATGAAAGGTTGGTTTTAATACGAGAACTATTAGCTAATAATGGCTCGATTTTCGTTCATTTAGACTGGCATGCAGTACATTATGTCAAAGTGATTATGGATGAAATTTTGGGGCGTAAAAACTTCAGAGCAGACATAATTTGGCAACGCACCCCAGGACACCATTTGTCATCAACGATGGATGTAATGACTGATGTTATCCTTTGGTACAGCAAAACCAAAAATATGGTGTACCATCAACCATACCAGCGCTTGACTGCTGATGAGATAAATGAGAAATTTCCATACATTGAGAAAGAAACAAGACGCCAATTTACCCACGAAAAACTTGAACAGAGTGCAAATGCATATAGCATTGGTGAGAAAAGGATAATTGATAGCAGAGAGGTCAGAACAAGCGTGGGTTGGCGATGGACACAAGAAACTTTTGACAAAAGATTAAAGGAAAATCCTCATCTGATTCTTTGGACAAGTAAGGGGAGACCACGTTACAAACGTTATGCGGATGAATACCTAGGGAGAAAGATTGGAAACCTCTGGACTGATATTCCATCTCTCGCGTCGAATGATAAAGAACGCTTATGGTATCCAACACAAAAACCTGAAGCTCTACTCAAAAGAGTCATAAAAATGACCACCAATATGGGGGATATTATTGCGGATTTTTTCTGTGGATCTGGAACCACTTTGACAGCAGCAGAAAAACTAAATAGACGATGGATAGGAGTAGATTCCTCAAAATATGCTATTGAACTGACGAAAAAACGATTATTAGCAATAGGAAAATCCAAAGACTTGCTTAATGAAGAGAAATATTATGAAAAAGAAACCAAACCATTTGAAATATTGATCCTTAATCAACTAGATAGCTTTTAACAGATATACTCTTATCACTTAGTCTTATTTATTTTTCTATCCAGATATATAGAATTATTAATCCAGAAATGAAATGATAATAAGATATCGCGTTAATGGAGGTGGATAATAGAGGTGGTTTTTGATCCCATCTTTATCTAAAATACAAGAACATTGTTTATGAATATTTATTCATAACCTTTATATCAAGCTTAATATGTAGATCGTTTAAAGTTGAATGATGAAATGATACTTCTTTGGAGTGGATAACGATTCCTCGTGGTAGAAATCCTCGATCGGTCCGCTGTGAACCCTCACAATTTTATTTCAAGCCTCGGGGTGTTCCGCTAATAGATATTCCAGGTGAAGAAGAAATTACTATTGAAGAGTTAGAAGCAATCCGACTCACTGATTTAGAAGGAATGAAACAAAAGGACGCTGCTGAAAAAATGAAGATTTCACAGTCTTCTATCTCAAGACATTTAGAAGTAGCTCATCGTAAAATCGCTAATGCATTACTTCATGGTTTGGCTATAAAGATCGCAAATCCTACAGACTATTATCATTGTGAGGAATGTGGACACATTCAATTGGTTCCAGAAGGAGGAGGAGAACAAGAATTGGAACAGTGTGAATACTGTCATTCAACTAAAATTCATCTACATGTCCATTCCAACTATGAACATCGAATTCAATCACTAAAATAAAGAGACACGCCATTCCTGCTTCTTCAAAATTCAATAAGCATCATTCCTTCCCTGAATGATTTCAGGGGATTTCTACAAACAATTCATTTGAAAAAGTGTTTAACATGAAGTCCTTTACACAGCTGACTGTTACTCACATTTTCTCCTTGCAACATTAGCGGCAATGAGAATGGGATCCCAAACTGGAGCAAAAGGAGGTGCATAAGAGAGATCTAGTTTCTGAATATCGTCAATTCGCATTTTAGCGGCAAGTGCAGTTGCTAACACATCAATTTTCTTTGCACCCAATGGGGATGGCGCTGTAATTTCAGCACCTAAAAGAAGGTGACTCTTAGGATTAAAAATGAGTAGAATGGACATTTTATTTGCGCCAGGATAGTAATGGGCAATTTCATTATTCTCAATAAGTATCGTTTGGACGTTTAACCCAAGTTCTTTCCCCTGTTCCTCAGTTATCCCCGTTCTCCCGCAGTATAAATTAAGCACTTTGAATATCGATGTTCCTATAACCCCTGGAAATGGATCAACCTTATTTCCTGCAATATGTGACCCTGCGATTCGGCCTTGTTTGTTAGCAGCAGGAGCTAAAGGAAGATATATATTTCTCTCTAAGGTTTGATGATAGGAAGCAACACAATCTCCTGCTGCATATACATTTTCAATGTTTGTGCGCATGTATTCATCTGTAATGATTGCTCCATTGGGCAGCATATCCAACCCCGTCTCTTTGAAGATATCTGTTGCGGGTTCCACTCCTATGGTAACTTGTATAATATCAGTTTCTAAGACTTGACCATTTAATAGAATAATTTTCAACCGCTTATCCGATAGAGGTTCAATTGTTTGAACTCGTTTCTGGAGAAGAGTCTTTACGCCATGTTTTTCCAGTTCCTTCTTAATATATTGTTGACTTTGTGAAGTGAATAATATACGAGGACCAATGATGGTCACATCATTAACTCCTTGTGCTTTATAAGATTCAAGCATTTCCAATCCAATGTAACCTGCACCGATAATTACAACTGAATTAACCTCATTTTCTTTCAGAAACATCTTAAGTCTCTTTGCATGACCTAATGTATGGATTTTGAAAATGCGCGGATGATCCATTTCCAAGTTTGGAAAATCTTTTGCTTTGCCACCCGTGGTAATGACTAGGTAATCGTATTCTTTCTCAAATTCTTTCTCATTCTTGATATCTTTAATATGAACCTTTTTTTTATCATAATCGACCCTAATAACTTCATGAAACAGATGAACAGGAATGTTCCGTTTTTGTTCTAATTTTTCTTTCGTAAGAGTTATTAAATTATCTAGACTCTTAACTTCATCTGCAACGTAATAAGGAATACCACATGAGCCGTAAGAAATATATTGGTCTTTTTCATAGACGTCAATTTCCCAATTTGCATGTGTCCTGCGAACTGCACTAGCTGCACTCAGTCCAGCAGGATTCCCCCCTATAACAACTATTTTCATCTCATTTTCCTCATGTTTCCAAAAAATTAGGAGAGGAGTTAAGAACATCTTCTATGCTAGATCACAACTAATTCTAAAAGCTCTTAAAAAACCCAGTTATTCTAAAAATAAAACCTTGTGGTTCAGGTCGGGGCAGAAAAATAAAAAAAGAAGATGAGGAGGTTACTTAACTTTTAAACGCCATTGCAATCCAGATTCGAGGTTGAAATTATTGATAATAGGGCAATGTTTCCAAACCTGATCCATAAGTTCATCGACTTTCTCCTTCGGTGCAGAAGTTGTGATTTCTACTATCGGTTCAATTTTGTCGTACATACCCTTATAGTTTGCATCGTCTGTTCCGAATATCCCGGCCAGATTGATATGACCTCGTGAAAAGATTTTAACATGATCAACAGGAACATCCATTATTTGACTCCAGAACTTGATTACTGCACCAATACAACCCCCAACTGCTGCAAGAATTCCCAAAAGTGGCGAGGGGC
Source organism: Candidatus Hodarchaeota archaeon (assembly GCA_016840285.1). Next base: position 77,988 of record JAEOSR010000146.1, on the reverse strand, counting down.
CGATATCTTTACCACCAAGTCCAGGAGGAGCATCAAAAGTAGACTTAAAGTTTTCTCCCATGTTAGCTAGGAAACTTCCATCAGGTTGAGATTCTACGACAACATTGAAGTTTTTCTCACCTTTGGAAGGATCTGATTTAACTGCTTCATAAGTTTCTTTAAAACCCATCATTATCACATCATCTTATTTCTTGTTTGAGAAAGGAAATTGCAATTATCTCATGCTTCAGAGAAATTTAAAAATCTATGGATTTTTAATTATATTATATCTAAGTTATGAGTATTTTCTATTAAACCTAAGTATTGAATGTTGTTATAAGGAGAACGGAGCATCCCACGTATCTTGTATCCGGCCAACTAGATGGATAGGGAAGGAAAAAAATCCAAGTTGAAAATCCAAACTGATATCGAAATCCAGAACTAAATAGGCATTCAAAACCGCAAGTATTGGAATCCAAGAAGAAACATTTATGTTAAGCACAATCTGCACGAAATCACTTGGATTCATAGTCTGAATTTTTTGTGAAACATTCACTAATGTTGTATCAGGAAATAAACCAAAATTCTCAATACTAACAACAGACAACGAAGCAATGATATTACCATTCTTTAAAGAAGCTAGAGAATGGTTACTAATATTAAAGGGGATTATAATATCAATGAAACCACTATAATTAGAACCATCTCGAGAAAGATTGGGATGGATTTCAGGATGAGGAGGAAGTTCAACTTGAACTTGTTGAGCAGAGCAAAATGTAAGAAGTGCAATGGAAGTAATGAGTATAGTCATTGCCATAGGTACAATGAGGGGCTTCTTAGAACAATTAATCATCATTTTGACATCCAAAGGTAGGCTACAGTTAAACTGGAAGCTAGAATCATGAATACTAGTAGTACCATCATGAGATTGCTTCCTACCTCGAAAATATAGGTTCCTCCAGTTCTACTACCAAGAAATATTCCCAAAATTGTCGATCCAGTCATAATAGCAGTAATTTTTCCCAAATCTAATATATTTTGATTATCCATATAGTTCACACTAGTCTTCTATTTGATTATCAATTGATAACAAAAAGTATATAAAGGTAGCTAAATTAATATATCATGAAAATTCCTTCGTGAGATTAGTCAGAAGAAAATGGTATTAATTATGTCTCGAACTCCAAACTCAAACAAATCTACTCTGGAAGACGAAGCTTCCATTAAAAGAAAGGAGAAAGCTAAAACAATCTTACTACGTGTTTCAGATCCTCTTTATGATTCTATTAGGAAAGCTATTGACTTAGGAATAGCTGATAATGCGTCTGAGTTCGTTCGCAGATGTGTTGTTAACCAACTGCTAGATTTAAGACTGCTAGGCATTGACGAAAAAGATTAGACTAAGTTCTTTTTCGGGCAAGCCCAAAGAAGACTGGCATAAATGAAAATAATTCAGCAGGGTTGTGTGTTTCAAGTATATGCTCTAATTTTGTTAGTTTTGTTTTGTTTTCCTTTGTAAGGAAATGAGTCAATTTGTCAGTTTCGTCTTCATAGAGGTTCGTCACAACATTTGGAGAGAGTACAGCAGATTGAAGGCCCACATCGGCTCGAAGTTCAACTTTAGAAAAAAGAGTTCGTAACTTTCGACCAATGAAGGGATCAGGAGCTGATAACGACTTTAAAAGGAGTTCTTCCCAAAGTTCACTAGCTGGATAATCAAGACGTCCTCCATAATCAGGTTCAGCCAAACAAGCTATCCACCCCCCAATACGTGTGACTCGTCTCATTTCTTTCAGTACAGTAAGTGGCTCCTTTACCCACATTAAAAGATAATGACATAGAGTAATATCGAAACTATTAGTTGGAAAAGGTAATACTTCTCCTTTTCCACAGACATAATAAGGGTTTAATGATTCTAAATGAGAATATTTTAATGCTAGCAAATTCCAATCGAGACCCACTGATTTCGCTTTTGGGTTGATTGTCCGAAGTTCCCTCAGTATTGCACCTGTTCCTGAACCCACTTCGAGGATGTTTTTCGCATGGAATAAATTCATTTTGCGGTATAATCGCTTTCTGGTTGATTCTGTCCATTCCATTTGATCCTCATACATTTCGTTGAAATAACGAGCATCTTCTTCTGAATAAATCTGATCCTTTAAGGTTAATCGTTGGCTTGGCTCTCGGGACATAGGTATTCCTCACGATGAAAACTTAGAGGACAGCCACCACCACACAGATCAAGTTGGTTACAATCCTTACACTCTTCAGGGACGTTGGTATGAGTTCGTAGTTCTTGTGATAGAGGGTTGTTCCATATACTCTCCCAACTATCATTCAAGATATGCCCTAATCCTTTATAATAACTCTGACAGGGGATCACAGTTCCGTTAGGTTCGATGGCCATAGCTAAATGTGAAGCTGAACATCTCTTCACTCCTAGTCCTAGGTTATTCGGATCAAGTTCACAGTACCGGGTAGGAGTGTACCAAATGAAGTGCATGCTCTGTTCATCAGCTACATCCTGAATCGATTCAAGAATGGGAATCAACTCACTCTCGGTGAAAGCTAGCTGAGAAACATTTTTCCCTTTTCCTGCATATATAATTGAGTTACAGGCGAACTGTTCCACATCAAGGCTAGCAAGGAACTCAATTGTCTCTTCTATCTGGGGGGTATTCAAGCGAGTCAACGTGGTGTTTGTCAATGTATAGATTGGTGTATCTACAGCATTTTTTATTCCTTCAACTGTTTCGGCCCACGCTTGGTTATTCCCTACCATTCGGTTGTGAATCCTTTCATCTACGCTTTCAAAGGTAATCTGAATATGATCTAGGCCATTAATTACCAATTTATCAACATAGTTAGCATCCTTTAGATTTCGACCATTTGAAATGAGTCCAGTTACTATTCCAATATTCTCTGCATGGTCAATTAAATCAGGTAAATCAGAACGTAATGTGGGTTCTCCTCCTGTGAAAGTCACATGAGGAATAGAAACCTTCCAAAGCCGATCTAAAACAGACTTCCAAGTGTTTGTATCTAATTCGCTTGCATTAGAAGAGTCTGGTTGATTATAACAGTGTCCACATTTGTTGTTACATCTGTAGGTGAGAGCTAGATCCATTCGTAACGGAGCGGTTAACGATAATTCTGTTATATTCGATTCTTCCATCTGTAAGGAATGAATTGGACATATGTCATCTGTTGTTGATAATGTATGAATCATCTCTTTCAAGGATTGGAGATCAGTATTTGCTTGCTGTTCACTGACACGGTACAAACTTCTGAGCTCATTTGTAATTTCAGAATCAGCCTTACCTTTCAAAATTCTTTCTATAAAAAAAGTTGCAGTAGAGTTGAGATTCAATATCCTCGACGCATTAATAATCAAGAGACCACTATCACCTTGACGCCTAAGGTGTAAGCGGATATCTCCATCTTCTCCCTCTCTTAAATGCACTAATTCAGTATTTTCTGTCCGTTTCATTTAACGTCCACCTCCAGCACAGGCACAGGCACATCCAGCACAGGCACAAGCACAACCTCCACCTCCTCGGGAACGTCCACCACTCCCTCGAGGGATAGGATGACTAACATTTGTCACACGTTGGGTGAAAGACCGCCCACGTGGTATCCGACGCCAACGATGATAACCATAATGGTAATACCAGGGGTAATAATCATAATACTCTTCATAATACTCCTGCTTTCTGATTTGCATTTCAAAATCGGGTAAGAATTCATCATCTAATATTGCCCAAAACCAAGCCTCAGCAGGAACATTTCGTGGATCAGATTCCGATTTAATCGTAGCTATGGAGTCTTGAATCAATCTTTCATAGTATTTTACCGTTTTTTCGTAGCTATATCCTTTAATCCGCCGCTGAGTAAATTTAACCAAGCTGGTTACAGCTTTCACTAAATCGCTCTCATCGATGCTAAAATCGGGACGAATTGACTTCAAAACTTGTCGTTCATACTTACTGAGACGTTTTTTTGATGAACTTTTAACAGGTTGTAGATTGGAATCTTCAGCTGAAAGCTGTTGTAGTAGGCCTTTTTTGATTAAAGTAAGAATAACCATAGAAATTGTTACATTAGCAGGTTTTTCAAGGACAATTGCTACTTCCTCTCTACGGAGGTCGGTTCTAGGTCCAGCCGTGGGAACAGAGACAAACGGTGGGATGTAATCCATCAATCGACGACGTTTCCTTGCATAAGAAATAATCACAATCACAATAACAATTAATGTAACCCCAACAATGCCTACAATGATCAAAATTTCTTCTGTTGTAGGAGGGATGCTTGTGTACCATGTCACCCCTTCTTTAGGAAAAGAAACTCCGTATTTATACTGTTGTGTAGGCCAAGCGTCTGGTTTATTCCATTCGAATACTTTTCGTCCGTTTTCAAGATAGTAAAATCGATCGTACTTATTATTAAAATGATATTTCGTTGGTGTAGTTTCATCTACTGTAGATGGAAATATAATCCGAGTTGTAAGATTGGTCATTTTTTTTGCATATTGAGGACTCCAAAATGTATTTCCAAAGACAACAGAAGCCATGTCTTCAACTTCAGAATCTTCAAATATCATATATGGCTGACTTCCCTCAACATACAATATACCAGCATTAGTAATCGTAGAATCATGTAAATAAATCTCTACTCCTATATCGATCACCTCTGAAACCTTAATGTCTGTCAATGGTGTTCCATTAACATTTGCTGTAACACTCCCAAGGTCATAATGCTTGTTAGGAAAACCAATATCCACAACATCAATGGGATCACCGTCAGGTAATACTTTGAAGGTAATCCAGTATTTAATATCAACGGATCCATCAGTGTTTATCCAAACTTCGATAACTTCCTCAGGAACAGAAAAAGAGTATTCATTAATAGCCTCTGTATTACTTTTGACTTCACTTAACGGTGTGATCGTCAATAAGAGAATGAAACCAATAATGGAATAATGCAGAAACTTTGTTATCTTCAGTAGAATGACCTCCGTAATCGTTTAGTTGGGTTAAAATTTTTCTAATATTAAGAATGTTTCCTTTCCAGACCTTATTCAACACTCCATTGGATTTTCCCCAGATGTTTGATATCTGATGTGAAACAACTTATGAACAGAAAATCCTTATGTCATTCATTATAAAGACTCTTACAATTTATACTCTCTCAATATTATATCACTTAATTACATTTAAAATTAGAGATAATCGGAGACAAATCATTAATTTATTCAATGATGTAAAAATCATTATTTTATTTGAATGATGTGATCATAAATGGTTGCATATACAGATCTGGGCCAATTTATAATGAAATTGTTTGATGAACTTATTGCAGATTCTAAAGATCAATTGAATGAAGCCCAAAAATCCTTTTGTGAGGAAATGCCTCGCAGGGTTTCCGCTCGGTCCAGCATAACGGTTGCGCAAGCAGAAAGATTTGTTAGAGAAATGGCGGATCGGTTATTACGAATTAATCAAGATTTATTGAATCAATATGCCGTCTCAATTGCGAAGAAAGCCCGTAGCGAGAGTAAAAAAACCTCCCAATCTTTAACAAGTGATTATGAAGAACTCAAACAGCAAATATCAAAAAAAGATCAGGAGATAGAAGGCCTCCAAGCTCAATCTAAATCCTTGGAACAACGAAATAAGATTCTTGAACAAGAGAAAGAAGAGACATTACGTCAGTGTTCTGAAATGAATAACGCTCTTGTTGAGTTAGAACAACGTCTTGCAAGCGCTAATGAAGATTTTATACGCCAAATTGAAGCCCTAAATGCGGAATGGGAGGCGAAATTTCAAAAAAATCAAGAAGAATGGGATAGTTACGTTAAACTAAAACTTGCAGAACGAGAAATTACGACGACCACTGATTCCACTGAAAGTGAATAAGCTATATTTGATTTATATGGTTTTATCTGAATAAACCTTAGCTATCGCTTCCATTCCCTCACAAAAAATCTCAATGAAATCTCCTTCTCTTATTTGTTTAGTAGCGGTCTTTGTTCCTAATACAGCTGGAACTTGAACAATTCCAGATACTTCCGATCCCCGTGAAACACGTGTCCCATGGTCAGTCACTACTCCTACGACTTCATTGACTACATCGGACCATGACCAATCAATTCTTGGACAGACTAAAATACGAGGCGTATCATCTTGAAATGTAGAAATTCGCGCACGTGCAGCTTTTGGGGTTTGTGAAATAAATGCTAGGCCCTTTGTTTGCGATATTTGGTTGGCTGCCCATCCTTTTAATATTAATTTTGCTTTAAAATTACTTTTTGACACAGTTCACACCAGAAATCAGTTTTTTGGTCAGAAAAGTGAAATTAATTATAATTTTTGAAGTCTTGGATATTTTACTTGTTAAACAAAAAATCTTTAGAATATCTTTTTGTAAGCAGGAATATAGGTTGAAACTTAATGACTCTAAAGAATTTTCCTAAGTCGCTAGGCTTCACTGTATTTTTGGTCATAAGTTTAATAATGACTTTTTCTCCAACTGTTATAGATCTTTGTCAAGCAATTGACGTCACTCCTAATACAAAAGTTGAAATGCACGATGTAGTTCGTGTTAATTATACATTGTGGATTGAGGAAAATATTGTAGATAATCAGGAAGGCCCAATTTACGTAGAAGATCCAGATGTAATAGAACGAGTTGGTGTACCTGAAAGCATAATTGAAGAATTCCCCGATGTGTTTGCACCTCCTAATTTGGGTTTTGTGGAAGGGATTTTAGGAATGAGAGCAGGAGAAGAAACAAATCATAGAATAGAATGGGAAAGTGGGAAAGCTTTCAATAATATCAGTGATGTTCACTACGGTGAAGATCTCTTCTATCAAATCCGTGTTAAAAGAATCTTACTTGATGCGAGTACGCCTCCTGTTACACTGATGGAACTCCCCTTTTTTGTACCTCTCGTCGTATTAACAGGATTACTTATCACTTTTCTGATTATACTCCGAATCCAGCGCTATAGCCGCACTCATGATCTCTTTAGATTAAAAAAGAAATGTTATTATTGTGGAAAGATAGCTAATGTGATGTGTGGGAATCCTGGGTGTACTACTCCTTATTGCAAGCAGTGTTTTCTTGAAAATAATGGGTGTGACTTGTGTCACTCAAATACTATGATCCCATTAAAGTGAGAGAAATAATTCTAGCAAAGCAATAATAATCGTAGCAAGCGGGGGATTGAATAGATTATCAGCAAGATACCAGGGTAAATCTTCAAAAAAATCAAGTAAACCCCATACAATTGTAGGAATGAGTGGTAAGATGAGGATAAACCATGTCTGGTAAGATGAGGATAAATTCATCCATACAAGGATTAGAAAACAAAAACCAATCAAATAATTAGTAAATAATCCAGCTATAAATCCTTCAACCGTTTTTTCTTTTGTCAGGGGGAGTCTAACACGACCTATTCCTTTCCCAACTAACGCTGCAGCAGAGTCACCCATCACTGTGGCGATTAATACAAGCTCTACTACTTCCATTTCATAAAAAAAGTTGACACCAAGCAACAAAACTAACCAGACAGCTGCTGTAAACATGTAATTCGCAGGTCGTTCTTTCTCTGTGACACGTGTGAAATGATTGATCCAAGTGTTTGGATTGAATTTTATTCTATATACTTCCAGTGGTACAAAAAAACACAAAAATCCAAGTAGAAATATCTGGATTACAAAAAGAGAAGTGTCTGAGGAAAAATTCAAAGCTGGCATTATCAAGTGATAGGCTAAAGGAATAGCCCAAACTGATAGATGAATTGATTTTCGACCTAATTCATTTAGAAACTTGAATTCTTCAGAACTCTGGTTCTTTGTGTCATCCATATACAACGCCAAAGGGAGGTTAGTCTAGGACTGGAGGCTGACCACGAAAAAACTGGAATTTATGATAGTCCAATGGATCGATTCCTTTTAATAGGTATTGAAATAATTTTTCTGCTTTTTCGCTAGCTTCACAGACAAAAATATCAAGTGACAGATAATCCCATTCTGGCCATGTATGCAAATGAACGTGACTCTCCACTAATATAGCGATTATTGACAAACCATATGGGGAATACTCTTTGATGAACATCTCTTCCATATGGAGCTGACTTTTCTCAATACATTGCTTAATTAAGTTAGCCAATGGTTCAGGTTCTTTCAGAAAGGTTGATTTAGCTCCATAAAATTCAGCAATGATTTGATATCCCACAGTGGGGAGATCTTTAACTTTTTTTTCATCAAAAGTATAGATCGCCGTCTTAGGATGTTTTGTTTCAAAAAGGCGCAATTTTTGAGGAACTGAACTTGTAACATATAAATTAGAAGTATTACCTAAGATTGTAGCTCCGTGGTAACGATTAAAAGCAGGATGGAACTCTTCAATAGAGAAACCTGCTTCTAATAGATGTTGTTGACATGCCCAAGTTTCATGAGGTGATTTAACTCCGAAAGAAATATATCCTCTTCCTCCTTTCATGGGATCTAGAAGAGTAAGCGCCTGATCCACGAATAATTTAAAGCCTACAACAGTATACGGGGGATCCATCTCAAAGGTATTAAAACAGTGCCACCATTTTTTAGGAAAGGAGGTCCTTATATCCCATAATTGTGTATTCAAAACATCAGATAGGTTATTTTTCTGGGTAAAAGAATTGATATACTCAAGAACACGAGAATCAATATCTACAACAAATATTTTCTTTGCACATTGAAGATATCCTAATACTAAAGAAACTCCGTCATCATCTCCCAAAATGACTATTTTCTTTCCCTCTACATCTCCATTTCTCAGCATTAAGAGGGCTCTTTTTATCACAGTTTCAGGAGTGCTAAGAGACTGATCATACTTATATTCAGGATGAGGACGTAGATTAAGATATTCGATCACTGGCTTAAAAAATTCTATGTACCTCTCCGAGACGTTAAAAGTTGAATCTGAGATAAAATCTTGAAAAAATTCAAAAGAGTAAGACAATCCCAACTTTTCTTGAACCCACTCAACTGCAGCACTTGATAAAACACTCCTAGTCTCTAGAAATCCAATCTTTATCAGTTCACCTCTAACTGCAGAGAGGACGGGAACTGGAATATGAACATTTCTCGAAAGTTCCTTATTGGTTGTTTTTTGGTTCTGTCGTCTATATATCTCTACAATAATTCGTTCAACGCCCCTTTCGCCCTCTTTTAAGTGACTTTTTTCCGCAATTGTACTAAAAAAGCTTTGAGGATCACCAAACATGTTTAAAACCTGTTACAATCCGTTTATCAAGACATAGTTAATGCAGCCACCAAAAACGATAAAACCCCGAACCACAGTGCTGTTCGAGTGTAAGTTCGTCCTTTTTTACCAGTAGCAACAGATTGATCACGCAATAGGATAAAAACGCTATAGAAGAGTAATACTATAGCAATAAGCATGAATACGGCGTAAAAAATATTATTTTGGAATTTGAGAAATAATGGAACAGGGGCAATGACAATAACAATCATAAAGAATAGAGAAGCCAATTGCACAGCTCGTTTTGGACCATATTTTACAGCAAAAGTATGAGAGTTAGCAGCACGATCTCCCTCTATGTCCATGATTCCTTTGATCAATTCACGGCCAACAACACCAAAAAAGGTTATAGTAGCCATAATTAAAACTGTGATAGCGGTACTAAAATCTGTTCCCCCTTCTTTTCCAGCCATGGCAATCAAGGCTAATATAAATGGAGCCATATCACAAGCAGCAACAGTCATATTGCCCAGAAGGCCTCTCTCTTTCGTCCAAATGTTATATGAAATCGATAAAAGACTGAAAATCGTCACTCCAAAGACTACTAAAAGATTATCCATGAATAGAAAGAAGGAAAGAAATATGCCAGTAGCAATCATCAATAATGACAATATTAAAACGTAATCTGGTCTTAAATCTGGATTACGAACTAATGGACGATCCATCCGGTTGTTTATCTGGTCTGCTTCATAATCATGATAATCATTAATAGCCATTGATGCTCCAACTATCAGAAAGGGAATTGCTAATCCCAGAACCGCTAGTTCCCAATATTGAGGGAGAAGTTCAAAAACGAGGAATATTGTATTCTTTGATGGATCTGGATGATGAACCAATACAACGATCATTCCAGCTGTTAATCCTGCCACTGCTCCCATAATCCCAAGGGGCAAGCGTGTTAAGTCATATATATCGTGAAGAATCCCTTTTAGCGACAAATGATCTCCTCATGATAACACAGGTATATCTACCTATCAACGTCCCCACGGATAAAAGCTTCTACTCTGTCACGAGCTTCAAAATCTGGAACCTGTTCCGGAGGGTGTTTAAACGCGTAGCTCGACATTGAAATTAATGGACCTGCAATATTTCTGTCTTTAGCTGTTTTAAGGGCGCGTATAACATCAATCATAACACCTGCTGAATTTGGACTATCAATTACACTTAGTTTAACCTCAATCGATAGTGGTTGATCCCCAAATTTTCTACCTTCAAGTAATAAATAACAAATTTTTCGATCCCCTAAAAAGGGTACATAATCAGATGGACCTATTCTTGTGGGAACATCGTGAGGTAATAAACTCATTACAGCCTCGGTCTTACTAATTCGTTTAGTTTTTAACCTCGATTCAAATTTCATGTTTTCGAAGTCTGTATTGCCTCCCACATTGAGCTGGAATGTTTTTTCAATTTCGATTCCGCGATCTAGCATTAGCTGAGCTAACACACGATGTAATATTGTGGCTCCCAGTTGAGATTTAATATCATCCCCCGCACAGGGAATCCCTTTCTCCTCAAACCTCTTAGGCCATTCTTTAGTTGGATCTGAAACTATAAATGAAGGTATTCCATTAGCTAGTGCGACCCCCGCTTCTAAACAAGCCTCAGCGTAAATTCTAGTGGCTTTTTCACTCCCCACAGGAAGAAAATTAACTAAAACATCTGCTTTTGTTTCTTGAAGTATCTTAGTAATGTTAACAGGTTTTAATTGACCTTCATCGTAACAATGAAATGGTTTAATCATGTGAGGAGGAACACCATCAGAGATAGGACCAGGATATACGATACAGTCGGTTTCAGGAACCTCAGAGAATTTGGGGGTACAATTAGGGGGAATCCAGATTGCTTCGTGAATTTTTTTTCCTATCTTATCCTTATTAACTTCAAATGCAGCAACGAACTCTAAATCACGCACATGATAGTCGCCAAACTTCACATGCATCAATCCAGGGACTGTAGAATCCTCTTTTTCATTACGATAATAATGAACACCTTGAACCAAAGCTGAAGCACAGTTACCTAGACCTGCAATCGCGACTCGAATCTTGTTCATGGGATCAATCTTCCTTTGAAACAGAGAAATCAATTTAGTATTTACTATAAAACAATCTCACTCTTCATTGTTGGAAATAAATTACTTTTTGGTTTATCAGGATGACACCGGATAAGTTCTAAAACTCCGTTGCCTGCTTTAAAACACGTATCTGGGAACATAACACAACAAAAAAGCCTGATGGAAGCAAGTGTTCATACATATAACTAATTTTCGTCTTTCTTTTTGATAAATGGCTTAAGAACTATTCTTGAGCCATAGCTTGCAACGCAAGTTCAATTGTTTTTGTAATGCTTTTTAGAAAAGGTAACACTTTATTCATTAATCTAGGAATTGTCCTGATTACGAGATATAATCCTGTACCCCCCGTTAGATCATCAACATAATATACAATTTCACCAGTGTTAAGTACAATGGAGTCAAGAATTTGATTCACTGATATGAGCTGTGTTAAAGTATTTTCGAAAGAAGTGATTAAGTGAGCGTTCAGACTCTCAAGTAATGGTAGATCATCACACTCTCCCTCATTGTGGATCACTAAACCATCAGAATCTACAAGAGAGATGCAGGTACCAGGTAAATCTATTCCACCAAAAGTTTCCTCCATAACACTGATTATTGCATGAGTCCCCACGGTTTAAACCACCATAATTCTTTATTTAAATAAGAGCATTTAATCAATCAAGCCACTGGTTTTAAGAATCTTCCTAAATTTTTGAGGTTCCAACCAATAAAAGATGTGATTGGTTAATATATAATTACTTCAAGTTAAAAATTGACCTAAATCTTAATAGCTTCGATAAACGTACCATTAAAAAATAAAAAACAAGCCTAGAAACAATACTTAATCGCTATTGGAGTCGTATTTAAGATAAACTTAATATTACAGAAAATTGGACGGTAAGGAGAATGAATGATGTTGCAATTGTAATTTGTGGGGCAGCTGGCCAAGGAATCGCCACAGTAGAAGATTTAATTACTGGTATTCTCAAACAGGCTGGATACCACTGCTATAGTACAAGTGAATTTATGTCGAGAATTCGAGGAGGCACAAATTCTACATTAATACGTGTTTCATCGAATAGAATTAATCCCGCATTCATTGATCGCATTGATATTTTAGTTCCTCTTCACTCTTTAGCCCTACCCCATCTCAAGCATAGGATATCAGACACCACAACTATCTTGGGTGAGGAAAAGAATATCACTGAAGAATATTGTGTCAATCAAGAAAAGGTAATCAAACTACCTTTCTCTGAAATTGCAAAAGAAATAGGTGGGGCTATTTATATAAATATTATTGCAGTTGGAATATTTTTAGCATTTTTTGAGATAGAAGAAGAATTATCACAGAGTTACCTCTCGAAAAGGTTTACTAAAAAGGGGGATAAAATTGTCAAAGAGAATACTGAGGCTTATAAGAGAGGATATTCAATTGGAAATGAGCTAGTTACAACTGGTAAGTTTAAGAATCCTCTTCAAAAAGATGAATCAGTAGTAAATGACATAGTTCTCAGTGGTGCGGAAGCTGTAGGAATGGGGGCGGTTGCAGGAGGATGTAATTTTATTAGTTCATATCCAATGTCACCTAGTACAAGTGTACTGGTATTCTTATCCCGACACGCAAAAAATTTCGATATCATTGTTGATCAAGCTGAAGATGAAATAGCAGCCATCAATAAAGGTATTGCATCTTGGTATACAGGTGGAAGGGCAATGATTACCACTTCAGGAGGAGGTTTTGCGTTAATGACTGAAGGAGTGTCATTGGCAGGTATGCTTGAAACACCGATGGTTCTTCACATTGGTCAACGTCCAGGACCTGCAACAGGATTACCTACAAGAACTGGTCAGGAAGATCTCCAGCTGGTTTTAAACGCAGGGCATGGAGAATTTGCTAGGGTTATTCTAGCGCCAGGAAATCCACAAGACGCCTTTTATCTGACACATAAAGCATTCAACATTGCTGATAAATATCAGGTTCCAGTTTTCATACTAACAGATCAATTTTTCCTTGATTCTCACTATTCCATTCCTGATCTAGACTTATCTGAAATACAGAACAAGAAACAGATTGTGAAAACTACCCATAACTATAAACGCTATAGATTTACTGATGATGGAATTTCCCCGAGAGGTATTCCTGGATATGGTAATGGTCTGGTTAATGTTGACAGTGATGAGCATGATGAAGATGGTCATATTACAGAAGATGTTCACGTTATCAGACCAAAAATGGTCGAAAAAAGACTCTTTAAAAGACTTAATTTACTGAGAAGAGAGATTATTGAACCAGAATTGATCGGAAGTAAGGATTATAAGACACTGGTGATCGGATGGGGATCTACATACGGAGTTATCAAGGAAGCTATCGAAAGCTTGGGAAGAGATGATATTGCCTTCCTTTATTTCAAACAAGTTTATCCTTTGAATGAAAAAATTGGTGGGATTCTAAGAAAAGCAGAAAGAACTATCATCTTAGAAAACAATGCAACTTCTCAGTTTGGCAAGGTACTCAAATTAGAACTGGATTTTGATATCGATGAGACATTTCTCAAGTACAATGGAATGCCCTTCTCCGTGGAGGAAGTAACAGCATTTTTAGAAAAACACACATGAAAGGATGATTAAAATGACAACAGAAATATTTGATATGCCGAAAGATACTGACATTGCATGGTGTCCTGGATGTGGAAACTTTGGAATTCTACGTATAGTAAAAACAGCACTAACCGAGTTAAATATTAAACCAGAAGAATTGGTAATGGTCTCAGGAATTGGACAAGCAGCGAAAACTCCTCATTACCTTAAAACAAATCTTTTCAATGGCCTTCACGGACGAGCGGTTGCTGCTGCACTCGCAATCAAAGCTACAAACCCCAATCTCACAGTTATCGTCGAAAGTGGAGACGGATGTTCTTTTGGAGAAGGTGGTAACCATTTCATACACAACATTCTTAGAAATCCAGATATCCTTCATCTCGCACATGATAACATGGTTTATGGTCTTACTAAAGGACAAGCGTCTCCAACAAGTCAATATGGTTTTATTACGCCTGTTCAAGTTCAGGGTGTTACAAATGAACCATTTAATCCAGTTGCATTAGCTATAGCTCTTGATGCCGCATTTGTAGCTAGAACCTTCGTTGGAGACCAAGAAAAAACAAAACAGATTATTAAAGCAGCATTTGCTCATAAAGGGTATTCATTTGTAGACATATTACAACCGTGTGTGTCTTTTAATAAAATTAACAGCTGGAAATGGTTCAAAGAGAACACTTACTACTTAGAAGATTCATATGACCCCAATAATAAAGGAGAAGCCTTTAAGCGATCTTTAGAAAAGGAAAAAATCCCTCTAGGAATATTCTATACTACCTCAAAGCATACTTTTGAAGAAAATTTACCAGCTTATAGAGAAAACAAGGATCCACTTTACATAAGAGACGTAAAACTAGATAAACTAAAGAAACTCTTAGATTTAAAAAGAAATTGAATTTAAGTCTAAAAAACACAACTGCAAAAATCTTTGGTGATTTATTTGGCGATAAAAGAAGTACTGATGATTGGAAACCCTAAACTCCGAGAAAAGTCTTCTAAAGTGTTTGATTTTGGAGAAAATCTCCAGGAAATGATACAAGATTTAAAGGATACGCTAACATATCTTCAGAAGGTTAAGAAAATTGGTAGAGCGCTAGCTGCTCCGCAAATAGGTCACCTGAAGCAGGTTATTTATTATGGCCTTCCTGAGAATCCTTTTATAATGGTAAATCCAGAAATCACTTCAAGAAGTGAGGAACAATTTTTGGTTTGGGATAGCTGTTTTAGTTTCGACGTTGCTTTTTTCGTGGAAATCTTACGTCACAAGAATCTAAAAATAAAGTACCAAGATGAGAAAGGGGAAATTCACACACAAAAATTTGAAGACGATATGTCAGAGTTGATTCAACATGAAACAGACCACTTACAAGGAGTCCTAGCGACAGATCATTTAACAGATGTTACAAAAATCGTACTAAGACAGGAATGGGAAAATCGATTCGCGTAATGAATGATTATTAGGTAAACTCTGATAATTGTGGTATACAAAGATTAAAAGTAGTTTTATTAGGGGAGGATTCCAATTCTATTGTCCAGGAATGTGCTTCACATATTTTTTTCTTACAATATACAGCCCATAACCTTTACCATTTTGACTAGTTGTAAACCCCTTTTGAAAAAGCCTTTCTCGTATTTTCAGGGTAATTAGCTTTCCATCATTAGTGATACTAATTTTAATTTCTTTTTTCTTCAGTTCTTCAGAAATCGAGTTGGTTTGGTTGTCCATGGATAACTGCGTTTTTAAATAGATTAAGAAAGATTTGGGAAGTTTTTTCCCGATCACACAACACTATTTCAGATATTGGTTCTCGGTGGAAAGCTATTGTTTCTGACAGTATCTCCTGTTTCTAGTACATTTTTAATGTGTGATTTTATATTTAGTGGAAGATCAGATATTTTATTGGGTTCTTTCCCCAAGTACTCTTCTAAATATTCTCCTAAAACTTTTTGTCCAGATAAATTGAATCTTTCTAGAATCACTTTATTGTCATACATTTGTTTAAATAAAAATGCTGGATCAGGTAACAAATCAAATATATTAACAAGTGGAGAAATCTGTTCCTCTTCTAACAATTTCATTCCCATTAATGCAGGAATTAATCGTATTTTGAATTATAGATCTGATATTAAGAATGAAAAGATCTCAAAAATACAAAATCCGCTTAGTAAATTTATTATGATCTATTTTATTCATTAGGATGAATATCTGACCTAAATCACAAGAGTTCCAACAAAAATTGGATGGGATATATCCTCAAAGGAATTCATAAGTGAATATTGGATGCGTAAGGGGGATCGGTCTGTAATATTAAAAGAATTCACATCAAGGGAAATTGTCGAGATAGCATTAAGGGTAACTGGTTCAAAAGTGATATCGGTTTCAGTTCCATCTGGTAGTATCTGTACAGCGGATGATAGTATAATTGGGATATCAGATTTATTCTTAATCTCAAAGATCCCCTTTTTATCGAGATTTATCTTTAAGATTTTTGTATACTGAAAATGAAGCGCTTCCTCAATTGCTCTCATCTGCCCTGTGGAGAATTCCATCCCTTTTTGTTTCAGCAAAGGAAAGACTTTAGAGAATTGCCAATTTTTTAATAGATCATAAATTAAAATTAAGGTTTGATTAGAGATTTCTGAAGAAATGTGGCAATTAAATTTAAAAGGTATGCCAAGGAAACATGATAAAATAAGAAAATCCATATTCTGACTATTAGAAAATAATTGATGAAATAAATTAGGTAAATTTTGTCGTGAGGGGATTTTAAGAAGTTCTGATGGTAGATTCATCAACATGATAAAATCCTGTGTCTCCCATGGAAAATCATAGTATATTGTAACTTTATTCAAGAGATTTAAAATTTCAGGAGGGTCTATTGAATCCCACGAACTTAATTTTTGAATTATCTTCTTTGAAGGCCGATTTTCTAATACAGAGTCGTATTTCAGCTTTTTGAAAGAACTGAGCAATCGAACAGCTAGAGCCTCTGCTAGATCGTTATTTTGTTGAATTGAAGAAGGGAGAAAGAAGTAAAGGGAGTAATAATAAAAAATCACTCCTAAACTTGAGCTTTGATATGGAATATGAATGAAGTCGTTTGTGAAGTTCGTACCGAATATTCCATCAGCCTCTTTAACTATCCCTTTTATCAATGGGCGTTGACGACGTTGACTTTTAGATACTCTTAATATTTTTGCTAATCGAACCCAAATTCGTTGGAATTGTCTATCTAGCTGATAATTTTGTTGAGCACGAGTTAGTTTCTTTTCAAGAGGAGGATAACGAGCTATTTTCTTTGATTTTGAATGAAGATCTTTTGAAACCTCCTCAAAAGAGGAAAAATAAGAAAGTCCATGGAGCATATTTCCTCCTGAATCAAAAAGATAAAGTCGTATCTCCTTTTTCGAATGAATTGTTGCCATATAAGAAAGACCTGCATCTGAATTGATAACCAAGCTCGGTACACTTGGTAGTCCTTTTTTGACAACAACATGTCTCTTTATGCGGCGTAACTCTCCCCAATCGGCGCCCTTCTCTCTCACCTCCCGTCGCACAAATTTCATCAGTTCTTTTTTTACTTCTCGGTGTACCATCAACAAGTTTGGATATTTTTCAAGTATTTAAATTTCTTGATATTCAGTTACGTTATTAATAAACAGGTAACTCATAGTTTGGCAGATTAAGAAGTAAAGGAAAATTCTTGTCTATGAAAGAATAATTCTTAAACATATTCATAATAAAAAAAAATTAGAAATTTGTAATCTAAACCAAAGGATGTGAAAAATAGTGAAAGAAACAAAAAAAAAGCTAAGAAAACTGATTGATAAGTCGGCCCGATTGAAACAATACTTTTTGCGAGGTCACAATGCCTGGTTTGCTCTTGCTTTTTCTCTATTAAATTTTACCCTGATCTTTTATAATTTGTTATTCAAAAACCTCTTTTTTATTCCTGAGATTCTAAAATCGTACTCATTTTTTTTTATTATCTTTGGTAGTATGTATTTTCCGTTAGCTATCTTCCTCGGATGGTTAGATTTTAAGAAAGGTACTTACAAAGCTGAACAGGCATTAACTTTGGAAATTTCTCCTATCTGGAAAGAGGTATTCATGAAACTAACTAACCTTGAAAAAACAAATGAAATTCTAATCTCAGAACTCCAAAAAATGCAAAAGGAATAGATTCGCTTAACTGGAAGAATCTTTTTCAATCCCCTTAACAAATATCATTAGTGTATATGACGAAGCTACGAATTCAACTATTTGGACAATTAGGTGCAAATCTCGGTTCTGATATCGAATTAAAATTTATAGAGAGAGAACCAACGCTCCGTGAAGTCTTAAAAATCTTGATCAAAAAGGATCCCCAATTAGAACCTTTATTACTGAGAGGAAACAATCTGAAACGTGGTACTATTCTCTTAGTCAATGGACATGTCGTTGACAGATCAGAATGGGGCCTAGATAAGAGTCTTAGTGCCCAAGACCTTGTCATTATTGATCAATTGGGATTTCTTCCAATTGTAGGTGGAGGTTATATACAAGAAAGAAGATCTGACTCATGACAAAGTACGTTGGACAATCAGTTTCACGTAAAGATGCTTTTGAAAAGGTATCTGGTGCTGCTGTTTATGCTTTTGATATAGACAATATTCCAAACATGCTTTACTGTAAATTCTTAACCTCTCCACATGCTCATGCCCGAATTGTTTCAATTAATACTTCTAGAGCGGAAGCAATGGTTGGGGTTGAGGCAGTAGCAACTGGAAGAGATTGGCCTGTTAAAATAGGATTATATGCTGGCGATCGAGATATTCTAGCGGTAGAGAAGGTTGTATGGATAGGTCAGCCAGTAGTGGCTGTGGCAGCTCAGACAGAGGAGATCGCTGAGCAAGCACTGGAGGTAATCAAGATCGAATATGAACCATTTCCAGCTGTTATAGATCCAAAGGATGCCAAAGAGTCGAATGACATCCTAGTACATGAAGAAATGGCTAAATATGAGCATTCACCCGCCTTTACTCCTGTTCCTGGTACTAACATTGCTAACCTTTTCAAATTACGTAAGGGTAATATTAGGAAAGGATTTTCTCAGGCTGATTTAGTAATAGAAAACACTTATACTATGCCCCAAGTAGCTCATGCATACCTAGAACCACTTGTTTCAATTGGTCATTATCGAACAGATGGTACAATCGAAGTATGGTCATCTGCACAATCACCTTTCACAGTAAGATATTTGCTTGGTGTTACTTTTGCTGTACCTATATCAAACATCACCGTCCACGCTCCTTTCATCGGAGGAGGCTTCGGGGGCAAAGCAGGTTTAAACTTCGAACCTTTAGTGGTTTTACTTTCACGAAAAGCAGGTAATCGACCAGTAAAACTTCGATTGACTCGAGAAGAGAATTTTCGCAGTGCTCCTATTAGAGTAGGGATGGTTGCCCATGTAAAGACGGGTGCAAAATCAAATGGTAGAATTGTTGCTGAAGAACTTGAGTACATATGGGATTCAGGAGCGTGTGCAGATTACGCGGTTAATGTGGGCCGTGCAGGGGGTTATGTTTCAATAGGCCCCTATGATATTGCGAATATTAAATCCGATTCTTATACTGTTTATACGAATAAACCTTATGCTACCGCGTTTCGGGGCTTTGGTCATATGGAGCTGCATTGGGCGATCGAAAGACAACGTGATGGCATTGCTAATGCACTAGGGATGGATCCAGTTGAATTTCGGAAAATCAACACGTTAAAACCAGGGAAATCTATAACTGCTAACCAAAATCGTCTTCGAAAGGATGCAGGAAGTCTGGATCAGTGTCTTGATAAAGTATGGACGGATTTGAAAGAAAAATTTAAGGCCTCTCCAGTCGAAAAACCGTGGTCTTTCCGTGGAATCGGAATTGCAGGCTTTATGAAGGGGCCTGCTCAACCTCCTAACAGTGCGGCATCTGCTTATGTCAAATTTAATGAGGATGGAGGGATTATAGTCTCTGTTGGAACGTCAGAGATGGGTCAAGGGACTATTACAAGTCTTGCCCAAATAGCTGCTGAAGAGCTTGGACTTCCGATTGAAAAAGTCAAAATTAAGGGGGATCGTGATACAGATCGAGATGCTTACACATGGCAAACTGTGGGATCTCGCTCTTTATTTATGGATGGAAATGCAGTTAGAGAAGCTTGTAAAGATGCAAAATCGCAGATTTTTGGTATTGTTAGTCAAGTTTTACGCGTTCCTCCAAAAGATCTAATCCTTGAAAATGAATTGATTTATTCAAAAGGGGAAAAATGGAAGCATTTGAGTCTTGCTGAAGTTGCTATGGGATATATGTACCCTTCCGGTGAATCAATTGGAGGTCCAATTATTGGTAGAGGAAAATATATTGCGAAGATGACAATGTTAGACCCAGAAACAGGTGCAGGAAAACCCGCAATCTTTAATACATTTGGAGCTCAAGGAGTTGAAATCGAGATAAATGCTTTAACAGGAGAAATTGTCATCAGACGCTTGGTTTCGGCCTTTGATATTGGGAAAGCTATTAATCCTGGATTATGTGAAAGTCAGATAATTGGGGGAGGTGTTATGGCTCTATCTATTGCAATGAATGAACAACTCCAATACGATGAGGAGGGGAAACTCCTGAATCCAAATCTGGTAGATTATGTTATTGCACGATCAGGGGATATTCCAGAAGAATTTGTCTCCTATCTAATAGAAAATCCTCAAGAAGATGGCCCGTATGGCGCAAGAGGTATCGGTGAGTTAACAATGCTAGGTGTGCCTGCTGCAATAGGTAATGCAATTTTTAACGCGATTGATGTGCAAATTAATGATTTGCCTCTCACACCTCAAAAAATTTGGTCTGAAATTCAACAACAACGGCCGAAACTCTTAATGTCATTAAAAAAGAAAATTTTGGAGGATTAATGATGACTGAAACTATCTCACACGTAAGTCTTCCAAAATTCAAGATCGATGTTCCTAATTCTATTGAAGAAGCACTAGAGCTTCTTCATACCCACCAAGCCAGCTGTAAAATTCTTGCTGGAGGCACGGATTTACTTGTAGACCTTAGACATCGCCTGATTCGACCAAGTGTTATTATTGATATAAAAAACATTTCAGAGCTAAAAAAACTTGAATTTACTGCAAATGGATTGCATATTGGTGCAGCAGTACCTATCTCTGAAGTTTTGAAGCTTCCACAATTAGACACACATTATACTGCACTGTATCAAGCCCTTAATGACATGTGTGATGAAATATTACGAAATAGGGCAACAATAGCAGGGAATATTGCAACTGCTTCTCCAGCAGCTGATACTGCAGGCCCCTTATATGTACATCAAACAATTGTTGAAGTTCGGTCTCAATCTAGAGGGAGTAGACTAATTCCGATTGATAAATTCTTCAAAGGAGTTAAGAAAAGTACTCTTGCTCCAGATGAGCTCATAGTTTCAATTACTCTCTCAAAATCTTCCACAGCTATTACATCAGGTTTTTTGAAGATGAAGCGAGGTGCGGAAGATTTAGCTTTAGTTGGAGTCACAGGTGCTCATAATCATCAACATACCTACCTAGCTTTCACAGCTGTTGCTCCTACACCTATTTTCCTTGATATTTCGACTTTTATCACCACGAAGAAAATTTCTGAGAATCTATTTCAATCTATTTGGAGTGAAGTCCTATCAAAAATCAAACCAATAACAGATGTACGTTCCAGTAAAGCTTACAGAATACATATAGCTGAAATATTAGCTAGATTGATCCTCAAGGAGATAATAGCATGAAAAGACAAATATCCATTATTGTGAATGGTCAATCCCATGAAATCCTAGTAAAACCCAATGAGACTCTTCTTGATGTACTCCGTAATCACCTGCACATCAAGTCTATTAAAGCAGCCTGTTGGCAAGGTGATTGTGGATTATGCACAATTTTGCTTGACGGTGTACCAATCAAGTCTTGCCTTGTACTAGCTCACGAAGCAGATCAGAAAGAAGTAACTACTGTAGAAGGGCTAATATTGTTAGGAAAACTTTCAAAGCTACAAGAATCATTCATTCAGAATGGTGCTGTACAATGCGGTTTTTGTACATCAGCTTTTCTGCTAATGGGTCATTACCTCCTAATTCAAGGCAAATCACTTGAGCGAGAGGAGGTTGAACATTTATTGAACGGAATTATTTGCAGATGCACAGGATATAAGCAAATTGTCGATTCAATACTCGCAGTAAGCTCTATTTCACCATAATTACTCAAGTAAAAAGGAAAAAGTACCCTTTTTGATAAACAAAACGTTTTTGTTGGTATATTGTTGAAAATAAAGTCGGAATGCCTTTATTGTTTATTTTTTCGTGCTAAAAAACAAATTGAAAGGTTAACTGTGAATGAGGAAATTCGTTACAATGCTCTAACAGGAGTTATTCAAATTATTGCTGACCATGTAGGTTTTAATGCTTCAAACGAAATTTCTCATCCTCTTCGACTTTGTCCCAGCTATATCGGTACAAAGAGGGATAGATTTCTTCAAAAATTCTTTCAAATAAACGATACTTACGAACAGGAAAAAGTAAATCTGAAATCTCAAACAAGTATTTTGTGGAATATGGTTCAAAAGAAGATAAAACGAATGAATCCAGAAGAACAGTTAAAGCTAGCTTTAGCAACAGCTACTTCCGCTAATATCATTGAATATGATCTTTTGAGTCAAAAAAATGAGTTTAATATAAGAGATCTTGAAATAATCATTGATTCTGCGGAAAAGCAGTGGGATAACCTTTCAATTGAACTCCTTCCTAGTTTAATTTCTGAAATAACAGAAGCAAACTCTATTCTCTACTTGACGGATAATGTTGGAGAAGTCGTATTTGATGCTCTCGTAATAGATCTTCTCATACAGCAAGATAAAAAAATAATTGTTGCAGGGAAGAGTAAGCCTATTCTCAACGATGCTACTGTAGTTGATTTACAAGAGCTTTGGGTGAAATTAAGAACTGATAACTTACCAAAAATAATTTCTATAGGCACCAATTCTGTAGGATTACTAATTGACGAAATTTCGGACGAGTTTCAAGAAATCATAATAAAAAGCGACCTAATAATTGCAAAAGGTATGGGCCATTTTGAAACTCTCCCTGAATATGATTGGAACCAATCCGTTTGGTGTCTTTTCCGTTCAAAATGTCAGCCGGTTGCTATGGAGGCAAAATCAGTACTTGGCAAGAACTGTATCCGAAAAATATCTTAACTCTGGAATAATGATAAATGTCTTCTAGAAAGAAAAGAAGGACTTTATATTCTTCAGCAACCATTGCTGCAGCAGGATTTAATCTTCCAGTGATGGTCATTGCAGGAGTAATCGTTGGTTATCTCTTATCAGTAAATCAGGAAGCCCCACTACGAGAATTGATTATTATTGGAACGCCTATCCTATTCTTTATTATTGCAATTATTGAGCTTTATTATGCTGTGAATAGACAGCAAACCCCACATATTTCCTCTAAATCCTCATACTCAGGTTTAGCGAAGTTAATCGCAGAGGAAGAGGAAAAGAAGGATGAGGAAAGACTCAACCAATGATTTGTCCGATGGCTAAGTAGAGCATAAAAGCAATAACAAAACCAAAGACACCAATACCTTCAATGAAAGCAATGAAGATAATAGTCCGACCAAATACTTCTGGACGTTCAGCGATTGCACCAATAGCAGCAGAGCTTGCTGTTCCCAGTGCAAGTGCAGCACCTACTCCTGCAAGCCCCATGGCTATCCCTGCTCCAATAGCTAATCCAAAAATCGCTTGTCCTTTATCCATCTCCTGAGCTGTACCTTGAGTTGATTCAGGACTAGCTGTAACAGTGGTTACTACCATTACCAGACTTAGAATGGCTAGTGCGATCAGGCCTATTCCGAGTTGAAGTTTAATGATTTGTTTCTTCTGCTGTGTGTTCATTTCAGTTTCACCAACGATTAAATTCTTTCATTATATTCTTTCTAAGTGATCAAATAAGATTACTTGAAGTAGATTAGTTGTTCTCGAGCAAATTTTGTATCGATTCCTTTCCATTTCGTTTCAAAGATTATTCGTAAGTTCTCTGTTTCCTGCAAACGAAATACAATATAAGCCAAAAAGGTGCCGATATGAAATGGGTATCCAGCCAAAATTGCAAATAATGTTTGGATAAACCATTCTTGTTGTAGTTGCTCAATCTTGACTATAACATTTTCTTTTTCTCTATAGTCTCGACTAATTGCTCCGACTAAATCAGAATAAATAGTAGTTTGTAACCTTTCATTAGCTTCGGAGAATGATAAAGCCTTTACGGCTTGAGTTAAAACACCATTTAGTCGATAATGAATCGGGATTAATTGAAGTAAAATTTCATCAGGAGGGAAATTAAGTAATTTAGCTCGTAAGATTATATTAATATTAATTAAATCGATCTTGGTTCCTATAATCTTCTGTGTGACCTTTCGATCTCTTTTATTTTGTGATGGTATTATATTATACCATAAATGTTTGTAATAAGAATGGTCTAATGCATTTTCTAATACTAAAACATTTTCTTGTTTCTCGTATTCATGTATAACCGATTTTAAAGCTTCTGCTACCCAGGGAGTTTGAAGCTTGTTGATTAAATCTGTAATACTCTCACTATGCAAGATAATGGATAATTCTGTTTTTTCTTCAATAGTTGGAATAAAAAAGTCTTCTAACGATACTGATTCGAGGTCCTTTGAATGTGTCAAACGTATTATCTGTTTAAGCGCATCGATATAATATTTTTTGAAATAAAACTCTATTAGCATACGAGCTTTCTTGGGTGTATCATTAACCAAGGTGATTATTTCATTATAAACATTCTCATGGAGGAGTCGTTCTAGTTTCATGGGAAAATCTGTAGATTTAAAAGCCAAATTAGTAAAAGCCTCTAGGTATCGTGGTTTGTCTCGAAGATAGGTTAAACCTTCACGTAATGAAATTGAAAGTAGTTGTTCATAATCTGCAGCACTAAATAATTGTCCTTTACGAGCTTTGATACGAGCATTTACAAATGAATAAGCCTTCGCTTCAGACACTTGCCCAAATTTCATTTTTACAAACTCAATTTTTACATACACCAATAGGTGGCATTTTCTTATTTTCCAGAAGTAGTAAATGATCTGTTTTCTTTAAAAGGTTGAAATAAGTATCCTGAACCTTGAAAATGTATTTTGGAAAAGAACTCAACCCAACAAAGACGTAGAGATTGAAGGAATGAAACTAGTAACTCTAATGGGATGACGATAAATCCACCAAGAATCATACCTGGTAGAAATTCAAAAAGATTGTGGGCGTTACCAGAGAACAATTCGATGAAAACTAGAGAAAGGAGGCCGTGTACCATTGTATACGCAAATAACCGTGCGAATGAAATTGTATTTGAAATCATTGTGATAAGATAGTCAAGTAATTCACCAATTCCGTCCATACCATGTCGGAAGTGATAAATAGAAGATAAAATAAGAGGAAATATTAGTAATGTAAGTGGGTAACTAATATTAAGTCCAGGAATTGGAAATACTGGGATTCCCCACTCTGCAGCGTTTAAGCCTTCTAATATTGCTCCCACTGGACTAGTAAAATCGATATGGTGGTGGTGCATGACTTCCTCTTGACTTTGAGCAATAGTTTGTAAGGCTTTAAGGTCAAATTTTCCAAATTTTCCCTCTATAGGATCTACCCAGAGAATTGGATTTGGCCCGAATGTGAATAATAGAAATATCAAACCCACATAAAAAAGGAAAAACATACCTGGAAGGAAGATTGCTTCGTTTTTATTATGACCCCATGCTCCTAGGAATTGTATAACTAACGCAGATCCAATGACTATAGCTCCAATAAATATAGCAAGTTCTAATAAAGCAAATTGACCTCCCTCGATTTCTGGTGAGAACCACAGAATAGGCAGGCCAACTTCTAAGGCATGATGTCCCCCAAGCCCACGATAACTTCCGAATAGAAACCCAAATATCATTGCTGTAGAACCAATTGTTACTAGGACTGGACCTCCTTTGTCGAAATACGTTTGGAGTTCAGCAAGCATGGAATTCTTAGAGTATTTTTTAGGACTTAAAGATAAACCATATAATCCTAGAAGAAAGACCACGAGTCCATCTATAACATCTCCAAACATGATACCAAAAAAGATAGGAATTAAAATACTCAGGAATTTAGTGGGATCCCATTCTTTATATCCAGGGATACCAAAGCCATAAACAAGACCCTCAAAGGAACGTGAATAGATATTATTACGTACTTTGGTGGGAAATTCGCTACTTTCAAGCTTTGGTTCAATTATCTCTACAGTTATTGAAGAATCGAATTTCTTAACCGCCTTGAGAAATTTTTTAGGTTTTTTTCCAGAAAGCCATGCCCAAATAATATGATTCTGCTTTCGTAACTGTGTTCGTTGTAAAAGTTTCAATCTATTTTCTTCTAATGATAATTGCTCTTCCATCGCACGAATAGATAGCTCATGTTCGTCCATTAATTCTTTTATCTTCTGTTGAAGTGTCTTAATTTCTTGCTTACGTTTTTTCAATTCTATTTTTGCTTGTTCGATAGCTTCTAGGGGGGTACCTTGGATTTCTTTTGGAAATGTAACCTCTTCAAATCCTAGCCCACTTAATAATCGATTAAGGGCTGCCTGATAAGACTTCATTGCTCCTACAAGACAAATGACCTTTGTTTTTTTCGATGGAACAGGAATGAAAACAAAATCCCCCCCAGTGAGTTGATCAAGTGCCATTTCAAGACGATATAGATGAATCCCCTTTAAGAAACCAAGTGCAGCATAAAAGTGGCTTCCCTCACCTAAATCCTGAATATTCTGGATTTCTATATCTTTAATTTCTTCTAATGAACTGACAATATCATCATAGTAAGAGATTTCCTCCCCAAGATCCTTTATCGCCTCCAATTCCTTTATCAATGGTTGGGTTGTTTCTAACAAAGATTGTGCTTTTTCGTTGAGCTCCGTTAATGAAAGGTTTTCAAGATTCATATTTCCTTTGGATTTTGAACCTATCCCATCTAGAAGTTCGACCATTTGCAGGAATTCAGCATGTAAATCAATTGTTCGTGTCTCTACATCCGTAAGTGCCAATGGTTCTGACTGGGCAACCTTTACCAAGTCGATAATTTCTAAATCGTACTTATTACATACCTGATTAAGGAACTGTCTTCCTAATTCCTTTTTAACGGTGATTTTAGCGATATTCATTTTTTCAGGGCGAAACCCCACACTGTACGCCTCCGTGGAATGTCCTTGACGAGTGATTATCGACTTGAAGAATACAGTTATTATTTATTTCGAGAAATAAAGGTAGCTCAGTGTGGATAAAATGGATAATATTGACACAAAAACTACAGAAAAACCGTCATCCGTCCATGTTACTACTGAAATATTCTCAGATCTTTTATCCACAATGACTCCCAGCGATTTAAATAACTATATGCAGATTAAACGAGAGAAGCAAAGATTAATGAAAGATATCCCTCTTTCTAGATTGTTTTTCCTTCTTGAAAGGCAAAATAGCTTGAATGCTATTTCATACCAAGTTCACCTGTCTGAAACTATTGAATTAATTGCAGGTATAATTGTTTCAGATGACATCAGGCAATATAGAGGATTATTAATAAATATAGAACGAGCCACCATTTATTTCTATCTGTTCTATTGGGTATTCCGTTTTTTAAATGATTTTAAAGCCTCGAGGTTAGCTCTTGAAAGCTATTCTTCATTTTGGTATTTTTTCGAGTTCCTTTGGGACCTGCAATTCCCTTGGGATTTAATCCGTCCAGGGGCCATATCCCATCCAATATCTCACACACAGGTTCTAGAAATCCAAAAGGTTATAAAAATTCAACAAAAAAACGCTTGGAAAATAGCAAAGTTCATTGAAGGAGAACCAAAAATGTCTAATACCCTTAAAGGAGTGGAAACCCTTTCATTAGATATGGTGAAAATGACAGGAATTACTGGTCCTATAGCCCGAGCCTCGGGAACAATCCCACCTTTAGTCACACCTTCCTCTTCTCCTACAAGACAATCTGCACAGAACTTTCTAAAATATACTTATGCCTCTGAAAATAACCTATTAAACGTGTTACGAGTAGGTTACACAGAACTAATTCTAACCCTAAATCGAATCTCACAATTACTAAAAGAATATTCCGTTAAATCCTTCGATACTCCTAAATCTTTGAATGGTGAAGCAACAACTTCTTTTTCAACTACTCTTGGTGAAAGTCATTTAACAGTAAATTTTTTCGATGATCAAGTCACGTATTTCAACTCCATTCCTCCTCAAATGACTAACATAACTGGGATCATAAAAAGCCTTTCTACGTGTCCAATCTCTCTACAATCAGTTATTTTATTATTTTTTGACCCCGAAATCCCAATTAATTTGGAGTGATTAGTAATGATACCAATTCAACTTCTATTTCTATCTTTTATTCTAATTATTTTTGTTCTCTTAATCTTACTAGCATTAGATATTGACTACTTAAGTCGTTTATTTTCTCATGAAGAATCTTGGAACTTTACTAAAACTTTCTCCCGTAAAAAAGATGTTGGGGACATTAATCGTCAGATTAATCTTAATGTGCAATCTAAAAGCTTTGTAGAAAAACTAATCCGAATATGTCCTGCCAAAGCTATTACTAAATCGAATGGACACGAAGAACAAATGATAATTTCAGAAACGCAGTGTTTAGGGTATGCTTGCCGTGAATGTTTAAGGCTAGTCCTTTTAACAAGATATGAAACGGAAATTCATGAAAAGTCTTAAAGAAATGTGGTCTTTAGAATAGTACTTAGAGAAAAATAAAGATTAACAGGGGATTAGGGGTTAATGCCTAATTCCTGTTCCTTTTTTGCAATATCTAGTTTTGTTTTTACGACTGTATCAGGATTTAAACTCATGGAATCAATCCCACATTCGACTAGAAAGGTCGCAAACTCAGGAAAATCACTTGGTGCTTGCCCACAAATACCTATTTTTCTACCTTTCTGTTTAGCTGTATCAATGACAGACTTCACAAGTCGCTTTACTGACGTATCTCGTTCATCATAGATATGTGCGACTAATTCTGAGTCACGATCAAGTCCAAGAGCAAGTTGAGTAAGATCATTACTCCCAATTGAAAATCCATCAAAAATTTCCGCAAATCCATCAGCTTCAATTACATTTGATGGGATCTCAGCCATGACGTAAACTTCTAGCCCATTCTCACCTTGTTTAAGCCCTGCATCGGCCATTGCAGCAATAACCTTTTTACCTTCTTCTACTGTACGACAAAAAGGAATCATGGTAATAACATTAGTTAAGCCCATTTCATCGCGAACGCGTTTAATAGCTTTACATTCCATAATAAAGGCTGGTTTGAAGCTTGGATCGTAATAGCGGGAAGCACCACGCCAACCAATCATGGGGTTGGATTCATCAGGTTCATAAAGTGAACCCCCGATTAAATTGGCATACTCATTCGTCTTGAAGTCTGATAATCGCACAACAACATCGTTGGGATAGAAACCAGCAGCAATACGTCCAATTCCCATGGCTAAGTTTTCAATAAAGAATTCCTCTTTATCTTGATAAGCAGCTGTTTTCGCGTCAATTTTTCTAATAATTTCACGGATTTCCCCATCAGTATCAGCTTTATCTTTAAGCTCCTCGTAGTGGTGTAATGCAAGAGGATGAATACCAATATATGAGTTTATGATGAATTCTTCCCGTGCTAATCCGACTCCATCATTGGGTATTTGTCCTTGATCGAACGCTTTTTCAGGGATACCCACATTCATCATAATTTTTGTCCGAGTTTTTGGCATTTGATCCAAAAAGATTCTTTCAACATTAAATGGAAGGATACCTTCATAGATAATACCTTCCTGACCTTCTGCACAAGAAGCTGTGACATCCATACCGTCTTTCAGTACTTTTGTTGCATTCTCTGTACCAATAACTGCTGGAATACCGAGTTCTCGGGAAACAATAGCTGCATGGCATGTACGTCCACCACGATTTGTAATAATTGCAGAGGCTATCTTCATGATTGGCTCCCAGTCAGGATCCGTCATATCGGTAACTAAAACTTCTCCCTTCTTGAATTCATGAATTCGAGAAGATTTTTCTATGACATTAACTTTACCTTGTCCTATTTTAGATCCAACTGCTTGACCTTTTGCTAGTTCTTTCCCTCTTTCAGTCAGAACGTATGTTTCAATGACATTGGTTGATTTCTGCGAATGGACGGTTTCAGGCCGAGCTTGAACTATATAGAGCTTCCCGTCTCCTTCATAATCTCCATCTCCGTTCTTAGCCCATTCAATGTCCATAGGTTTTCCATAATGATCCTCAATTATTGCGGCCCACTTAGCGAGTTCGATTACTTCATCATCAGTGACACAGAATGATTTTCGCATAGATTCTGGTGTATCAACATTTTTGGTGGGACGACGCTGATCTGAGGTGTAAACCATCATTTCTTCTTTAGTTCCAAGACGCTTTCCAATGATGGGCCGTTTTCCATCCTTCAATGTTGGCTTAAAAACATAAAACTCATCAGGATTCACAGCTCCTTGAACCACATTTTCACCAAGACCAAAAGCACCAGTAATATATACAGCATCTTTGAAACCAGATTCAGTATCGATTGAGAAGATGACTCCAGAAGATGCTGCATCAGAACGAACCATGACTTGGACCCCTATTGAAAGGTAGACATCAAAATGACCAAAACCTTTGTCTTCTCTATAGCTTATAGCTCGATTAGTAAATAGACTAGCAAAGCATGAACGACAAGCATATAACAGCGATTCTTCCCCTCGAATGTTGAGATAAGTCTCTTGTTGGCCTGCGAAAGAAGCATCAGGAAGATCTTCAGCTGTAGCTGAAGAACGAACTGCAACATCAGCATCAAATGATCCTATTTCTTCACAGAGTTTACTATATGCTTCTCGAATTTCTTTATCCAAATCATCAGGAAGTTTAGCATATCGAATTATTTCTCTTACCTTCCGTCCTCTCTCCTGAAGATTGCGAATATCATGAGTATCTAATCCATCTAATGCTTCCTTAACTGTATCTTCAATTCCAGCATCTTTAAGGAGATGACGATAGGCAGCAGCGGTAATAGCAAACCCATTAGGGACTAAAACTCCCTTTTCTTTGAGGCTATGGTACATTTCGCCCAAGGAGGCGTTTTTTCCTCCAACTAGTGGCACATCTTCGATCCTGAGCTCATCGAACCAAAGAATATACTTCTCGCTTTTATTTTCTGACATAATTACACACGTCAATGAATTAATAACTAAATATATAAATTAAGACGAATTCCTTGCTAAAATTAGTTTATTTCGTCAAATGGCCTCTTTTAAACAAAGATATATATATGTAATTTAATACAGAATTACATATTTTGTATTTTCTAAGGGGAAAGAAAGAGAAATTACTATTTAGCCGCTAGAGCCTCACTTAAATAAAAGAGAAGGGGATATGAAACAGAAAATAGGTATTTTTTGTTTAGAGCTGTCGGAATTTTATTCCTGCATAAGTTGCTTGATCACCTAACTGCTCCTCAATACGGATTAACTGGTTATATTTTGCTAGTCTTTCAGAACGACACGGAGCACCGGTTTTAATCTGACCTGTTTTTAATCCTACCACTAAATCAGCTATGAATGGATCTTCAGTCTCACCAGATCTATGAGAGACCATTACTGTCCAACCATTATCTTGACTTAATTTGGCAGCGCTAATGCTTTCAGTGACGGAACCAATCTGGTTCACTTTCAACAAGAGGGAATTGCAGGCCTTTTTATCAATCGCGGTTTGAATGCGCTTAACGTTGGTAACCAACAGATCATCTCCCATAATTTGTATTTTATCTCCGTTTCTCTCTGTAAATTTGACCCAATCGACCCAAGCATCCTGAGCAAAAGCATCCTCAATAGATACTATTGGATATTTCTCGATTAAGTCCTCATAAACACTGATAAATGATTCTGAGTCTAAATCATTCCCGTCAACGATATACTTTCCATTTTCGTAGAATTCAGATGCAGCGGGATCCAAAGCTAGCTGAAATTTCCCTGTATGACCAGTTTCATCAATTGCTTCCATTATAAGCCTTAAAGGCTCTTCAACCAAGCTTAAAGGAGGAGCAAATCCACCTTCATCACCGACATTGACAGCAGTGGGACCGTACTTCTGTTTGAGAAGCTTTTTCAACGTATGGTACACTTCAACTCCTAAGACCATCGCTTCTTTGAAACTAGGTGCACCAACGGGAAGCAACATATACTCCTGAAAAACTATCTCGCTCCCAGAATGGACCCCTCCGTTAATAACATTTAAACTAGGAACAGGTAACACGAATTGGTCATTACCTCTCAAATTCCCAAGGTGCTCGTAAAGCGGGATACCTTGAGATAACGCTCCAGCTTTGCAAACAGCCATGGAAATACCTAGAATGGCATTTGCTCCGAGTTTTGACTTATTCTCGGTACCATCCAGTTCCAGTAGTAAGTTATCGATCTCTGTTTGGTTTTTTGGATCTATACCAACTAATTTTGGACCGATTCTGCCCACATTCTCCACTGCTTGGGACACTGATTTCCCCATTAGCCGAGTACCCCCATCTCGTAATTCCAAAGCTTCATGTATACCAGTACTAGCGCCTGATGGCACCATAGCCCGAGTAAGTGTGCCATCATCAAGTGTACACTCCACTTCTACTGTGGGATTTCCACGAGAGTCAAACACTTCTCTTGCATATATTTTTTTAATCTTCATTTTCAATCTCCAACGAAAGAAGATAATAAAATGTCTTCTCTAATTTATATTTTTACAATTTTTTCCCGATGATAAACTTTAATGTCTTTTCATAACTATGGAAAAATGGTTTATTTCGGCTTCTTTTCTTGATCTAACCTTTTTTGCCAAATTTCTGTGTAAGATTGATATGGGTCGGGGACTCTGACCGTGAGTACTTTTGGTTTCGTTATAAAGGTTTCAGGTAAATTTCCCATGATTTCACCGTCAACCTGATATAGACATTTCTTTTTTGGGGAATCCACATGTATCGAAGATCCTTCAAAAGTCTCAACACTTCTATGAGTGAGATGATTACCATCATAGACTTTAGGAAAGACTCTCAAGAGGGTGATTCGACTAATTTTCTTCAGTGTGGTTATAGCAAATTTACCATCTATTACTTCTGCTTCAGGACAAATATGCATCCCTCCTCCGTATCTTTTTCCATTACCTATAGCAAGCAACATTCTTTGACCCTCGACTGTCTGTTCTTCATCTATTCGAATTAGCAGATCATAAGGCTTGAATTTCAGCAGAGTCTTTAAAAGAGCCAGTTGGTAATTTCTTGTTCCACTAAACCTTTTTGATCCTTTATTTGTACGATCTGCTACTTCTGCATCAAACCCCATAGAGGCTACTCCAGCGAAATACCGATCTGCTGTTTCGCAGTATCCTACATCAAATGTTTTATCTTGGCCTTTTGCTAGGCATTGAACAGCTGCTTCCAAATCTCCTTCTGGTATTCCATAAACAGTAGGTATATCGTCCCCTGTCCCAACAGGAATCGCAGAAAAAACTCCAGTTTTCTCAGCTTTCAAAACACCATTAAGTACCTCATTTGCGGTTCCATCCCCACCAACAGAACAAATGATTTTGTATCCCTCATTGACTCGGGTTCTCGCTATTTCAATCGCATGTTGAGGAGATGTTGTAAATTCAATATCGTAGTTTAAACCGTACTTATCTACTAATGGCTTAATTTGATCCCTCCAAATCGTTTCAACGCGTCCTCCAGCTGCAGCAGGGTTAATAACTAAAAAAAAGTCTTTCATGATGATGTCCTCAAAGGAATTTTCCTTTCACAAATTCTTTTTGAGGTTTACCACCTATTCAACAATTAGAATTGAGTAAAAAGTTCTCAATTCTCAAGAGGTGTTCAAACAGCTCATTATTACAGTTAATCCAACCTAAAAAGTCTTTTTTTTGCCAAGATTATTTTGAAATAGTTGATTGATGTGTTTTACCTCTTTGTTGAATATCATGTACAAATGCCGTAATCACAGTCAGAATCATAAGAACAGTTGTAAAATTGCCAATGCCTAATAACAAGATAGTCATCTGATCAAGATTTAAAACCCATACAAATGGAATCCCAAAGATCGCAATCTCAACAGCGAGTAGAGATATTAGTACCGCACTGATAATGGACCAGGGCCATAATTTGGCAAGGACTCTCTGTCTTTCACTCGAAATATGTATACGCCACCAGATTAATGGCTGGTTTATTCTAGTAGCTACAAGGCAAGCAATGACTCCATTTGTTAAAGGGGGAGAACCTCCTCCAACTAGAAATAATGCGATACAGAGAGAAAAGAGGATACGAGCACCATATTTCTTATCAATAAATACGATGGCCCAAATTATGACTAGTAACCCAACTATCATGGCCAAGATACCTGTTATAAAAAAATTGGGAATAATCGTAAAAGCAGGTTCACTTGCTCCTAGCCAGAATTCATGAACAGGGCCAATAGCATCTATGATGAAACCAAAACCAAGGGCATCTACTTTGAGACCTAGAGGGGCTTCTGTTGGTACAATATTCCCTTGTAGCATTTCAAAGAATCCATGTTCCATCCCAAAAAGCCCAACAAGGATACCTAACGTTGAAGCGACTACTCTGGTGGCACTTAAATTCCGATCATTTGCATGTATCATTAATATTTCTCCTTGGTCGGTCATTTAGATTTTGCAGACTAGTATTAAAGAATAAATATTGTGGTTACAATAACACTAGCAGGAATCTTAGATCTTGATTCAAAGAGATTTTTACTTTTGTTTTGTATACTAAGGGTAAATAACATTTAGACTAAGCCATAATGAAAAAAAACTGATTAATTTCAGACTGAAGAAGGAGAAGAAAAGATTGTTTGAAATTATTCACTCATTGCCTCTAGCACTAACTCAATGAGATCTTTAACCTCAATTTCTTCTTCTAGTTGTTGAGTTTTCGTTGCATCAGTGAGCATACTCGTACAGAAGGGACAGGCAGTTATCAAGACTTTTTTAGAGTTACCCCCTGCTTCAGCACTCTGGAAGGCTTCCTTAGCTTCCAAGACTCTCCGTTCAGAAATCCGTGTCTCAACCCATTCTGGGGTCTCACGAAACATTCCACCTCCGCCACCACCACAACAATAACTGAATTGACCATTATTAGGCATTTCTTTCAGTTTGACCCCAGGAATAGCCTCAATGACCTTTCTGGGGGCTTCATAAACATCGTTATATCGCCCAAGATAGCACGGATCATGGAAGGTTACTTCATAATCCAATTCCTTAGTTAGTTTAATTTTTCCTTTTTCTATAAGTCCTAATATGAACTCACTGACATGAATGACGTCAAAATCGCCTCCATACTCGGGATATTCATTTTTAATGGCGTTATAGGCATGAGGGGAAGATGTAACAATTTTGTTGACTTTATTCTTTTTAAACATCCTGATATTATCTTCTGCGAGCATCTGGAATAAAGCCTCTTCACCTAATCGTCGCATTTCGTTCCCATCATTCTTTTCTGCATCACCAAGGGTTCCAAAGTCGATTCCTGCTTTTGTGAAAACTTCATATGTAGCGCGAGCAACTCTTTGATTGCGAGGATCGTATGCTAACGTATCACCTGGAAGCCAAAGAAGTTTGGATTCAGACTGTTTGATACTAGGCAATTCTCCTTCTTTTAACCATTTCACACGGTCACGTTTGGGCTGATCCCAAATATTACCATAATTATAGGCACTCTCAAGCATCGTGGTGAGGGTTCCAGGTATTTCCCCTTCTTCGATTAATGAGGCACGCATCCCCACAATCATATCTACGTGCCCAATAAGATGAGGACAAGCGTTTACACAAGCATAACAAGTGACACAAGCCCACAGAACATCATTTGTAATTCCTGAAGCTTCACCAATAATGGGGGTATTCTTATTGGAATTGATCAATCCATATTGCTTTTTACCCCAGTTTTTGATATCTTGGATGATCTTGAGTGGTGAGAGAGGCTCTCCCGAGTCCTGAGCGGGACAATAATTGTGACAGAAGTGACACTTCATACAAGCTGAAGTCTCAAACAACTGGTAGAATGTAAAATCTTCTATGGTTTTGATTCCCTCTGGATCAAATTGTAACTGGCCAGCAGGTGATTGCATATCTTTTAACACGACATTACCAAGGCCAACCCCAATGTGGAAGAATTTACTATAAGCAATATATGCTGCGCCAATAAATGCTACAAGTAGATGGGAGAGATAGAAAAAGAGATGTAAAGCAAAAATCTGCCCATCGCTTTGTATTACTCCTTGGAGAACCAGTGCAAGAAGATAGCCAATGAATGAATAAATCTCAAACCAAATATCTGCATCATTAACTAAACCATACACTATCCGAGTAGCTTCCATGAAGAATCCTGAGATGCTTATCCAGAATAGTAACAACAATAAAACGAGATCCTCATACCCAGCACGCTCATAATAATCACGGTTCATAACATATCGTCTAATCAATGCCAGCATTACACCCAGAAATAAGAACAACCCTGCTAGATCGGCAAAAAGGGCATGAAGGATATATAAAGATCCTACCAACAATTGCTCATGTAAAATCCATTCATGAACTGTAGAGATAATTGTTGCTATTGCAGCTCCGAGAAAACCAAGCATAATCATTGAATGGGCTATAAAACTACTCCATTGCCTCGTTTCTCGCTTAGTAATACCTAATCCAATTCCATAATAGATTCTTTTCGGAAGACTTCGCGAAAAAAGATTCTTAAAAACCTTGATAATCAAGCTGATGAAAAACAATAGAAACGTTTGGCCTTCTTCATCATATTTTCCATGAAACCACACACGCATTGCACGATAAATCCCAATTAATACTATTAACACCGCAATCATTGCGCTTGTGTAAATAAGAAAACCTAATTGATGTCCATAAAGTTCTATATGGCGAGGCCAATAGACTTCTCTTCCAGGAGTTACTTGAAGGATAGTTAAGATTGTTTGAATCATAAAATCCACTCTAATTGAATTTCCAAAGATAAATACTCTAAAACTAAACTTTATTTAGAAGTTCGGGGAGTACTTCGTGGAGATCAGCTATAATAGCATAATGAGCCACATCAAGCATAGGTGCTTCTTCATCAGTATTGACAGCGATTATTGTTTTAGAGTTCCTCATACCAACAAGGTGTTGAATAGCTCCTGAGATTCCAAGTCCAATATAAAAATCAGGTGTGATTGTCTTCCCTGTTTGACCAATTTCATGATCATAAGGTACCCAATCCGCGTCGACAGCAGCTCGACTTGCTCCAACTTCACCACCCAGAGCTTTAGCTGCATCATAGATGATTGCAAACTTTTCTTTGCTCCCTACACCACGACCACCTGCGACAATTAGTTTAGCTTTCGTAATATCAACTGAAACTTTAGC
This sequence comes from Candidatus Hodarchaeota archaeon, assembly GCA_016840285.1. Next base: position 40,473 of record JAEOSR010000146.1, on the reverse strand, counting down.
TATTTTCTCTTCTACAAAAGTCTCTCGTTTATCGCTTTCTGAAATTACAGGAGAAAAGTCAGTTACTTCTCCAGATAATGTTTCATCAATTTCTGCTTCAGGATTATTACCACCCAAAATAGTCACAAAATTTAATTGATTCTTATCTGCCGACATCGTCCCGAGGAGTTTCTCTTCGAAGAGGGGATGTACTCCAATTAGATTATCACCTTCAACACTCAAAGTATTCACAGAGGCGAACATAGCAGCATTAAATCGGGCAGCTAAACGGGGGATTACTTCCTGACCATAAAGACTTGCTCCAGCCATAATGATTACTGGTGGTGTAAATTGCTTAACTAAAGCTTCTAAAGTTCGGGTATGATAAAGAATGTTTATGCCTGTAAATTGTGCATCATCAATTTTGTGAACTTTCTTAACACCATATTTAATTGCTTGATCAACTAGATCAGCAATCTTGTGCCCCATAATTACTCCTTCAATATCAGTTCCTAGATCATCACTTAGTTTTTTTGCGACACTAAGGCATTCTTTTGTTATCCCCATGATTTTACCTTTGGCAATTTCTATAACAACAAGTAATTTTGTCATTCTTCTTCACCTCTTATTTATAGGCTCCTAGGTTTAACCCTCTCTCTTTAAGAGTTGCAAGTAGATTAGCTACCAACACAGGTACATCGTCATCCTTAAAGACAACACACTCTTCCATCCGTGCTGGAGGTTCTTCCATTTGGGTGAATTGGACATTGGCATCAAGAGCACCAGCTTCTAATTCATTGATCTCCCAAATAGGAACTTTTGTTCTGCTTGCTTTCATAATTCGACGGACGCTAGTATATCGAGGCTCCTCAAAATCACCACTAGAGGCAATACTAAGAACAGCAGGTAGTTTTAGTTCAACTGTTCTAGTGCCACCCTCAATCACTTTCTCGACCTTAATTGTGTCACCATTCACTGAAATCTTTTCGACCCATGAGGCTGTAGGAAGATCAAGAAACTCTGAAACCATGGGCGCCATTGTAGCTGTACTAAAATCATAACTCTGCATTCCAAACAAAATCAGGTCATATGTTCCAATCTTCTTTACCACAGCAGAGAGAATTTTTGCTACGGAAAAGAAATTAGTTACACGTGCCTCGGAATTTTCAATTCGAATAGCCTCTTGGCACCCCATTGCGATTGCTTCTTTGACGACTTTGTCAGCCATTTCAGATCCTAAACAAACTGCAGTCACTTTTCCATCGCCTTTCTTTTCAATAATCTGAAGAGCGGCTTCAATCGCATGTTTGTCATAATTATTAGTCATAACATCCGCTTTATCATCACGATCCCCTGGAAATATTTCATCAGAACTCAAGGGGGCATTTCGATCTATTGTTGCTTTCACAAACACAATTATATTCATACTTTCAATCCTTCCTTGTAAATTCTCTTCATTGCTGAGCTCTACCTAGAGTACCTCGTCCAATAATTGTTTTCTGCATCTCAGACGTGCCTTCGTATATTGTTAGAACACGGGCGTCTCTGAACAGCCGTTCAACACGATATTCACGACTATACCCGTACCCGCCGTGAATTTGTACTGCATCATATGTAATTTTTTGAGCAACTTCAGTCGCAAAGTATTTTGTCATTGATGATTCAATTTGTGTGTTTTCACCGTTATCTTTCATCCGAGCAGTATTTAGATAAAGTAAGCGAGCCTGGTGTACTTGAGTCGCCATATCTGCAAGCATAAATGAGATAGCTTGATGCTTTCCAATAGGCCGACCAAATTGAACTCGTTGATTTGCATAGTTGATACTTTCCTGTAACGCAGTTTCAGCAATACCAGCTGATTGAGCTGCGATACCAATACGACTTGATGCTAAGCTGCCTAGAACTAACCTTAGTCCTTCATTCTCCGTTCCTAATAAATTCTCTTTAGGTACTTCAGCACGATCTAGTGCAACCTGAGAAGTAATCGAACCATGTAAACCCATTTTCTCTTCGATTCGGACTACCTCATATCCGTCACCAGCAATATCAGGATCAACAATAAAAGCACTTAAACCTCTCGGGCCCTTGGATTTGTCAGTAACAGCAAGGGTAATATTAGTACCAGCTGCACCACCATGTGACAAAAATATCTTGTTTCCTGTTAAATAAAAAGAGTCACCTTCTCTCTCCGCTTTCGTAGTAACAGCAGAGATATCAGATCCAGCATTAGGTTCAGAAAACGCCATGGCTCCAATCGCATCTCCACTTGAAAGTAATGTAAGATACTTTTCCTTAGCTTCTGGTGTTCCATGATTATTAATAATCTCTATACTAAGACTTTGGCTGGGAAAGAACATTGAAAACGCTAAAGATGCCCGTGCCATTAATTCTATAACAGCAGTCCATAAAGAATAACTCAATCCGAATCCATCGTATTCTTCAGGTACAATAATTGCAAATAAGTCATTTTCTTGACATTTTTTGTATAATTCCATCATCCCTGAAGGGTAACTAACCTGTTTTGTTTGAGGGTCAAAATCGGCCCCTTCTTCATCCCATTCTTGTTCTTTTTCGATGATTTCGTTCATTGCAAGATCATAAACCATCTCCAAGATCATCTGATTCTGCTCTTGCTCCTCTTTTGAAAAATTAAAATTCTTTAAGATCTTTAAAATTTGCTTCATGAATAATACCTCTAGCATGTGTCAGATTAACACACATGGACAATTTAAATTAAAAACCGATGGTTTTTTCCGTTAGGTTCAACGCAGGAATTATCCTCATAAAATTCTTACGAGGTTAAAAAATAATTATAGTCTGACCGTTTCCTGAGATAGCTTCATTCTTTCATATATCAAGAGTGTGAATAAATGGGATAAATTCCAACTATGAATAGAAATTAGTTTCTCGAAATAAACTAAAATCTAAAACCTCGGTTTTGACTGGGTCTAAGATATAGAGCTATTAGAACTAATAAATAAATTCAGAAAAAGCAGATACAGATTATCTCGATCGGATTTGGTCAGTCAACATTTTTTTTTGACTTGTTTTCCGATCATTACGAAGTTTTTCCAGATGTATTGTACTTCCGATTATTTCCCGTGCAAGTACTTTAAATGCCTCATCAACGTTGATATTGTCTTTTGCGGATGTTTCCATATAATGAACTTCGAAGCCGTACTTTCGTTTCAGAAGTTTGGTTAGTTCTGCTGCATATTCCTTACCATAACGAGCTGAAACCTGGGTGGGGAAAGCTGGATTATCACGAAGATCACACTTAGAGCCAACGATGAGAAGTGGCCTCTTACCGTGCCCATTCAACGCCCAATAGGATTGAATCCACTCAACAAGGTTCATATAGGATTCCTGATTTGTAATATCAAAAAAGCATAATGCTCCAATCGCACCACGATAATAGAGATCTCTTACGGCCTTAAATCGAGGTTGTCCCGCAAGATCCCAGATTTGAAATTTAATATCATATGATGATTTAGTTTCTGGATAATATAACGAAATTTCCTGACTAGCAAAATCAGCGCCAATAGTCATTAAATATTCAGTCTTGAATCCTTCCCCCAACCATGCGCGTCGCAATGCAGTTTTACCCACGCCTCCATCGCCGACAAGAACAATTTTTGCACGTAATTTGGCACCTGGCCTTAAAGATGTACCTCGTGATGTTGCACGGCGGGAAGCCCCTCTTTGTTTCATAATATAATATTTCCCCTAATCTCTAACGGTTTTTACTGGTTTTAAAGCATAATATCATTAAGCGGATATATGGTTTATTCACTGTTAACCTTTCGTCAATATCGCACATAGGGCTTTATAAGCTATTCGATATAAATATGCCAACAATAACCTTATGTTGTGAAGAAATCATTACTAGCTACAAAAGGAGGGGAGAAAAAGAAGTTTAAAACTATCTTTGAGACTAGTAGTCATAATATCAATCAGAATGTATGAACATCATTTTATAAATGAATTTTATATTAGTAAAGACTATGCAATTATTTTGCTACAATATTCCCGTTCTAAAAGGACTAGTTTTGCTAACACAGGAGAGAATCCTTGAATTGGACATGAAGAGTAAGTCTAGTATCACTACCCGACGTAAAACAGTGATACACACTTGTATAAACAGATGACCTGATACAAAATAGTAATTATGTAGCTACCAAAGGCTAAAAGAGTTTTCTTAGTGAACAAACTTCACAACTTATTGAGGTCTTTTCAATGAATACACCAGTTATAACGAGCATGTGTAGATCACCAATGGGACGAATGTTAGGAGCTTTCTCTAATTTTACCGCGGCCCAACTAGGAGCAGTTGTGATCAAAGAAGCAGTAAATCGTTCTCAAATTCAACCTGAAGAGGTTGATCATGTCCTGATGGGGCAAGTGATTTCAGCAGGCTGTGCTCAAAATACAGCACGTCAAGCTACAATATACGCTGGATTACCAGTATCAATTGGCGCCATTACCATCAACAAAGTCTGTGGTTCGGGGATGGCAACAATCATGTGGGCAGCTCAAATGATTAAAACAGGTGATATGGATATTTTAGTAGCAGGAGGGACAGAAAACATGTCTATGGCTCCCTACTTACTGATGAAAGGACGACAAGGATATCGATATGGCAATGATCAGTTAGTAGATGCTATGTATCATGATGGGCTCTATGACATATATAACGATATGGCTATGGGAAATACTGGTGATATTATTTCAGAGCGGTTTAATGTCAGTCGAGAGGAGATGGATGCCTTCGCCCTCAGATCACACCAACGTGCTCACCAAGCAACAGAGGAAGGTAAATTTAAGAAAGAAATTGTCCCGGTCGAAGTTCCTGTACGAAGAAAAGGGAGTGTAACAATAACTAAAGATGAGGGAATTCGGCCAGATACTACATTGGAAAAACTAGCAAAACTACGTCCTGTGTTCAAGAAAGATGGAAAGGTGACCGCTGGTAACGCATCACAAATATCCGACGGTTCCAGTGCAGTAGTGGTCATGTCAGAAGATCTAGCCAAAGAGAAGGGTATACCAATTCTAGCAAAGATCGGGCCTTACGGAACCAATGCTACAAAACCTGAATGGGTTATGGAAGCTCCAGTCACGGGTGTTGAACAATTACTTGAAAGAACTGGTTTTACTATCAATGATTTTGATTTAATCGAACACAATGAGGCGTTTGCTTCCGCTAGCTGTGCAGTACGAAATAGTTTATCCATTCCTGACGAAAAGTTCAATGTTAATGGAGGAGCGGTCGCTTTAGGACATCCTTTAGGATGTTCAGGCACAAGAATCCTTGTTACACTCTTTCATGAACTTGAAAAACAAAATGGCCACCGAGGTCTAGCAACCATCTGTCTTGGTGGTGGAGAAGCTTTGACAATGATCATCGAAAGGTAAAGAAGTCCTCATTCAAGAAAATACAAATCTTATAAAAGGAGGAGCAGCAACAAGTACTCAAATAATTATCCTTGGAGATAATAATTTGGAAATACCTCATAAAACAAGCGCCTACAATACAGCATTGACAACATTACGTTCTGAATTAGCCACAACCTATGAAGAAGCCTTTATCTACAAACTTATTGTTGACAATCTCTCCAAAATCCCACGTTTTTCGTGGATTGGCGTCTATTTCTTCAATCCAGTCACTAAAGAATTTTATCTGGGTTACTATACAGGGAAACAAACAAAGACCACAGTTATTAAGTTAGATCAACTCAGATTTACAAAATTTGAGGTTACTAATGATACAAATGCTGAACAGAAGTTTTTAATCTGCCCCCAGGATATTTCTGAATATGGATTGTTATTAATAAAAATAATACTAAATTAGGACTATATTGCAATTGGTTCAGAGGATCCTAATATTTTTGATGAAATAGATAGAAAATACCTTCTAGAGATAGCAGAAACAGTGGCAGATAAAGTATATCATCGCTAATCGGGATTTTGTCTGATTTTTTCTTGATTAATTCAAGGGGATACATTTATTAAGTATTTTTATCCCATTAATTCGATTATCATGGATGAGAGAGATCCAAAGTTAGTAGCTCTTCTTTATAATGAAAATATAAACGCGCGAAATTTAGAAGGCGTTATAGCTCTAATGGCTGAGAATCATAAGTTCATAGATAGCAAAAATCGGGTAGAAAATAAAGAACAGATGAAGACAAGCTGGGATGAATTTTTTACTGAGTACCCTGATTATAAAAATGTTTTTCACACCGTTATTTCACGAGATAACTTTGTAATTCTGTTAGGTCATTCAGAATGCTCGGAACCCGTTCTTGATGGTCCTGCAATATGGACAGCTAAAATTGAAGACAATCAAGTCTCAGAGTGGCGAATTTATGATGATACAGAGGAGAATCGAAAGCTAATAAGTATTTAAGAAGCCATTTATATGACTCAAGGGAGATTTATTGCCCTTCACAGAAGTTATTCTTACTTTGCTGAAGAACCTGTAAATCTAAATGACGGAAGTTTCATTGGAGGAAACATTCCTTGGAAAATCCAATTGTAACCATCCTGTAACTCTTGATATTTACCAATTAAATCAATCCTTTCTAGATATCTTGTTACGGTATCAGTATATCTAAGGGTTTTAACTGGAAATTTTATTTCACCATTCTCGATTAACCAAGTCCCATCCCGTGTTAATCCTGTGAAGACCCCTTTTACAGGGTTCACAGCGTTTTGATAATGGAAATGTGTTACTAAAATCCCATTTTTCGTTTCTGCAATCATTTCTTCAATGTTAGAATCCCCTTCTCTCAGGAAAAGATGATTTGCTAAAGGAAAAGATTCTCCAAAGAATAATACTTTCCAAAGTTTGACATTATGGCCTGTACTCTCGATTCCATCTTTTGATGCTGTTAAAGTATCATAAGCAAGAGATTTAGCAACACCTTTGCTTATAAGATCAAATTTTTTCGTTGGATTCCCCTCTCCATCAAATACGGAAGCCATCAGACCACGATTATCTAAAGGATCAGACCAAAGATCTAACTCCTCTGAAAACAGTTTTTCTCCAATTTTGTCTCTTAGAAAGCTCCTGTACTCTTGGTACATCTTTGCACCAAACCCATTCATAGTCATCAACGAAACCATTCCTCCGATTGCTGCTGGTTCGAGAATAACTTCATAGTCACCAAGCTCAACTAATTTGGCCCCGAATCCATCAATTGCTTTTTGAGCTGCTTTTTTTGCGACTTTAACAATTTTTAATTCAGTAATATCTCTTCTAGAGTCAGCAGCCCAACCTGCAGTTTCTTCTCCACCGTCATTTCCTAAGATTGTCAAATCAATCTTACTTAAGGTTCGCACATCATATACTTCTACACCAAGGGAGTTTTTAATTAATTTTTCAACGCTTTTTTATCGGGAGAAAAGTTGGGATTCTTCTGAATTCTCGATAAAGAGAGTATTACCTCTTTAACAGGGATTAATCAAATTTCGATTCTGAAAAATGTACTAAAAAGAGTGTATCGTCGAATATCTTAACCTGAGAAATTTTTTTAAGGAAATAGTAGAAAAAAGACGAATTATTCGTTGTTATATGCCTTAAATGATATTTTGCCATAACGAAAGTCTATTTAAACCACTTAAGTAATTCTTTTACATAAAGTTGTAAATTGTAAGTTTCTTCCACTTTCATGTAACAAGAATCAAAATCTCATAGAAGGAAGCTTTCCCATGTCTCAACAGAAAATGATTGAAGTAAACGACCTAGTTAAAAATTATTCCTCTAAAAAACGAACAGGATTATTTCGGAGCCAAAAAAATGAAGTAGAGGCATTAAAGGGTGTCTCGTTCTATGTGAATCAAGGAGAAATATTCGGATTACTTGGCCCGAATGGCGCTGGGAAGACCACTCTGATTAAAATTCTCACGACCTTACTCTTACCAACTTCTGGTACAGCAAAGATAAATGGATATACTCTAGACCAAGATAAACAAGTTAAAGCGTCTATTGGAGCAATGCTAATGGGGGAAAGAGGACTTTATTGGAAATTAACAGGGCGAGAGAACCTTGAATATTTCGGTGCTCTCTATCATGTCCCACAAAAAATGCGAAGAGAAAGAATAGACCACTTGATCACCCTCTTAGAACTTGAAAAGATTGCTGATCGAACGGTTGAGACTTATTCGTCTGGTCAGAAAATGAAAATGGTTTTTGCACGCTCTTTGATCAATGATGCTCCTATTCTGATGTTAGATGAGCCTACAAACACCCTAGATGTTAAAGAAGCGCGACGACTTAGGAAAATTGTAAAAGAACACAATGAGAGTGAAAATAAAACTATTATCTATTGTACCCATCAGATGTACGAGGCTGAAGAGCTTTGTCATCGAATAGCAATCATTGATCAAGGACAAATTATTGCTCTTGACGATCCTCTAGAACTAAAAGACGGATTACAACAATCTGACATTCTCAGTATCGAAGGCTCTATCCCTGAAGAAGCTAGACTCGCTGTCAACTCTCTTCCTGGTGTCACATCAGCCAATATTCTTATCAAACGGTCAAATAATGGTTCCACGGAGGAGAAGCCCTATTTAAGCATTGTTTGTGAAGACAGTCGCCAGATCCTCCCTGATATTATTTCAACTCTAAACGTCAAAGGAGCTGTTATCCGAAATATTGACAAGCAAGAGACAACCTTAGAAGATGTATTTGTAAATATCACAGGTCGTTCACTTATGGATGACACGCGACAAAGCGATATTTCAACTTAATGACTGAGGGTCAAAGATGGTATTACGCTCAACTGATGTGTCCTTAAACAATCATCTAGGGGTGCTTTTGGGAACATTCATTGTTCGAGTGAAAATAATTTCGCGATATAAGGGAGCATTGTTTATGGATGTTCTTATACCACTGTTTTTGGCTGCTATGCCTATTTTATTAGGCCAAGCTATGGCTGGTTCCACCGCTGCCGCATCAGCAAACTTTCAGCAAAGCACAGGTTTAACAGAAGCGAATTATATGGCATATATGATAATTGGGGCAAACGTCTTTTCATCAATAACGACGTCATTCTGGCTCTTTGGTCTCTTTATTCGTCGTGAACAGACACTTGGAACTCTAGAATCTCTTTTCATGTCCCCAGCTCACAAACTTTCCATTTTGGCTGGTTTAACGCTCTATGTAGAAGCAAGATCACTTTTCACTTTTGTGTTAGGATATACATTAGGTTGTATTGTTTTTGGAGTCAATCCACTTCAGGGGCAAGTACTCTTGGCACTATTTATTCTTTTTCTTGGTCTGATTCCAATTAATGGCTTATCCTTTCTTCTTGGCGCGTTGGTATTGAAAGTTAAACAAGCCAATACTATTTTCAACACTTTCCAATGGCCGTTAGCAATAATATCGGGTATTTTCTTCCCTATTACTGTTTTGCCTGTGTTTATACAGTTTTTTGCCTTTATGTTTCCAGGTTTTTATCTGACTCATGACATTCAGGCGGCTCTAACGGGTTTAAAGTGGCTTTTTGGTAATGTGTTTCTTGATTTAGGTGTCCTCTTTGCTTTCACTCTCATATGCCCCCTCATTGGATACTGGATCTTTGCAAAGACTGAAGCAAGGAGTAAAAGAGCAGAAGGAATAGGTCAATTTTAGGAGGAATAATCATGGCTATAATCTCGATTAATAAACAACAGGTTCATGGTTTTCAGATGTGGTGGAACCAATTCTGGTCTATGACAAAAAAGGAATTTACGGTTTTAACCCGTTATAAATTATCGTTTATCCTTAGTTTCTTCCAGATTTTCTTTATTATGTTCATTTTTACAGTGGCTGCATTGGTTTTGACTCCCCCAGAAAAAACAACTTACGGTGTTGGTATAATGTTTTATTCCTTTATCCTTTTCATGTTTCTTTCAACAGCGCTCTGGGATATTGGTAACTCATTACGAGAGGAACAATATCAAGGAACTTTAGAGTCATTATTTATGACCCCAATCAGTTATTTTTCCACCTTGGTGTCTAGGATCTTTGCTAACCTTATATGGACTGGACTCAATGTAATAGTCACTTTTTTCTTTATGTCATTAGTTTTTGGCAGGTTACCTCTGGCAAATTTGGGCCTTGGCCTCATCATTTTGTGTCTCAGCCTTTTTGTATGCTTTGGTTTCTCATTTGGATTTGCTGGACTCGCTTTAAAGTATAAAGAATCCATGAATACCTTCACCAACTTTCTTCAGTTTTTGTTCATGATCGTTTGTGCAATGTTCTTCCCATTCTCAGCCCTTCCTGAATTCATTCAAGTTATCTCTCGATTAATTCCTCTCTCCTACTGTGTGGACTTATTTCGCACTGTCATGATTGGAGAAGCACCTGAATTATTACCCTTTGAGCTTGAGTTGGTGATTGTTGTGATTTCATCAGTTTTACTTCCCCTTCTTGGTATATGGTACTTTCGGCGTACAGTTCAGGCAGCAAGACGAGAAGGAAATTTAGCTGAATATTAGAAAGAAAGATTTATTGAGAATGAATCTAGTATTTAATTAGTCTTTAATTACATCTTTCTTCTTCAGTCTTGAGACAAAGGATTCATATTTTATAAGAATCAACACGATAAAACCAGAGATGAAACTCACTTTGGTCGTGATGATCCTGATTTCACTTGGGAAAAGACAGATATGGCTTAGATCTTGCATGAAGACGCTGGATTATAATTCTATTAAAATTCTATTAAATTTTTTTCTGTGACATTAGTTAATCGATTATTATGAGTCAGAGGCGTCTTTTGATTCTATTGGATTTGCGGGAGCGAAAAAAGTCTTTTCAAAGAGTGTCCACACCATTGCCAAGATTACACCAATGGTAAAGAGGAATAAAAACCAATCTAATATATTGAAAATTAAGAAAAACCATACAATGTAAACATTTCCGTTACTTACCACCATTGGTTCTTTTAATATCCAATTACCGAAGGAAACCATCATACTTAGCCAAGAAGCACAAGCAAACAGGATAGCCATTGTAAACCAAACATCTAATGTCATTACTTGATTTCCCAAAAGGTGAAGAGTGAAATTTCCACTTAAATCTTGGATGTGCATTCCTAAAGCTAAGAAAAAGGGATAACCTTTTCCTTCATCTAAAATTCTATCCAGCCACTCTCCTTTTTTGCTTGAGGTTCCTCTCAATCTCGCTAGCTGACCATCGAGACCATCAATGAGAGCTGAGAGCCAAAGACAAAGACCAACTAAAAAGAGTAATACAATGTTTTCCTCTGCAACAATTAAAATCATTGAACCAAGAATAACCAAGAAATAATGAAACCATGTGATTTGATTTGGAGTAATAAAACCAAAAGGATAGATAAATCGGGCGATAGGCATTGATATTTTTTGCATGAATCGGCAAGTAAAATCTTCTTTCTTTAAGCTATATTCTTCAGATTTTTCTATGTTACTACGTGAGAACTTCGTCAATATTCTCTGTAAAGACATATTAAGAACTCCTAATATTCCTATAATTTACTTAAAAAGATTATACCTTCTATATATTTCTAAGAAATTTTGAATTTTCTAATCTGTTCGCCATTTCGGTCAATATTTTACATCGTTTTTGGTTGTTCAAAAATGATAGTTTATTCTCCCTCAGGTTCTTTTGAAATTTCATCATTCGATAGAAAAGCCTCTGCGTTTCTTAGATCTGTAAGGGTGTCAATATCAGCCCAGAAGATTCCTGATACATCTACCCCCTTAACACAATCCCCATGGCGTATCATCTGATTGACTCCATCGGTAACAGATACATATTTACCTGAAACTTGCTTTAATCGTTTAAAAACACATGGAGAGAGACAGAAAAGACCAGTATCAATTGCAGTCCAAGCTGACAGATTTTTCCCAATACGTAAGATATTATTCTTGCTATCTGTGAAAACTTTCGTTGCATCTTCTAGCTGAATGTGAGAATTAGGAGTAAAATCAATGCATAAGGACAGATCAGTTTCCCTGTGTATTAGAAGTATTCTCTTTTGGTAATTCTACAAATAAAATGTCTTTTCAAAACTGGCAGATACTGGCACCTTTCAGGTTACTGGCATCCAACGACGTTCTAAACGATCAGGGTGGAGAATTAATTATCTTATTTAAACCTATTAAGTTCTATCTTTCCACCTAGATTTAAGGAATTAACCGTTTAAGTTGACCTATAACACCCGCTTTGAAGTAGTACCAATAAATTCTCCGTTTATACTTATTTTTGGCAAACATCCCAGTGAATCGTCGGGACCAACTATCATAAACATGACGATACGCTTTATACAACTCTTCTTGTAATTCCGTAGCAGTAAGATATTTCATATCACAAACAGCATGAATCATATCATAATTCGTCCAATTATCATCAGAGATTCGTCCTTTTTTGAGGAGATCTTCATAGAGTGGTGTTCCAGGATAAGGTGTCAATAACATTGTAATAATAAAATCTGGTTTTACAATATCAGTTGCCCATTTCATCGTTTCCTGGATCGTTTCACTTGTCTCATTCTCATGGCCAAGCATTACCATTAGCTGAGCCAAAATGTTATTTTCTCTTAGTAATTTAATTGCATCTACTGTTTGACTTCCTCTAATCCCTTTTTTGAATTCATCTAAAACGTTCGCATGTGGGGATTCTCCGCCCACGAGTTGCCAATAGTTGCCTGCACGATTCATGGTCTTTAATCCATCACCCACTTTTAGAATACTATCTACGCGCATTTGAGCAAACCATTCGATTTCATCCCCATGTAATCCGCGAGAAAGCATCTCTTGACACAATTCTTCTATATATTTGGGACGACCTCCACAGAAATTGTCATCTGTAAACCAAAAAAAACGACTACCAAAGGTATTGTACATCCATTCCATCTCATCAGCAATACGACTGACTGATTTAGTGCTCCAGTGTCGACGATAGAAAGTGGTTTGCGAACAAAATGTACAATTATGCGTACATCCACGTGAACCCTCTAGAAGTATATAAGGAACATCACTCATCATCGCGAAATGATATTGATTCATATCTGGAAGGAGATGATAAGCTGGATAAGGTGTATTCTCCAACTCTTCACTTGTTAGAGGTGGATAATCAGGTGTTCTTCGAAATTCACCATTTTGTCTAAATGCGATTCCTTGAACGTTCCTTAATTCATTTGTAGAACAACCGTGGGTCTGAAAATGTTTTAATAATTCAACAAGAGTCTTTTCTGCCTCGTAACGTAAGATAATATCAATACTTGAGTATTGTTTTAATGTCGTTTCATCGAGCATAGTAAAATGTGAACCACCAGTAATGGTAATTACTTCTGGATCTATTTGTTTAGCAAGATCAAGTGTCCGAACCGTTTTATACACATTACAAGTGGCATGACTTCCTGATCCGACAATATCAGGTTTCTCTCTTCGAATTCGCTCTTCTAGCTTCCCCCAATCCAATTCTTCCGCTTGACAATCAATAATTTTGACGTCAAATTCGGGTACCTCCTTTTCTACTACTGCTGCTAAAATTAAAAGACTATACGGAGGTGGGAGATACTCCCCCATCACAAACCAAAATTGTTTAGGTGGTTCTATCAGAAGTAACTTCATAAATGAGGGGAAAAATCCTATAAAATAAATTTCTTATCTAAATTATTCGTCTTCAACAGTAGAAAGAACTACCCATTAATTTGAAGCATTACATAATGATTGAGCCAAGGACATCCTATAGGATTAAATTCTTGACCAATGTTACATTTTTCTAAATGTTCACAAATCATGCATGGTGTATCCCAATCCCCGGATAACTCTGGGTAATTTTCTTTTGTGAGTAGCTCTTGCATTGACAATGATATTTCCTCGAATTAAGATGACTTTTGGTTCATTCATATCTCTCTTTCATTTTATTCATTAGTTTTTTCCCCGTATGATGTATTTGTATGTTATTTAGATAATAAATCACTCATTACTGACTTTCTAATTAGGGTATCTTTAACTGTTTGACGTTTACGGGGGTAATCAACCGAAAAATGCACGCCACGGCTCTCTTTACGGTGAAATCCACAATCAATAATCATCTGGGCAATATCCGCGAGGTTTCTGAGCTCTATTAGGTCAGATGTGATCTTAAAGTCCCAATAATACTGATTAATTTCGTTTTGGAGCAATTGAATACGCTTTTTAGCCCTTAATAGGCGTTTATCAGATCTAACGATTCCCACATAGTTCCACATCATTAAGCGAATCTCCATCCAGTTTTGACTGACTACTACAGATTCATCACTATCAACAGCGTCCCCTGCGTGCCAAGGTGAAAAAGACAGTATTGTTCTGTCCTTTTGTAATATGTCTCTGCATGCTTGAGCTGCAAAATGAGCCATAACGGCAGCTTCTAATAATGAATTTGAAGCTAAACGATTAGCGCCATGAAATCCTGTACAACTCACCTCACCAATCGCTAAAAGACCAGGAACGTCAGTCAAACCAGAAATAGTAGTCCTGATTCCCCCAATTGAATAATGAGCTGCGGGTACTATGGGAATGGGTTCTTTAGTGATATCTATACCAAAGGAAAGACACTTCTTGTAGATACCAGGAAATCGGTTTCTCACAAAAGACGAGTCTTTAAAGGAAATGTCCAAAAAAAGGTGATTAACACCAGTACGTTTTAATTCTGAGTCGATTGCACGAGCTACACAATCCCTTGGTGCGAGTTCAAGACGTGAATCATATGCTTCCATAAAGCGATTACCGTCACCATCTATTAACTTTGCACCCTCACCGCGGAGAGCTTCTGAAATCAAGAAAGATTTTGCATAAGGATGATAGAGGAGAGTAGGATGAAATTGTATAAACTCCATATTCATGATTGTGGCTCCAGCACGATAGGCCATCGCAATTCCGTCCCCGCTCGAAACGTCTGGATTACTAGTAAATAGAAAAGCTTTCCCTAGACCACCTGTTGCAAGAATTGTGACTCTAGCAGAAATGTTCTTAACTAAATCTCGGGTTTTATCCAAGACATAGGCACCTAAACACCGTCCAGCACGAATTTTTAGGTTAATGGCAATGTGTTGTTCAAAAATTTTCACTTGGGATTCTTGATTCACTGCCACACAGAGCGCTCTATGAATCTCAGCTCCAGTAATATCTTTGGCGTGGACAATTCGACGGAATGAATGGCCAGCTTCTAATCCAAGGTCAAAATCACTCTTATCGCTTTTTGAAAACTGAACACCCCATGATGCTAGCTCTTGAATACGTTCAGGTGCAGCAGATATGATTTGTTGAGCGATATCACGGTGACAAAGGCCTTCACCCACAGTCAAAGTATCTTGTAAATGAGCTTCAAATGAATCCTCTGCTTGAAATACTGAAGCTATGCCTGCCTGAGCTAACGCTGTTGCACAATCAGCTAAGGTGGTTTTTGTTAATATTACTACTTTCCCAAATCTAGCCACTTTAAGAGCAAAAGCTAAGCCTGCGATCCCAGTACCAATAATTAAGACGTCACACTTCACTTCAGGGTCATCAATTTCCAAGAGAACCTCATCCTACTAAGGGAAATAACAGCAACAAGGTGAAAAGTAAATACTTATCCACACAAACTTTAAATCGCTCTCATATCGTCAAACATATATTTGAAGCTGCCATACAATGTCAAGAAAGAGAAAGAGGGATAACACAAAACCTTTCTGGATACTCGTTGTTTCGGATCTAATGATGATTTGGGGAGGAGTTGGATATTAGACTGATCCAGGAATCATTGGAGCAATTAGTAATTTCATTATTAACTATTTTCTGGTAACCAATCCAATAGTACTGATAAGGCCAATTAAGGTAATTATTGACATAAGCACATCAAACCCAGGTGTGATTCTAATTTCTTTTGTCACTGTGTAAGTGCTCTTGCTACTGACAGTTGGTATACTAGTGCGGACGGTTGATGTGACTCCTGTAGAAAGAAGTACTTCTTCTATTTCTGGAGTTCCCCACTTTAAAAGGTTTCGAACAAATTCTATGTTTTGAATGTCAATTTTCTCGTTCTCAGATTTATCTGCAAACATTGATTGGCCATCAGAGAAGATTGCCTCACCTGAAACAATTAGATTGGACAGTCCTTCGGATCCTAGGCCCCACTCAACACCAAGAGTCGTAAAGGAGCCATTTGCTAGTGGTGGATAACCTTCCCATATATCATCGTCGTCGAAGTCCTGATCTAGAATTTGTGCGGCAGGGGAAGAGTTTAAGATCCAGTCAGCATTTTCTAAGGAATCCCAAGTCACGAAATCCCCTTTTCCGTTGACTTCACCATCATAGGGGGCAACTGGACAGGGACCGTGATTAACAACTAGATTTACACCCTTAATTATATTGTTATCGTAGTCTGGATTGGTTACATTTGATAAAACACGATATGATGCTCCGTCGTTACTCTCAAAGTCACTTATGGCATCATCTTGTAGAATCATATGGCCACCCAATTCTACGATAAGTGTGTTCAACTTAGTAGGGAGGAAATAGCTTCCATAATCACTATCACCAGCGACCCACACTGTTTTGGAGTATCCATCTTCCCACCATTTTATGATCCAATCTGATTCATTATCATAAAGGAGATCATTAGCATTCAGGATTAGAATGTCTGCATTCTTCAGAATGGAGTTGTTAACATTCTTTACTTCAATGACTTCATAGTCCCAATCTTCCGCCAAGTCAGTAAGATTATCTGTTCTGTGGAATGCTCCTGAACCGTTATGAACAAGAATAATAGGGATTTCTACTCCTTCAGCACCTACATCATTGATAGAAGTAACTAGAAAGAGAAAAAGTACTGAAACTTGAATAAAAATCTTAATTTTACTCAATTTATTGTCACCCAACACACCAATAGAAATTGCATTGGGTGTCCATTTTAAATTTAAATCTTATTAATTTTTCCATTTGTATTTCTACTGATCATTGATCCCTTAATGGGATTATGGACCATTCTTAGGAGTAGTATGTGTAGTAAGTACAAATATAGGTTAGATAGGGGTCGTTCTCAGTATTTATGGTAGAATGAAAGTCCGATAATCGAAGTACTCATTAATTGCTGTGAATGTTAATTTCATAATCCTCTTAAGTTTCAACGAATGAACACCAACACCATGAATAACACAGCATTGATAGTTATTGATGTTCAGATAGGGCTTTTTCAACGAGATACTCCAATATATAATGACCAAAAATTATTAGAAAATATCAATAGTTTGGAAACATACTCCCGTTCTATCAATATTCCTGTGATTTACATTCAACATGCAAACAAGAGTACACTAGTAGAAGGGTCAGATGAATGGCAACTTCACCCCCGATTACAGAAAGAGGATAGTGACCTTCTTATTCATAAACGTCATCCAAACACATTCAAAAAAACGAATTTTAAGCAGGAACTTGATGCGAGAAATATAACGCAATTGATTATAGTAGGAACACTTACGGATAATTGTGTCGGGGCAACTTGTATTGGAGGTAAGGAATTAGGTTATGAGGTAAGCTTGGTCACCGATGCTCATAGTACTTTTAGCAAACCTGCTACAGAGATCATTGAAAAATGGCATAGTGAATTAACAAATCTGGGTGTCATTCTGAAATCTACAACAGAAATTGTTCATTCAACTTTTAGGTAAAGGAAAAACCTCTTTTATACATGAAATTTTACTGGACGAAGTCTGATGACAGTCAGAGATGATATTTACACTAAATTACGGGAGCAAATAGACAAGATGCCTATTGGTTTTCCAGTAACAGAATCTGGTGTCGAACTTCGTATTTTAAAGCAATTATTCACACCAGAGGAAGCCCAAATTGCTTTACATCTTAATATAATTCACGAACCTATTGATAAAATCTATAAACGTATCCAAAAAACCAATCCAACTATTTCTGTTAAGGAAGTGGAAAAATCTTTAGAAAGATTAGCCAGAAAAGGAGCTATAGCATCTAAGACGAAAAATGGTAAGAAATCTTATAGCTATCTTCAATTTGCCATAGGTATGTTTGAGTACCAAGTGGATCATATGTCGAAAGAATTTTTCCAAGATTGCGAAGAATATCTTCACGCAGGATTTAATAACGAATTTTACAAAACCAAGATACCTCAATTACGACCCATACCAGTTGACAAAAGTATTCCATCTAATCATCCAATTGCAATTTACGATGATATTCGAGCAATAATTCGACGTACTGAGGGGGAATTTGGTGTCATGAATTGCATCTGTAAACAGGGGAAGGATCTTATAGAACAGAGCTGTCAAGTCACAGGGATTCGTGAGACGTGCATTCTCTTTCCCAATCCTACTTCTTATTTTAGGAGATCCAAGATTAGTAGGCCAGTATTAAAAGAAGAGGTTTTGCGAATATTAGACCAAGCAGAAGAGGCTGGTTTAGTGATCCAACCTGGGAACACACAAGATCCCAATTTCATCTGTTGCTGCTGTGGAGATTGTTGCGGGGTACTGACCATGGCAAAGACGTATTCCAAGCCATCAGAACTTTTCTCATCAAACTATTATGCAAAAATTGACCCAAGTAAATGTAATGGCTGTGAAAGCTGCCAAAAACGTTGCCAAATGGAAGCACTGGTTACAAAGGAGGGAAAAACCTATGTAGATTTGAAACGTTGCATAGGTTGTGGACTTTGTGTTACTAAATGCCCGAATGAAGCGATCATGCTAGAGAACAAGAATAAAATCACCGTTCCACCCAAAACTCAGCATAGTCTTTACAAAAAAATTCTGATTAAGAAATTAGGACCTGTAAAAGCACTCAAAACGGGGATTAAGATTAAATTGGGATTAAAAATATAATTGGAATCAAGAAGTTAATTTTTATTTGAAAATCTACATTTTTTCATGTACTCAAAACGTACTTATATTACATCCATAAAACACGAACGTTCACACGAACTATATCTTTCGTTCACATCATTCTATCAAGATATTTAATCTGGCTGAAGTCTTTACTTTTTTCTTTTTTTTCTTCGATTAATACGAATCAACCCAAAAACGGAGATAGTTATATACACCTCCAAAACAAGTAATGTAATTGAACGATATCCCACGGCAATCTCAGACGATGTTCTTCGAGAATCTAATGTTGTTCGTACGCTTGACCATGGATTTATTCTATGAGTATTTGGTTTTATTGTGGCGTTATAATTTACTTCGTACCAGAATTGACCGAGGGAGTGTTCTAATTCAGGTTCATTACCAATTACCCAGTTTGGAACTTCATATTCTACCTGTTCATTTGTTAACAATGTTATTGGGATATCTTTTGATAGCATATAACTCTCAGCCCAGAATCCTCGTGTTACAAAGGAATAATTATTATCTATTATCCCATCTAAACCATCATTTATGTGTGAATAAATGATTCCTCTCCAATCGGTGTCAGTCAAACGTTTGTAGGATGCTACTGGAAATTCATAATATGAAAAGACTGGACCAACAGCAATAGCATCATCGTTGTCCCATCCTGGTAAAATTGCTACTATATGTTCTAATAATCCTGTAGCGATGTGTAATACGTTACCAGTGTTTAGATCTGTATGGATATCAGCAATCAAGGAGGATCTTGACTGAGGAAATGGTGCAAACGCGGTAGAATCAATGATTTTCTTAAAAATTTCCCCCAACCAACCTTCAATCAATGGTCCCCCAGATCCACACTCTGTTTCATAATAAACTGATTTTATAAAGTCTTTATCTTCGGCTGATAGATCCATATTGTCTAACTCTTTGATGCTGATAGCTTCAAGTTGATTACAAATACTCTCAAAGTCCTCAAATACTCCAAAAAAGATTCCATACCACCAGAAACCTGATGACTCGGCTTCAAATCCGAGATTGTTAATACTAGTGAACAGGATTTTATATTTAGATAGGACTTTAGTTAGATCATGATAAAATTTAGGATAAGGCTCAACATAACCATATGGAGTTGAACAAACAGTTGTATATCCTTGTTTCGCATACAGAATAGTGTCATGTTTTAATTGGGCCCAGGAGCCCATTACGGTTGTTAATTTCTCATCTAACCACGCTTCCGTCTTCATACAGTCAGGTAGGAGGGGATTTTGGATTGTTGTTTCAGGAGTCTCTTTAACCAGATTCCCTAATGATTCTACCCATTTCCAATACACTGATTGTTTTTCTTCGGGAGATTTTTCCTTGATTTCCGCTTTCATTTTTTGTAACATTTCATTATACGCTGGATTGGAATTTAATTCATCTTCCAAATGTTTAAATGCTCGTGTAGACTTAAGACATACAGCAGGTAAATCAAGTCCCTTTGGTAAATACCTATTACCAGCATAAGGATATACTAAGTGTTCCAACGCATAAGTATCAAGAGAAAGTGCCTCTCCAAATATAACAAAAGCTTTAGGTGAGATTAAAGATGCAGAATAGGCATCGATAAAGAAGGGGGATTGGGGAGTAGGGATTGACGAATCTTCAAGTATTTGGCTCTGGATTGCTTGATAATCTGCTTGTGTAAAATCTTGGGGGTTCCAATTCGTTGATGAATTAATCTGCTCACAAATTGACTTGAGATGGTCGTAATGGACTGTATGTGTTTTGCCTATTATTACTTCCAGAAATTCGCGATAGTATTGAATCATTTCCTCTCCATTGATAGATAGCGATTCAACTTCGTCAATCGACGCTTGAACATACTTAATAATCCAGATTAGGTAGACAGCGCTTTCAATCATCTCCGTTGGTTCTGTATTTAATAGATTCTTACCTGCATAATTATCAAAGAAAAAAGGAATTCGAGATAGCCACTTGTATGCCCTAAAATATTGTTGTAGGGCTTCACTGTGAATATAGTGACCACGTGGTTTATACTGTGTAAAATCATCAATAAATCTCCTAGTATCATTACTTATAAGGGTCGATATCGCCTCTTCTATGGTGATTTCATCCATTATAGCATTATAGAGCTGAATATCAGCATAATCATCGAGTTGTAGAAATGGAGTAAAGCTAGAATCAAGAAGCTTTGCAGCAACGCTACAATAGATTAAGGCTCTCCTCACAGCTGGATTGGTACTATAAGGTAATTTTTTAGCCTTAATAACCATTTCTTGTGTTAATGATTTAAGAATGGGGTAATAGATATACTCTTCTATTTTTTCTAATGATTTATCAAAAAAGAGATGCCACGTCTGTAAAATAGTATCTGTGGTTATAAACACAGGCAGATCATATTTCCAATAAAATTTGTAAACATCTTGGAGATCGTCTTGAGCCATGCGATTAAGGACAATAAACTTATTTTGTTCGAGGAGCTCTAATTCTTGAGGAGTAAATTGAAAAACTGCATCAAGTAATTCTATATAATCATACGAAGAGCCCGTCTCTTGTTTACTATACAGAGGATAACAACTAGCATTAACATATACTACTAATATGGTTAGAAGAAGAAGAATTGAATATGGAATTACTCGAATTTTTCCCATCTCTAGTCCTCGATATTCATAGTTCCATATCTGAGATATTCCCTCTAGATAGAGTTTTCTCTCTTAAAAACCTTCAGATTCATGAATTGTGTTTGTTGCTTCATAAATCTAAGAATTGCTTTGATACTAATAAAACGCTAAACTCTCTCCGAAATGACATTTTTATCGTTGAATAAAAGTAGAAAAGTAGATACATTATTCATCAGAAAGCTACTACATTATTCAAGTACTCTCACGTATTCCAGTTGCTTTTTCGGGTTTCGTACGGCTTTTATATTCATAAAACATTTCGGATAATTCTTGGATTTGCCTAAGGATGTCTTGAACGTTTAAATTAACAAACTGGTAATCATTAATTAGAAGACTTCCATTGGAAATCACATATCGAATCTCATTTCCATTGGCAGCCCAAATTAAATTCTCTACTACGGTATCTAAGCGTGTTGGGGTTAAATTGGGAACGCTTAAGTCAACAATTACCACATCTGCTAGTTTTCCTGTTTCTAATGAACCTGTATTAAATCCTAAGATTTGAGCAGGAATGATGGTTATTCGCTCAAGGACATCTTGGGCGGTCATTAAAGTCGCATCTTGATGAAGAGCTTTTTGATATTGGGCTGCTACACGAGCAGCGTTTATTATATTCTGATTATCGGCACTTCCAGATCCATCAGTTGAAATTGCGAACATAATTCCTCTTTTCTTAAACTCTTGAAGGGGAGGTATACCTGAACCGAGGATAGTGTTCGCTAGGGGATTATGTACGACCTTTGTTTCAGTTTGAGTTAGAATTTGAAGATCATTTTCCGTATTATGAACCTGATGCCCAACGAATGTTTTTTTATCAAGAAAATTAATGGAATGACCATATTCTATTGGAGTCATCCCATATTCCTCTGTGAACCACCTAGTTGTGGCTGGCTCCTCACTTGAATGAATGTGAATCAAAGTATTATGCTCTTTAGCCCATTCTTTTAACGCTTTTAGAAGCTCTGGTCCATTTGAAAAGAATTGATCTGGTCCTGGAATAATTTTGATATTTGATTCACCCCTATACTTCTCATATAACGCATCAAGCCTTTCTACTGCAACCATGGTTGGTTTATCCAATATTCTTGAGTCATAGTGCCGATCTTGAGATCCAACAGCAATCATAATTTTTGTTCCAGCGGTCTGGTTTGCTTCGACTAGTTCGTCTACATGATACTTATTAAAATTACAATGATGAACCAGAGCAGTCGTTATTCCATGCTGCAGGTCATCTATTCGTGCTTTAAGGTATGTAATTAGATAAGGTGATCTACCAAAATGTTCAGTTAGATTATCTTCCTCAGTATGTAAGAAACCTGTGTAGAGATTCACCGCTGAATCTAACCAAGTTGTTAGGGGAACATCCTTTGCAATTCCGATAATAGGGGATTCATGATCATGGCCATGTGCTTTAACAAAACCTGGGAGTGCAACCCCGTTTATTTGAGGAACCAGAGCTTGTTTTGTTTTGTGGGCTGGCGCCCCAAGAACCTCAAGTTTTGAGCCATAAGTGTCTAGAATTTCTTGTATTCTCTGTTCATCAAATTCTCCCACCTCTTTGATATAATCCCCTTCAATGAGAATGAATCCGTCATCAATTCGAGTTTCTCGTCCCATTTTATCGGAAAGAGGCAATAAGAATTTCGTTCTCAGCAATTTATACTTCAAATGTTCATCTCCGTTACCAAGGTGTGAATTTAATGGTGATGTATTTGTATTTTCTAACATTAAGAAAGCAAACAATATTGAAAAAGTTATAGCTCCAGATTTGGTTGATAAGCAGATATCTTATGATTTACATTTAAATGCGTTTTTCATCGGATGGACAAGAATTGGATCTTATTATCAAAAATGGAACACTTATAGATGCTAATGGATGTTATCAGGCTAACCTAGCTATCGCAGAAGGAAAAATTAAAGCGGTTTTTTTAGGGAATAAGAATTTTCACGCAGAAAGAATCCTTGACGCTAGTAATAAAATGGTTTTTCCTGGAGTAGTTGATCCTCATGTTCATTTCCAATTACAAGATTTAGGGAAAATTATCTCAACTGACACCTTTGCATCTGGTACACGAGCCGCTGCTTGTGGAGGAGTGACTACAATAATTGATTTTGCAGACCAAACAAGAGGGAAGTCTCCATTGAAAGGTTTTTATGAACGTAAGAAGGAAGCTGATTCACAGGTGGCTATTGATTATAGTCTTCACGTTTCAAAAACCGACAATGAATTCCTTGATGAGATTCCCACTCTCATTTCCGAAGGAGTGACAAGTTTCAAGTTTTTCACCAGCTATAGTTGGCGAAGTCTTGATCTTAACGATGCAGAGCTATTAGATTTGTTCCGTGCGGTCAAAAAATGTAGGGGGATGGTCATGGGTCATTGTGAAAATGACGCTATGATAATTAATTATCGAGATAAGCTTATTCAAGAGGGAAAGACGGATTCTATTTTCCATGCTCATTCACGACCCCATATTGTTGAGGAGGAAGCTTTCCAGAGGGTATTGTTATTTGCGAAAAGAACAGGAGTTCATCTTCATTTAGCTCATATAACTACCAAAGAAGGAAGTGATTTATTACATCAGGCCAAACGACAAGGCTTAATCGTAACAGGGGAGACGTGCCCGCATTATTTGTTGTTAAATGAAAAAGCATACAAAGGATCGGAAGGTTATTTAAATCTTATGTCACCACCTCTCCGTCACACAAAAGATCAACAAGCGCTATTCAATCGAGTAGCTGATAATACAATTGATCAAATCACAACTGATCACTGTGAATTTTCACGTATGAGTAAAGGAAACGGAAAATTATCGTTTCATCAAGTATTAAATGGAATACCAGGAATTGAGACTTCTTTACCTCTAATGCATGATTTTTTGATCAATAAACATAATTTAACTTATCCTCAGCTTATATCCTTGATGTCAAGTAAACCTGCCAGGATATTTGGCCTTTATCCTCAAAAAGGAAGTCTGATGATCGGAACGGACGCTGATCTTGTAATTTTTGATCCAACTTTAGAAGTGAGAATCACACCTGAAATCCTTCATTATTCCATCGATTGGAACCCTTACATGGACATGAAAGTCATAGGATGGCCTATTATAACCATACTACGGGGAAATATCCTTTGTAAAAATGGAGAATTTATTGGCCCCCAGAATAAAGGAAAATTTTTGGAACGCTCTCACAAAAAGGCTATCTAAGAAGTGGAAGGAGTTTTTAGGATACCTGGGCTTGCTCACAAGTTATTTTACGATAGGTCATAAATTGGAGAGATAACAGGCTGAGGACGCTCCCATTCATAATGAACTGTAGTTGAATGTTTCGTTTGAACTTGGTAATCAGGTAGAGCAGGATTGAATTCCTCAATTTTTAAGATGATATATTGTATATTATGGTTTCCGATGTTGTTTAATGCTACATCAGTGGTAATCCAACCTATATTTGATGAAAAAATTTCTCCCCAAGCATGTGCTTCAGGTTGTTTACTTGGCTTGAGGATATAATATCCAGTTAATCGTCTACATGGAATTCCCCGTATTCGAGCTAAAGTAATTAGAAGGTCAGTAAATTCGTCACAATCCCCAATAGCAGTCAAAATGGCTTGATAGGCTCCTAATCTTTCTTCTTGAAGTTCACGATGTTTAATTTTTGTCCTGATATATCGATAAGCGAATTGAATCCACCTAGAAAGATCATCTGTTCTAAACCATTCTTCCTCCTTCAAATTCAGGATTGTGGGAGATTTTACTGGCCAATATGTTGAGCTCTCACGATATTTATCCTTAAGAATTTGAGGGATATCTGATATTTTTCCCCATTCTTTTTCCAAACTAACTAAAGAAGTGATTGGAAAGACGGAGACACTTCTATCCAAAGAGATTGCCCCTTTCGTATTAACTTTTTGCTGATAGAGGAAATAAGAATTCATCCCCTTTGATTTTACTTTGCAATATAAGGGAGCTCTATGAAGATGAACGGTTTGACGGTAATTAGGATAGTGAAAAAACTTTAAACGAATAGTAGGAGAACCCGCATTGGCTCGATACATCAGGTGTTCTTGATGATGGATTTTCCAGCCTCTGATTTGATTTGAATTGTCCATCATGATAAAAAGCTCCCAAGGGGTTTATGTATTAGTTCTTAAAGTAAGTTATTCTATTCCGATTACGACCAGTCGATTGAAATGGTTACTCAACCCAGGAGTATATTTTTATTTTGGATCAGCTCGAGGAAAAACCTCCACATCTTTAGAAAAACGTTTAAGTCGTCATTTCCGACTTCAAAAGAAAATCTTTTGGCATATTGATTACGTTACCTCCCATTCTGATGTAAAAACACTGAATGCTTATTATACCACAGATCCCAAGATTATCGAATGTCAGGCTCTCCAAGAATTCGTACGAAAGTTTCAGAATGTTAAGGTTATCCCACAATTTGGTTCATCTGATTGTAAATCGAAATGTGGAGGTCATTTACTATTCGTTTCAAGCAATCAAGACATCTCTACTGAATTTGCAAAATATTTTCGTCAAAAAAGTTGGAATGAATCCAAATTTAATTCTGAATATAAGGAAAATACAACATCAGTTTTAAATTAATTTTCAAAATGTATACATACAAGATTTCTTTCGAATATTTCACAATTATTTACTCAATCTTCAAATCTAGCTTCGACAAAATTTCATAAATCATGGTTTCCATTAATTCAAGAGAGGTATCAAATTGCCATTGCCTTTCAGGAAAAAGAAGAAAAAAAAACTACCTGACCCACCTTCATTTTATGAACAAAGGGAGAAGGCCATGCAGGAACCACCAAAAACGCCTCCCCCACTCCCTACTCCGAAATACCAGGTTTTAGAAGGGCCACCAAAACAACAGGTTTTTGAAGGGCCACCAAAACACCAAGTTTTCGAAGGGCCTCCAAAAAAACAACCAGAACGAGGTATTGCTGCTCCTCCGAATCTCCCCCCACCTCCACCTTTTACTGAGAATGTTCCCTCACAACCACCTCATGGTTCTCAACAACCTACTAAAGTACCAGTTCCAATTTTTGACGATAATCTCGCAAATGAAATTCATGCTGAATTAAGACAAAGAGAATTTGGTTCAACGATGAAAAAAACTCCTGAAAGAGAAGCTGTCCCATTATCGACTGAAGACCTCGCAAAAAGACATTTTCGTAATTCTAAGCAAGAATATATTGAGGCCGCTAATAAGCACCTCGAATTAAATTTTTATGACAATGCTGCAACTAATTATGCATGTGCTGTTCTTTGCGATTTAATAGGGGAAGGATTACAAGCAGCTCGTCAAACAATGTCAAAATTAACCTCTAACATTCCTTCCGCGGTTGCAGAGAATACCTTTTTTGATAACGTCAGACTTATGCTTGAAGCAATTCGGACAAAGAATTATAAACTTCTAACTCGAGCAGAGAATTTCCTAAAAAAGAATATGGAACATCTCTACCCTGAAGATGTTGCTATGGTGGAAAAAGCGATTAAAACAGCCAGAGCTTACTTCGGACATTGATTAGTAGGAACCTCATAATTGCGCCCATTTTCTTAATAATTCTTTACATTCTTCATTCTCTTGGTATTCAAGG
Source organism: Candidatus Hodarchaeota archaeon (assembly GCA_016840285.1). The sequence goes on along the minus strand of JAEOSR010000146.1, from coordinate 13,339 downwards.
ATTACTCCATGAGATTTCAAAAAATCTTCGGCGCCCATTATTGTCGTATTATCAGCAATAATTACTTTTGGTATCTGAAGATAAATAATGGTTCCTGAACACATTTGACAAGGTGAAAGAGTAGTATAGAGGATTGAGCTTTTGTAATCTTCAGGAAGTAAGATTCCTGCATTCTCTATAGCATCCATTTCCGCATGTAAGATAACGCTATCTTTTTGGTTACGCTGATTTCGTCCTCGACCTATAATCTTTCCGGCAAGAACTAATACTGATCCAATTGGAATCCCGTTTTCTTCAAAACCCAGTTTAGCTTCTTGAACAGCAGCCTGCATAAACTCATCCATTTTCTCTTCATCTCTGATTTACTTCTATAACGGATTTCTTCTTACCCATCTTTTGTGAGGGTTTCTATTTACGATTTCCACATAGCCAACAATCTGTAATATCACATTTGGAACAGGCTGTGCGATTATGCACAAAGGTTATTACCAGTGCAAGCATGATATACCCTATCATTACAACATGGTCGAGCTGACTATAATTGACAGAACTAATTGACAAAAAACTACCTACCCAAATGATAACAGGTATAAGATAAGTAAAACCAATCAGAAAAACGTCAATTACAACAGCTGTCCGTTGAAACACACGCTCTTCTAGTTTTTTGGGGGGGGAAAGTTTGGCAACTAGTGAAAAACCAAATGATGGACAGATTAACCCATAATATTTACAATTACGACACACAATCCATCTGAAAGGAATTATGATAACAAAAAGGCAGACAAGAAAAATTATCAATCCTTCAATACTCTTTTGTGCGAGGATAACAATACTAAGAAGAATTGTAAAGAAAAAAGTGTGGTATTTATGACCATCGTTCTGATAGTCCATCGTGATTCTTCTTCAACCACAAACATCAAATTCCTGCCATTGTAAGAGCCATAATGGCTTTTTGAACATGTAGGCGATTTTCTCCAACATCATAAATGCAGGATCGGGGACCAGAAGCGACCTCATCAGTGACTTCATGTCCTCGATCGATGGGCATCGGATGGGTGAATATCCCATTTTCTGTCAACGCCATCTTCTTGGAATCACAAATCCATTCGGGATATTTTAATGCTTTGTTGACCTCTTGTTGTTTTAGAAATTCACCGTCTTGATAAGCCTCAGGACTCGTCCAATGACGGGAGTACACAACATGAGCTCCCTCATAACCTTTTGTAGGATGATTTATTGTATCAAAACTTGCATCGTATTTATTACAGTTTTGTTCTGTCCATTTAACGACTTGAGGATCAAGATCAAAACCTTCCGGGGAGGCAACAGTAACGTCCATACCATACCGAGACCCAATAAGCATGGCTTCTTGAACAGAACACCACGAACGTGCAAGTGCTCCATGACCCCACGTGACTAGTAATTTCTTCCCTTTTAACGTACGCCAATCTGGTGGGAATTTTGTGCCTTTATTGAACCATTCTGCCCAACCCATGACATCTGCAAACCCTTGGCAGGGATGATATTTGTCGTGGGCCATTGAAATAATAGGGATTGTTGCCCACTTGGCATATTCTCTAAGAAGGTTTTCCCCTTGACCATAAGCTCCAACTTTATCCTCAAGAATTCGTATTCCAAGACCATGTGCGTAACGAGACATGATCTGGGCAGCATCTTCGACCGTTTCCCCTGCGGTCTTCTCAGTTTTAAGACGCATGGCTTTAGGTTCAAGAAACTGGGCATGTCCTCCAAGTTCTGTAGCAGCGACTTCAAAACTCTGCCTTGTTCTCACACTTGGATTATAAAAAAACATAAAGAATGTTTTATGTTGTAATAAAGCAGTATATTCAGGGGAAAACCGTTCCCGCTTCATTCTTCCTGCTAGATCAAGTACCAAGTCCAGTTCATGTTTTTCCCAATCTTGAGTGCAAATCAAATCTCTTCCATATAAATCTGAAAATTCCATCTTTTCTAGCCTCCTATTCTTATGGAACAATCGTAGTTCCCGCTTCTCCATCTAGAGCTGCTGCTGCAAGTTCAGGGGTGGTAATTACCACCTTTTTTCCCCCATCCTTTAAAAATCGAATTGCAGCTTTCAGTTTAGGCCCCATCGATCCTTTTAACTTATTTCCGAATGCTCCTTCCTCTAAATACTTTTCAACTTCTACCACAGTCATTTTATCAATTCCTTTCTGCTGTGGTGTCTTATACTTCAAGTAAACTTTATCTGTATCTGTCAATATTGCAAATGCTTCTGCTTTTGTATCAATTGCCAATCTTTCTCCCGCTAAATCTTTATCAATGACAGCTTCAACACCTGTCACTGTTCCATCCAGATTTTTTACTACAGGAATACCTCCTCCGCCACTTGCTACCAAAATAAAACCAGCTTCTAATAAATCATTAACTTGCTCTTTTTCGTAAATCTCAATTGGATCTGGAGACGGGACAACACGACGATATCCTCTTCCAGCATCTTCAATTATAGTAAAATCAGGGTGTTCTTCCTTAATTCGATCAACTTGATCTTGATTGTAAAATGGCCCCACGGGTTTTGTTGGATTTTGGAACGCTGGATCATCTTTTGAAACGACCACTTGGGTAATTATTGTTGCAACTTTGATTTTTTTACCAGGATCCAGTCTACTGGGGGGACCTTCAGTGACAAGGAGATTACCAAGTATATTTTGAATAAGATAACCTATCTGGCCTTGCGTCATACTCCCCGAGACATCCATTTTGAGCGGAGGGCGATTATAGGGAGGGTGACTACCTGCTTCCATTTGAATCAAGAGATTGCCTACTTGAGGCCCATTTCCATGGGTTATTACTATTCGATACTTTGGAATGACCTTCATTATTTGTTTAGCTGTCTCCGTAATATTTTCAATCTGTTCCTCTAGTGTACCCCTCTGTTTTCCCTTGATCATGGCATTCCCACCAAGTGCAATGACCACTAATGGCTTGAGCATTTTGATTCCTCAATCTGACGTAGATTTAGTTACTGACATTGAAATTCAAAAATGTATTTTATTTCCAATATCTGAAGAAATTCCAAATAGAAAAGGTAGAAATTTTAATTTATATTATGTTCTTGATTATCACTAGAAGAATTTTCCTAGGACATATATGAGGAAAAGAAGGAAATTATTGAAGTAAGTTAATTTTATGTTGATTCCTGATCATGGCAATTCCACCTAGTGCAATGATTGAAAAATGAACAAGACTCCAGTATTCATGGAATTTGGAGTATACCTATTATGGAATACAGATTACTAAAGAAGGAGGAAATTCAAAGGGTTAGTGAAATTGACCGAACAGAGATAATCGAGTCCATTTATTATTATAAAGACGGAAAGTTAGAATTAGTAAAGGAATTCTACGAGATCACAAAATGGAGTCCAGAACAAGAACAGATCCATATCTCTTCTCTTACTGACATATATTACAGAGGAGGGTTCATATATGGAGCTTTTGACGAATCTAATATTGCTGGGATTATATCACTAGACAATGAATTTATTGGAAGGAATAAGGATCAATTGAATCTTGCTGGCCTTTGGGTTAGCAAACATCATAGGAAAATGGGAGTAGGAAAAACTCTAGTAGAATTAGTAAAGGAAAAAGCAAAGGAAATGGGTGCAAAAAAGCTTTATGTTTCTGCAACACCGTCAGAAAATACTGTACAGTTTTACATGAACAGAGGATTTGACCTAGTCAAGGAAGTAATTAAGAAATTGTATGAATTGGAACCTGAAGATATTCACATGGAATGTAAATTGACATGAATTATAACGAAAGCAAATGAGTTTAAGATACAAGTCGCTAAAGACACTACTAGTCCGATTAATTTCCTTAAAACAAATATGAGGAAAAGGAGAAAGGTTTTTTAACGCATTATCTATATATATAGATGATGACCTAATGGCCTCCAAGACAATCTCAGTAACTCAAGAAGTATATGACCTTCTATCTCGCTTTAAATTACCTCATGAAAGTTTTGGTGATGCGATTAAAAGGCTTTGTGAAGAAAAAACAGCTGTCTCAATCTATGAATGGATAATTAATCATCCTTTATGGTCTGATATGACCGAAGAAGAATATAAAGAAATTAAAAACAATATTAGCGGTATTAGAGAACGATTCACAATTCAAGAGGTAAATATTGATGATGATGATTGATACATCAATTCTGGTCGATTTACTTCGAAAGAGTCCCGAGATATTGAGATTCATACAGAAATTAGGTTCAACCCCCCTTTTCACCACTGAAATTTCAATAATGGAACTTGTTTTTGGTATTACAGGGAGTCGTATTTACATAAACAAACCTGAGTTGAAACAGAAACGTCTTTCAGAAATTGGGGATATATCACTAAAATTCACTATTCTACCTTTTGACCGTAAATCCGCATATAAGACAGCAGAAATATTGGGAAGATTAAAATTAGATGGGAAACTTGTAGATTTTAGGGATGGAATGATCGCTGGAGTTACGAAAGCAAACGGAATTAATGAACTAATCACTCATAACAAAAGACATTTTGAAAGGATACCCGATCTTAAAATTATTGAGATAAGTTAAGAGGGGTTCTCTACAAGTAATGTGATAGGTGTTATCCAGACTTGCATCAGTAATCTCACGGGAATTTACTACTAAAAAGATGATAGAGAAGAGTGGAAATACTTCTTCTTGCTTATTTAAATTCACGTTTCTGACGAAAAGGGTTATCAAAAAGAACCAATGACGCTAGTATCGCCACTACACCTATTGCTAGTATGAATAATAATTCACCAAGGGGAAATCCAGACAATCCTTCAGCTAACACCTTTCCCATAATAGTGGGTCCATCAAGATAGTAGAAAAAGGACATTCCTTGAATTATTTTAGCCATTTCGGGATCAGCAGGGGTAAGAATACCTCCAAGTGTGTCTAGAATCCATGAACCTCCAAGGAGTAAACCACCAAATCCTAGTGTTTTCCCAGTATCCATGAGAATGATCGATAAAAGAATGACAAGGCAGGTGAGGGTAATATAAAGAACCCATCGAGAAATTAATCCTAAGAAGAATGCTTCTAGTCCGTTTGGTTGAAATTCGAGTCCAAGAACAACTGTTCCTAAAATGGCTCCAGCAGTAGTAAGAATTGGGAAAGAGAACGTAATAGTAATAAATGCAGCCAGTTTTTCTAAAAGAAATCGCCATCTTGGAACTGGGAAGCTCAAAATAAAATCTAGACTTCCACTATCCACTTCACGTGGGATACATTGGACACCAAAGAGTAAAATAAGCCCCATAAAAAAGATATCAGACAAAATGAACAACTCCATGGAAAGTAGACCTTCAATGGATGTCAAAGGTATACCTTCTCCAAGTAAAGCTGTATATAGGGGAAGTTCTAACATCTCTTGCAGCATTTCGACATATGGCTCAAATGAGGGCCATATAAGAACCATCAGTAGTGAGAATGCTGCCATTACCACGGAGATTAATGACCAGGGTAACCAGTTTTTTTGTAGTTGTTTTATATAAATGGTAAACATATTCATTCCTCCTTTCCTTGATCTAGTTCATCTTTGTAATAGGTCAGAAAGATATCCTCTAAAGTACTGTCTTCTAAAGTCATCCTCTTGATACGCCGTGTACTAACAAACTGCACAAGATCATTCACGTCTTCCTTGACCTTGATTAGAAAAGTGTCTGCTTTCTTCTCTACACTAAAAACGTTTGGAACGACCTGGATTTCACTTATTTCGGGAACTTCCCCGTCAAATTCAACGTTCATTATTTGCATTGATTTTGTCCTTAGGTCTTTGACCTTTTCTACAACAATCATTTTTCCTTTCCTTATGATGCCAACACGATCACAGATAGCTTGTACCTCAGGTAAATTATGACTCGATAAGAATATTGTTTTTCCATTATTTTTCATTTCAAGTAGTAAATCATGGAACCTAGCAGCCATCAAGGGATCCAGTCCACTAGATGGTTCATCTAGGAAAATAACATCAGGATTGGAAGCCAAAGCCGAAATAATTATTACTTGTTGTTTGTTACCCGTAGAAAGGCTTCTAAACTTCAGAGTAAGGTCTACCTTAAAAGCAGATTTTAGTTTTTTTAGGAACTCATTATCAATGGGTCGAAATTTTCCAAAATACTCGATCAACTCATCTCCTGTAAAATTTCCATACAAGGCTATTTCACTTCGGACCATTCCGACCATCTTTTTTATTTCTAATGCATCTTTCAGATAATCTAAGCCATTGATTTTTATTATACCTGATCTTAGATTTAAATATCCTAATATTGATCGTATTGTAGTAGTCTTTCCTGCACCATTGGGACCTAGAAATCCGAATATTTCTCCCTTCTTGACTGAAAAGCTCACATCATCTACCGCAACGATCCGACGTCCAACTTTTCGGGCACCAAATTGAAATTCTCTTCCATAAATCTTGGTTAAATTCCGAACTACGAGGACGTCGGGGTCTGTAATTGCGTTACTCATCATATTATCGCCAACTAGAACTATAAATTATACTAGTAATATTTTATATTTGCGTTGTTTGGACAAATTGCGGAATGTATTTAAGTTTTTGCACTTTAGAACTCTAATGTTTAGTGCATGATACAGGCCATGATTCCTTTCTGAGCATGTAACCTATTTTCTGCTTGATCAAAGATAATAGATCGTGGCCCATCAGCAACCTCGTCATCCACTTCCATTCCCCGATCTTGTGGAAGGCAATGCATGTAGTACCCTCGTCCGTTCTTAGTGACATCCATTAACTCAACCGTTGTCCTCCAATTTTTGTATTTGTTCATGATTTCGGGCATCATTTCAGGCTTCGCTGGTCTGACCCCTTCCATACCATGAGCTTCTAAAATCCCCCAACTTTTCGGATAAACAAAATCTGCTCCTTCAAACGCTGTTTTCATATCGCGTTCTATTTTGAATGTTCCTCCAAAGATATCACTTTGCTCTTCTACTTTCTTTATGATATCAGGATGCAGGTCAAATTCAGGAGGACAGGCTAGGGTTAAGTCCATACCAAACATCGAGGGAGCCAGTACTCCAGTTTGAGGGACAGCCATAGGTTTTGGAGCAGCGGAATAAGCCCAACTCATAACAAATTTCTTCCCCTGCAATTTATTGTAGCTATGGCTACATTTCTCATACACGGTCATTATATCGGCCATTCCTTGGCATGGATGATAAACATCGGACTCCATATTGATAATCGGTTTTTTACTCCAATAAGCAAAGTTCTCCTGGATTTTTTGTCCTTTTCCATACATCCAGTCACACTTACTCCCGTAAATTCTGATTGCTATTGCATCACCCATACGTGAGAGAACGCGAGCCACATCAGAAACACGTTCGGTTGTATAAGCAATTTCATCGCCTTCCATAGCAGGAGTATATATTGCTCCTGGTTGTAAAAAGTGAGCGTGTCCTCCAAGTTGAGTCATACCTGCTTCAAATGAATTTCTTGTTCTCAAACTGTCATTATAAAACACCATGAATAATGTTTGTGCAGATAGTATATGTCTGTGGTCTTCATGCATGGTGAAACGCTTTTTGAGATCAATTCCAACATCGAGCATGGTTTCAATCTCTTCACGTGAAAAATCAGTCATTGTGAGGAAATCTCGTCCTTTCAAGTCTTCAGTAATTACCATGATAATCATTCCTTCTATTAAAATGCGATAAAACCCTATTAGAGAATATATTAGACTCAAAAAATGTCTAGAGGGTAGAGTCACCTCTAAGGAAATTAGTTCAAATTTTTATGTGAGATTACATAAAAAAAGACCTGAAATCACTCGAAGCAAAACCTTGATCAATTATTGACGGGGATTACTATCTTCTGACGCACAACAAGAAGGGGAAGAAAAATACCCTTGAGAAACTTCCAACAATGAAGTTTCGGTTGTCCAAATTGCGTGCCAGTGATTTGTATTCCAGTTTGAGATCGTTAAAAGAATTTTATTGTCAATGATCAAGAAAAAACAATTACAATTAATTACCTGATAATTAAATGGGAATGGTTCAGTTGGAAGCTTTTGATGAAAAAAACCAAGGTTTAGGTCTGAAACCCTCTCCTGAGCTTGTCTAATGGGTTTTTCAAGAGGGGAAAACATCTCTTTATTTGGCATCATTAAAGTTATGCTTGAAGTCGCATCATCGATTAACCGTCTAGCGTGGTTAAATATGTTGGATTTTCCCTTTATTATATAGGCAATTTTAGGTGATTCTTCGTGATCCTGATAAATAGGAACTAATGATTCAATTAACTTATCTATGGAAGTCATCCTTTTCGTGAATTCGGTTTTGAAAATTGTTCGTAAATTCTCCATTGCTTCAATAGGATGAATCGCGATGTACTTCTTGGGTACCCCTTCTTGAACGATAATCAATCCCTTTTTCTGTAAATTATCCATAGTTCGATATATTTTACTATCTGGGATTCCAGTTTTCTCTACCAATTTACTCGCAGTTGCTGACTCTAATGGTAATAATGCTATATATGCTCTTGCTTCATTCCTAGTTAGATTTACTTCCATTAAATCATCGATTAATCGTTTTTCAGGTTGATCCGGCCCAAGTATTGCCTCACTAAGTGGTTTTGTCATAGCTTTTTCTTCCATTTCTCTACTTACCCTCGGTAGGAGAAATATAAATATCTTACTTTTGATGCACCAAATAGGTGTATCATGCCATGAGTCAATTCAAGGAAGAAATTAAAAAGAGTTATGCTAAAGCAATAAACCAACGTCTCCAAAAAAAACTCAGCGAACAATCTAGTTGCTGTTCTCCGTCATCAACATCAAAAGATAATGATGAACAAACACAAACTGATTGTTGTCCTCCCACAGCAGCTGAAACGAAAAAAGAATCCTCCATTTCCAGTTTTGGATGTGTAGTTAACCTCGCTCAGAAAGCTAACATTCAAAAGGGTGATATAGTGGTAGACCTCGGCAGTGGCGCTGGTCACGACTTATTTCAGGCTGCAGATCTCGTTGGCCCAGATGGGAGAGCAATTGGCATTGATTTTACTCCTGATATGATTGTTGCTGGAATGAAAACTGCTATGGAGAATGGTTATACTAATGTTGATTTTCGTCTTTCTGACATTGAGAATATCAATATTCTCCCAGATAACTTTGCTGATGTCATAATTAGTAACTGTGTAATTAACCTCACAATGGATAAAGGAGCTGTTTTTAAGGAAGCTTTCAGGATTCTTAAACCTGGTGGACGTATAGTGGATGCAGATATTATTGCTGCTGATCCATTACCTTCTGAAATTACCCAAGATCCCGAAGCTTGGTGTTCTTGCTTAGGTGGAGCATTAACGGAAAAGGGATATAGTGAAAAAATCGAAAAAGCAGGTTTCAATGGGGTTAAGGTTACAATATTTAGTGATTTCAACTATCTTGATAATCAATTTCAGAATGGCATCATTGAGGCGCAGAAACCAGCGGTTTGAGCTAGTCAGTCAGAAACTCATTTACGTCTCATTTTTTCCGTACTACACGGCTTTTGCCATTTTATCTTTATTCTTGAGGTCAATGTATTTTTCTTTGTTTTCATTTCTATTTGCACTATTTTTGCCACTTTCTATTATTATAAATATGATAGTGTAATAATCATTCATGAATCTGTAAGAACAATAATTCTCTATAATGGGCAATACAGCTTATTATTTCTAATTTAATCAAATTATGTGTCTTTTATCTGGTGATTTCATGAATGTTTCTGCAATTAAGGATAAGGAAAACTTTGAAGGTACAATTCGTCCGATCGATATAAATGCTGATTCAAAAAAATTAGCATCTTTTTTTAATGCAATTGATGATTTGTGGCCAGGAACCTGGACTCAAGGAATCAAGTATGATGAAAAACGTGCACGAGAATTCGTTGAAAAAAGGAAAGCTCTCGAATATTTTGTTGCTTTTGACCCCCAAGATCGTTTAGTTGGTATTTGCTCTGTTCATAAACGTATGGAAGAACCTAATGTTTCCTACATTGGTGTTTTAGGTGCCCATCCAGAAGTACTAGGAAAAAAATATGGTAAGCATCTACTTCTCACTGCAGCTGATTTTAGCGTGAAAAATGGGGATGTGCGACAAGATTTACACACTTGGCCGTCAAATATGAAAGCTGTACCCCTTTACAAGAAGATTGGCCTTCAATGGGTTCCTGACACATCAGTATATATGCAGAATTATATTCCTGTCATCTTACAGAACTCATTCTGTAAACCATTTTTTGAGAAACATCCTGATTGGTACCACGATCAGAAGCGTGACATCACACAAGCTCCTGATGAGCAGACCCTAGGATCTATGAAAGTTTTTTATTATCGGTTTGAAAAAGAGGAAGACTTTCTTGAGGTTATTATTGATCGTTACAGCCGATCCATTACTGGTATTACCAGAAGAATGAATGGTGAATTAATCGGAATAACTTTGCAACAAACAGATCATGATGTTTTTGCTGGAATTGATCAGAATATTTCTTTACACATTAGGAATGAATCCAATAAAGAGTTATCTGTTATTGTAACTATGGAGGGTTCTAAGGAAGTCAGTGTAAAAACGAGTCAAGAAATTCAAACAGTTCCCAAGGGAAGCAAGACTCTTGAAAATATTTATGTTATTGATGATACGACCTCTGATACTGATATCCAGAGAAAAACACCCAGTATTAAAAGTCAAATTATTGTCGATGGAGAAATCCTCACATTAGAAGCAGGAATGAGAGTTCGTCAGCTTATTGATATCAAGATCTCAGATCAGGTGTGGTGGAGGCCTTCTGGTAAGCAAGATATACCAATACACGTACAAAATAGGTCAGAGAAAACCATTGAAGGAGAAATGTTATTCTGGTCAATAAATGAGATTGATATTCTTTCTCCTGTTATTCCAATTAGTTTAGGTCCTGAAGAAAATATTGGTGTCAACGTACAATTAGAAATCCCCTTGAGTGATAATGATATTTTTACTACTTTGTATTGCCAGATAAAGATGGGAGACATTAAGAGTAGAGTATACGAACTCCCCATTTTCCTTTCCAATAGCCCAGGATTAGCAGCTGGCATTCAACAAGACAAAAAGTGTATTATCATCCAAAATCAATATATTCAGGGTGTTATAAAAATTGAGGGAGCTAGCGCTGATTTTCGTATCCCAGATGAGACTTTGATGGGAATAGGAGTTCGTACACTTGATTATGGCCCTCCTTTTGGTTTTAGTGAATTTAATCAGGCTGAATTTAGGATAAAAATAATAGAAAAAAGGAATTCGATTCAGGTTAAACTTTCAAGGAGAGGACATTCGAAGAAGGGTCTGATTTTCCATCGGATTTTTGAATTAAGAGCAGGGGACTCTCACTTTGCAATATGGACGGAAGTACAAAACTTAGGAACTGTAGATGACCAAATAACAACCATTATTGAGCCTCACTTTACCCGTGGTATAAATATGCCTCTTGGTGAAACCTATTTCGTTTTTGAGAATCAGCTCGTTTATGGGCCATCTTTTTTCTGGCCAGCTGGAAAAGGAGATTTACCTGAAGGAACTGAAAGATATGAACCTTGGATTTGCATACAAGTAGGAGATATCTGCTACTACCACATTTATGAGACGCATGACTCTAAAGCGGACCCCAGTCGTAATAAATTATCATCACTTGAAAAACAGATTCGAATCCCAGCTCTTTCCTCGTCTAGCGGGCCAAAGAGCTGGATTGGTTGTGGAAACACAGGCTGGAAGAAAGTTCGTGAACTTTCATATTATCTGAGCAAAAATCAAGTATTGTCTCCAATTCAGCAAAAAATTGAACCAATGTCATATCTTAGCATCGATATTCCAAGAAACCAATTGCTTATTGGAAGAAAAATATCAGAAATCCAAATTACTCTAAAATCAATTCGCTTAGTGCCTCTGAATGGTCGTTTAATCATTAAAGAGCCAAAAGGTTGGATAATTACTCCTAATGAATTTGAAATCACTAATTTAAACTTAAGTAATCTCCAAGAGTTCAAATGTGCATTAGAATTACCAAGTAATATCAATTTTGGAATTTACAAACTACAATTTACCATAAAGAGCCCCGAAAAGAAAGAAACCAAGCATTTTCGATTTTTAGTGTTTAATGGGACAGAAAAACCTGAAATTCTTGATCTACCACCAGAATCAAATAAAAATCTGGTCGTAGTAAAAAATAAAATTCTTGAGATTAAAAGTTCAGCTGACTTTGCAGCTTGTCTAACTCAAATACAGTATAATGGACAACCTTATCTACTTTCTAATTTTCCTAACTATTCTCCATCAATCTTTTTCTCAAAAGATCCTGGTGGTATGGTTAATTCTATTATTCTAGGTGTAAATGATGATTTGGACGAAACAAACTATTCCAAAGAGAAATATATTGCCACGAAGATCCGATCAAATCAATGGACAGGAGTCGAATATTCAACAACAATCAATGAACAAAAGTCAATAAATGGGTTGGTAATAAAAATCGCATATGAGTTATTAGGAGGAGATTCGAGTTTAGTTAGGGTTAGAACAACGATTCATAATCCAACTACAACAACATTTCAGGCCAGATCATTTAGTTTATTAAGTCCAGGGATTGATGGAAGTATAGAGAAAATGGTTTCGAGATTTTCTATTGGTACTGAAACTCCATTTGAATTTTCAAGAGACAATCCAGTACCTATTTTAGGAGTCGGACCAGAAGATATGACTTATTTTACATTGAAAAAAGATAATAACTCCCTCTCCCTTATTAAAACTTCTCCAAGATCTATAATTTTTCCTCTTGACGCGGGAAAAATGATTCTCGGAGCTGGTTTCATTACATTTTGGTACTTAGAGCCCAACCAAGCTGATGAGGTTTCCTACTATATTTCCCTAAACAGCAGTGAGGAATTTCTTGAGGATGCATCCCGATTTTTTTGTGAACGTTAGGTGAAAAATTCTCAACTAGCTCTTTTATTCAATATGGATTGTAGTTCAGAGATACGAGGAAAAATGGGAGGAGTAGTGATTTCTGATAGAACAAAACCTTGGGATCATTACACCTCTTGTGATTATCGCTTATCTACTCTAATTCTTGAATGTTTTTTCTTTATTTACAGGATGACATACTAACACGATAACGACAGTTTTTAAATAAACTACAGAAATAATTACATTATCTCGAATGATGAGTAAGTCACACACGGGGAGTAATGACGGAGTTGACCCACAAGCATTTAACTTCTGAGCCAAATGTTTTTCTATGTCGACAAAACAAGAAATACACTCGTTAGAAAACGGACTC
>JAEOSR010000145.1 GCA_016840285.1 Candidatus Hodarchaeota archaeon | reverse complement strand
GGACTGATGAAAAAAATCTGAGATAAAGAAGGTAAAGTCGGTAGGAGTCTCTTAGTCAAGCGGGGATATAATGTATCTTTAAAACGAGGCTTAGAACATTCAACATCTATAAGAAATTCATTTATCTTGAGAAGTTGACGTTTTCCTGGTGCTGCAGGGATTTCGTGGATAAACTCCCCAATACCGAAAAATGCTACTTTATTTCGTTGAGAAATAAGATACTCTGAAGTGGATAATGCGCACATCACTCCTTCCTCAAGTAGACGTAATGTAGAGTCAGTATGGTCAAAAAGTACAAACACTCGCGCTGATTGATCTAATGCGAACTCGTTTGTCGCGAGTTTGTTAAACTTCGCTGTGACTCGCCAATTGATAGTTCTTAATTCATCAGCTTCTTGGTGATCTCGCACTCCTTGAAAATCAAAGTCACGACCTTTATAGATAAGGCTAGGGATATGTCCTGTTTCTGGTAATAACCTCTGCCGTGATATTGGTAAGAATTTTAATTTGATTAATGATGGAACAACATCGAAAGGATTAAAAACTGGGTATTCAATTGATTCAGAATTAAAATTAAAAAAATCTGCTCCACGGATAAGAACGGGTCCAATCTTATAGCGTCCTCGTTGATGGCCTTGTATTGCATATGAAAAAGTGATACTTTCATGTTCATTAAGCTCTGAAATCCAGTGGTTTGATCCTTCATTCACTGTACATTCATTTGGTATTAAATCAACTACTTCAAGAATAGGAATACGTTTCCCTTTATTTATTATTTTCACATTAACATGGATGAGCTCTCCCTCCGTCTCTGTTTTGTTTCGTGAGATACTGCGTTTTATAATAAGATGATGGACATCAAGTTCTTCTGAAGTGAGATAAAAAAAGAAAATAATAAGAATAGGAAGAATTGCCCCTGCAATTGTCCAAGTTTGCAAAATAATCGCTAAAGCTATGAGAAATAAAGCCAAATTGAGCAGAGTTAGCTGCTTAAGACTTTTTTTCAGAGACAAGCCACCATCCTTCATATCTCATAAGATAATCAATATTATTCACGTCGGGGAGCTTTAACTTCTACTAGAATCTTTTCAATGATTGATTCTGATGAAGACCCAGATAACCAAGAACTGACCTCGAGTATCATTCTATGAGCGAGTGTAGTTGATGCAAGCTCTTTAACATCATGTGGGATTACATAATCTCGCTCATTTAATACCGCGTTGGCTCGTGATAGCGCCATTAGGTCTAAAGATCCTCGAGGGGATGATCCTACCTTAACTGACTGCATTTCACGGGTTTGCGTGACAATCTCGACAATATATTCTTTAATTTCCTCGGAGACATGGACTTTCTCAATTGAACGCTGCATCTCATAAAAAGTAGATCGGTTTGTTACCTTGGATACATCAAAAGCTTTTTTCTTTCTATTAATTCGATTTGTTAATATTACCTTTTCCGCTTCTTTTGAAGGATAACCAATTCGGATCATTGCGAGAAACCGATCAATTTGGGCTTCAGGTAATGCAAAAGTTCCTTCGAGTTCTAATGGGTTTTGTGTTGCAACAACTAGAAATGGTTTATTTTCAGATAAAGGGTATGTAATCCCTCCAACAGTTACTTGATACTCCCCCATTGCCTCTAGCAAGGCACTTTGAGTTTTAGGTGTGGCTCGGTTTATTTCATCAGCAAGAATAATGTCTGAGAAAATAGGGCCAGGTTTAAACTCAAAATCATTTGTTTTTTGATTGTAAATCTCCGAACCAGTTAAATCCTGAGGTAATAAATCAGGAGTAAATTGGATTCGATTAAATTCACAACCTAAAGCTGCTGCAAATGATCTGCAAATCATGGTTTTTGCCAAACCAGGGTAATCTTCAAAGAGAATATGTCCATCAGCTAGAAAGGCCAAAATTACTTTTCTAAGAACCTCATTTTTACCGATAATGTGTTGAGAGATTTCACTTAAGATTTCATTACATATTTTTGAGGTTTCATCTATTTGCATAACTTGAATCACTCCATTTCAAAAACCAATGAAATGTTTAGTAGGTGTTGGACTTCATCTAAGACTTGGATATAGCTTTTAGAGAGTCCTTGCTTCCGAGATACTTCAGAACGGTCAATAAGATCTAATTGAAGAAGGAACCATTCATCAGGATCGGTCAGGATGAGTTTAAGGTTTTCACTAAGATTTTTTCTTTCACTTGAATGATCACTAAGCTCCATGTAGTCTTTAATCAATTGAGATAATACTAAAGCTATTTTTTTCTGTTGTTTTGAATAGACACTTGACGCTAGCCGAAAAAAATTATTATACGATTCACTGTGAGGCCGAGGGGGCTTTAAATATTCTGTTCTCGCTTTCTTAAATTGAGGAGTTTGTGATTCTTTTTGCTTTACTCTGTGCGAATTTATAGCCCAAAATGTAAGAAAGATTAACAAAATTAGTAAACTTATATATAGTACATCCATTTTAATCCTCTGTTTCTTCATCTATTTCGTTTTCATCCATCGAATCGGAGGAGAAAATGATTTTCGAGGCTAAAGACTTAGCTAAATTCACTTGTTGATCCGAAATTGTATGATCTGAGAACTTTACCTCTTCAAACACATCAGTTAAATCATCTATTAAAGGCGGAGAGGTCAAAGTTTTGTTAACCACGTCCTGACTAAATTCTGTCGGAGTGAAATTGAGTGAACTATCTGCTCCACGTTCTTCTAGAGCTGTAGATGCTTGGTAATAACACTCTAAAACCGTTCTCATCTTATATTGATTTTCGTACCTGTTTTTGCTAACGTCTTTAGTGTCCTCAGAGTCAATCCCCATATCTTCAGACCAACGTCTGATAATAAACATGAACAAAAGTGGTATAAAAAACAAAAATATTAGAAAAAAGATTCCGAAATTTTGTAAAGATTGGAAAAAATCATTTAAATCTAATAGATTTACTGGTGGAGCAATTAGTTGAGTTGGTTCTGTTGTTTGTTGAGTTTCAGTCGTGATTATAGTATAGGGAGTGGTTGTAATTATAGAGGTAGTATTATAACTAGGTAAAACAGGTTCTACTTCTCCTTCATCTTCTGCACTTCGAAAGGATACTCCAAAAAGAGCTGCAATAATCAAAGTAGCTAATACAATCACTCCGACTGACACTATAAAGAGAAACCAAGGATGATTATTCTTCGTACGGTAATTTAAATAGATATACATTCCAGAGAATACAGGAAGGATAACTCCTAAAACCTCAAATAAAGTGAAATTTAATATCAAAAAGGGTTCACTCTTTATCATTCCTGACATTTGTCCTAATGACACTTGAGCAAAAGTCACAGTCAGCAAAAGAAGACAGAGGATAAGAAATTCCTTACGAAACACGAAGTCAAAATCCTTAGTATTCACTTTGAATCCTACTGCTGTGTGTTTGATTATGATTATTGATTTTTTACTTATTACCTTTTTCTCTTGATGCAAGTTTTGATTTTGATGGATTTCCTATTTACAGTTTTATCCAAATTTTTTTAATAGGGTAATCGTTATTGTTTAAGGAAAGAAATTTTAAATCAAGATCTTGTAGACCTCTTTAGGAAAACGAGGCAAGATAAATGATCATTTACTGGATTGATAAACAACGTTTAGCTGGATCTAGTGAACCTAATTTAGAAGACTTTCCTTTTCTTAAGACGCTTGAATGGGGTGGAATGATTAATCTTCAAGAAAAATCATCAACAGAAGAGTTAGCATCCCTTTTAGCGGTTCCATATTTACATCTTCCAATCAAGGATTTCTCACCCCCTACTGAAACGGATTTGGAAACAATTCTTGAATTCTTCCACGAATGTCAGAATGAAAATCCCAATTTACCTGTTTTAATTCACTGTACCGCTGGACATGGACGGACTGGCACAATATTAGCTGCAATATTAGTGGTTATTGATCGTTTAAATCCTGAAGAGGCTATTAAATGCGTGAGAGGAGTTAATCCTCTTGCAATTGAAACCAAAGATCAAGAAGATTTTATTAAAAATCTCTAATTACATTTTCAAATTCTTTAAGAAAGGTTTTTACTTCTAATGGATGATTTCTTCACCACTGTATAAGAAAGATAAATATTATTTAACGGATCCACTGTCTATAAGAAAAACAGATAACAATTCAGCAACGAAATAAAACTATAAGGAATATTAGATTATGACTCACTCCTCAAGCACCCTTGGTACAGTATTAGCAATTATAGGATTCCTATTACCGTCATTTATTCTTATTTGGACTGGTAGTGAATCAGTTGTGATGATCTTAGCTGCAGGGTATCTCTTTCTTTGGGGTTATTATGACATTAATTTAGGGTGGTTTGGATCTGCTAGCGATTCTGGGCTCCAAATATTCAATTTGAATTGGTATTTCGATCCTTCGAACATTTCTCAAGGATCAGAGCTCATAGATGCATATTTAAATAGTCTTGGTACAGCAATTTACCCTGGCAATTTTGGAGAAGCAGGATTGGATCTCTCGGGGATGATTTTTGGTTTATCACTCCTTTTAAATGTAATAGGTATTTTCTTTAGCATTATAAGGAAGAATGAACCTAAAATGGCTGGATTATTGTATATTATTGGAGCAGCGGTTGCTTTTGCAGCAATCTTATTGATATGGAATAATGCTACTAATCTAACGTTTATTGGTGGTGGTGTGGAAGATAATTTTCTCCCAGTGCCTCTAGGAAGTCTTATTGTTTTAATAGCTGGGATATGGAATCTTGTTAAATCATAAATCGATTATCAAATTAAGTCCTGGAGAGTGTAGAAATGAAAATATTAACACCTGATGCAGATGAAGTATTTAACAAATGGTTATCTGAAGTTGATTCAAAAAAATTGAAAAACTCATTTGGAATTGAAAAAGAGGCGATTACAGCAGCTGAAAGCGTAAAAAAAGTTGAAAAATCAGCTTTTCTTTATTTTTATTCCGAGATTCGAAAAAAGAAAAAGAGTCTAGGGGGAAAAGACCACAAACCTGAAGAAATGCTAGTATCAAAGCTGAGAGATATCACTTTCTATTCATTTTCCTCTGAAGGTGTTAACACGAACGCTTGGAAAAGAAAAAAGGATTTTGTACCACTAATAATAAATCTTAAAGAAAAGCGGTGCAAGAGATGTAACGGAAAAGGAACTGAAAAATGTGGTCACTGTAACAATTCTCGATTTATCATTTGTGAGGAGTGCAAAGGAAAAGAAATCAAGTGTGATAAATGTAAGGGCTCAGGGAAACATATAATTTCTTTAGAAGTCAAAGAAGTTAATAAAAAAGGAGACGAAAAAACAAAAGGAATCGAAAAAACATCCCAGTGTCCTTCCTGTTTTGGATCGGGAAAAATCAATTGTCACACATGTGGAGGAACTGGGAAAATCGTGTGTTATGAGTGTAAGGGTAATCCAATAGCTTGTCGTGAATGTAATGGATATGGGGTATTCTATGAATTTCATGATAGTCCAGTACCTCTAAGAATTACTCCTAGTAAGGAATTCCATTCATTTATGGTGAAAAAAGATGAATGGATGCTGAAAGACAAAGGTTACAACCTGAAATTGGAATCTGCCGAGGCTTATCCTATTCAAGATGCTAAAAACTTGAATGAAAAAGAACTAAAAGAGTTATTTGGGGTTCTTTCTTTAGATAAAGAGTTGAAAAAATGTATCGAGGAAACAAAGAAGACCTATGAGGATATGAATAGAGAATACGATAAGGACAAGTCTTTTGAACGACCACTAAAGCCTATATTATTGGTATTTCTTCTTCGCTTATTAATTGAGACTCCCAGGAAGAAAAAATTCGATATTTATGCCTTAGGGACAAAAAATAAGTATTCTACGATGATCAACCAATTTTGAGTAAGTGGGATCCTAATCTGAACCGTTGGAGGGAGTAACAACCTTTTTCAAAAATTTTGTTATCACTGATTCAACCTCTAGAACCTCAGCAATCCGAACTCGTTCATTAGCACAATGAATGGCTTTCGGATCACCAGGCCCGTATATTGCAAAAGGAACAGGATGAGGAGCTTGAGTAACCAGAACTGCTGCGTCAGTTCCATAGTTCAATCCAATTGGTTTTTGATTATTACTCTCTTCCATTAATTGATGGATAAATTCATTTTCTTGAGAATTTGATACAGGTTGCATAACCTGATCTATTTCCGTGCCAAAACTCGCAAAACTTGCTTTAGTATGATATTGGATTATTTCAGTAAGCTCTTTTGCATAGTTTAGTGGATTAATTGGGGGAACAAGACGAAAATCACAATGAACTTCTGCTTTCTCTGGTACTACGTTTGCTGATTTACCTCCCTTGAATCTCCCTATATTTAGTGTGCTTTGACCAAGAATGGGGTCAGAAACTTTCGGTAAATGTTTATGTAGAAGAGGAAACAGTTTTGCAAGTTCCTCAATTGCATTTACTCCTTTTTCAGGAGTTGAACCATGTGCTGCTTTCCCGAAGGAATCTATTTTGAACCAAAGTACTCCTTTTTCTGCAATTCCTACATTTAGAGCTGTTGGTTCAGTTACAATGAGAAATTTTGCATTATCCATAGTTCCTTGTTTCATCACTGCTTTTGCTCCACCAAGACCCACCTCTTCGTCAGATGTCCCAATAAATACTATCTTGTAATCTAAACTATTAATGTTACCAATAGACTCATTCAGGGATTTTAAAGCTCCCAGACAAGCGGAGACACCTCCTTTCATATCAGCTGAACCACGACCATAAATATATCCCTGATTTTCTTCTGCACCAAGGGGGTCATAGTTCCAGTTATTTAGATCCCCAATTGGTACAGTATCTAGATGTCCGCACAATATTATTGACTTAGGTGCGTTTCCAACAGTTAAGATAATATTTGCTTGATTTTCTTTATACCATTGAGTTTCAAGTGGGATTTTATTTGTTTCAGCCCATTTCTGAATCCACTCAATAATAAGTCGTGTGTTCCCAGGAGGATTTTCAGAGTTCAAACCAATTAGAGCTTTTAAAATTGGCAAACAGTCCGACATGAGAGAGTTAACCTCCTGAAAAGGAGTTGCCTTCAATTATTGAGTTTTTTAGATTTTCATATTGGATTCGTTCTATTTCAGCAAAAATTGCTCCTTTGTATCCACAGAGATGACATGAGTAATAAGGTGGAGACAAAAGCCCTAAAAATGCATTGTGAAGGACTTCGAGATTGTCTCCTAAACAGATCGGACACACTTTGATCACATCTTGAGGTGATCCTCGACGGATATAACTTCTGATATCTCTGACAGTTCTTAAGAATCGACGCATTCTAATCACCAAATGTAAATAACAGTTTTTTTTTCTACTTTTCGGGCATGAAGTTTTAATATCCCAATTATATCGCATAAATTAGAAACTTTTTTATTTTCTCCTTTAAATAAAGTAGAAAGGAAAAAGTATTTAGATTAATGTTTCCCCTGACCTGTTGATTGGAATGTCAAGGCCTCTTACTTACAACTTCCTAGCGAAAATCTTGCTTTTAGGTGAATTTCGCGTGGGAAAGTCATCAATGGTTCTTCGCTATGTTGAAGATAGATTTCCAGGGGATTATATGGCAACAATAGGCGCCAATTTTCTAGTTAAAACAGTGAATCTTCCTTTTGAAGGTATGGAATTTCAAGTTGGCCTTCAAATTTGGGATATCGGGGGTCATGCTCGGTCGTCTCAAGTTGGTCGAGTTTTTTTCCAAGGAGTATCTGGAGCACTTTTAGTTTACGATATGACACGAAAAGAGACCCTGGAGAAACTACCATTATGGATTGGTCAACTGAAGAAATTTTCACCTGATGTGAGTTTGTATCTTGTAGGTAATAAAAATGACTTAATCGATAGACGACAAGTGTCATTTGATGAGGGAGAAGAAACTAAGAATAGTTTACAGATGGTCAATTTTTTTGAGACGAGTGCAAAAACTGGGGATCATATACAAGAAACCTTTGAAGATCTAGCAAAGCTTCTAGTGGAGACTAATCGTGATAAAATCACTCCTCCCGAGAAAATTACGTGAAATCTGTAATAATTCGTGCCTAATAAGCGATTCATTTTTTAGCTGTCATGCAGCTGTCATCATCAAGTCTTCAAGAGAGCTGATATTTTTCAGTTGAGCCCTATACATATTAACTTCCTCAGAAGTAATTTCTTTATTACTCATCATAAATTCAAGGATGTCAAAAAACATATTTTTAGCAAAAGGGAAATTTGTGTTTACTTCTGGAAGGGAGGTGAATGCAAAAGTCAATTTATCGGATACTGTGGCATCATCGACATTTAATGCATTTCTAATTGTATGAACATAGATTTGATCATCAGAAATGCTTTGGGAAATTCTCCTTCTTTTCTTTGCTTCTTGTGAGGCGTCATGTGAAAGTTCTGGGACGAAAAGTTTCTTAAAAAATCGAATAAAACGGTTCATTGTACTTGGCTCTACTAATTCAAATATTAGAATACATTTACCTCAATTCAGGTTTGTAATTATTAATCTGTGTAGATAGATCTTTTTATCAAATCCTTTTTAAATCATTTTTGCATGTCTAATTATACTAGTTGATATGGATTTAAATTTATTATTATATCCTAATAATATAAGTAAAAATTTTTAATAAAACCTTCTTTTATTTCACTGTAGAGGTCTAAAACTTGACAGAATCACATCAAAGCCACTCTGAAGCGATCGCTGGAGTTAGAATCAAAAGATTTCTAACAATGGCTGTAATGAAACTATCGCAGGAACTATTAGATCGATCTCGATCTAATTCCACAGAGACAAAAAAGCTAATCGAAAATATGATTGATGATCTAGTAAAAACGAATTTCACCTTATCATCCTCAGATAACACATTAACTCAAGCGAAACTCTTTTTGGCCTCTTTAGGTTTTTCCCCTTGTGAGATCGAATGGACAGAGGATGTTCGATTAGGAAAAGTCCTTTTGGGGAAGGGCCGTATTTGGAGAGCTAAAACAGATGAAGATATGGAGTTAGTTAAACTGCTCTTATCAGCTGTTGTAAAAGGACTCGGATTCTCATTTATTAATTCCAATGTACAGGTGTCCTTTATAGAAAATGGGCTTCTCCCCCCTCGATTTGCCTATGAAATTCAATTTCGGGCGGTAGAGGATGTTTTTGCTGAATCGATTCAACCTACTAAGGAAAAAGCAGAGGTTCTTCTATCTGCGGGATCTTTACTGAGTCCCATTCTTGGTAGAGGGATCTCTATTCAAGATGCTACCAGCTTTTTATTAGAGGGAACACGATCTGTAGTAGAAGAATATCAGCCTGACCTAATAGAACGGAAAGATATTGAAGATTATCCTTTAAAGATGGTAGAAGTTTTTTTCCTTAAACTCCAAGAGGGTGACCAACTAGAAGAATATGCTCATCAAATAGGAGTTTTGATGGTTAAAGCCATTAAACAGGCCTTTCCACATCTAAAAAGACATGAAATAATCAAAGGAATTGGTTTACTTCCTCCAGATGAAATTGATGAACTCCTCTTTTACGGTGATGTGTCAATTTGTGGAAAAGACAATCGGGGTAAAAATATTAGCTTTTGTAGCTTTTTAGGACACATTTGGGGGGGATTTACCTCGGAGGTTCTCGGTAAGAAATTCCGAATGACAGAGGAACCCCTCTGTGCTACTGGAACAGGAACAAAATGCATTTTTACACTGGGAGAAGTTCATTCATAATCACCCATTTTAATATTGATTTGAGAAAGTATTTGGCCATATTGAAAGCTTTTAAAGGAGGTAGAGATACACATTTTTAGCACATATGAAACTCGCTTTTCCATTATATTCTCATCCTAAAAACGGCCTAGCGATTGTTAAAATGAATGAAAGAACGAATTCAATTAAGTTCTAAAAGGTGAGTCTGTATTGGTCAATTTTTGTGAGAAATGTGGGTCACTCCTAATTCCTAAACGACACGAAGATAATAGTGTCACTTTAGTTTGTCGTGTATGTAAAACAGAGGCTAAAGATAAATTCAAGGATTCCTCTTATTCAATTTCGAGTAAAATTAAGCACAACGAAAAAGATATGTTAACAATAGTGGAGGAAGACTTTGATATCCGCCCGACAACAAAGATTGTTTGCCCAAAGTGTAATAATTACGAGGCTCGCTATTGGGAAGCAGAGAATCGACGAAAGACGGAGGAATGGGAAACCACGACATATTATAAATGTACAAAATGTGGATGGGTTTGGTCAGAATAACTAATTAGAACGGATTTTAGTATTACCAAGAAAAAAATGTTTGAGTATCAACGTGGTTAGACTGTGAATTCCCAGCCACAATGAAAATCTCGTTCCATTGGGTCAGGAGGACACGCAATAACATTGGTTTTGATATTAGGATCTATTGTCTCAGCAAAACCACTATATTCAACGATTCCTACCTCCTTGCATGGGAATAGGGGCAAATTTTTTCTTTCTCGAGCTAATTGCACTCGACAGCTTTTCATTTTAAGAATCAATTTAATAGAAGACACTCGTTTGACCTCTTGTATGTTGATAGATGCGTAGAGGCGTAATTTCAGAGCTTTTTCTAAACCATCTAATCCAGAATTTGGAGTAATATTAAATTCATTCATGATTCGTTTTGCTTCGACTACAGTGAAACGCTTCCATCCTTCTTTATCAATTTGAATTGCTTCCTCAATTCCATATCGTTCTTCAGCGGCTAAAAACCAGCATCCATCATGAGCTAGCCAATTTTTAGCATACATTTTGATAATTTTGATTAAATCTTGCTTTTCTAGTTCCTCAAGGTTCATTGTGATTCTCTCCATGTATTTGGGAGGATTTTGTACTAAGAAATTCATCAATCTTTTCTTTGAGTTCTTCCAGAGAATATCCTTCATTCCTTAGAGTTAGATCAAACTTCTTTTTATCTCGGAAAGCTATCCCATAGATTTGTTCTAAGCGTTCTCCATCCGTTCTATCCCGCGATTTGACCCTTCGAATAAGTTCTTCTTCATTCATACCATATTCTGATCTATTAAAATCATGAGAAATGCGATTAGCGATCACTCTTGCTGCGACTTCTAACCAAATAGTTATACCATGAGTTCCAATTGCATAAGGGGCCATACGTCCAATGAAAATACCCCCTTCCAATAGAGCAGTTTTTAATGCGTGTTTTTCAATTTCAATGTCTACTTTTCTAGCAAAATCTTCGTTCTGTGTCTTTTGAATGTGTTTCATAAATTCATCTAGGTTTTTTTCTTCCCACCCTGATTTAACAGCAATTTCTCGGACAAAGTCACCAGAACCAATGATTTTCAAGGAAATTTCGTGACCATTTTTAAAATAGAGTTGAACAAAACGAGCAACAGTGTCTTTTCCTGTTCCTGAAAAGCCTCCAATAGCTATAATTGGCGTTGTTCGCTTATCAATCTTTGATGAATATTTCTCTAGAAGATCTTCCTCGTAATCACGAAGGAGGGGAATATATGTGCCCATTTTTTCAGTCAGCTTTTATATAGTTCTCTTGATGTGACCCAGAGTCTTAATCTGGACATTTATTAATTCTATATTCAAATCTAATGAATATAATAGATGAAAGAGCAATCTCTTTGGGGATTCAAATATGATGTGTTTGAATTAATATGTTTAAATGGGAAGGAGGTTAGTAAAGAATTGACATGTCGTAATCCGCTGCTTAACACTTTTCAGGATGCCAAACGTTTTGAATGAGGCTTCTCAAAGTAAAAAGTCAAATGAAAAAGTGGTACACACTGATACATCAATTAGTGTTAAGCTAGGAACAACCTTAATTGATATTTTGACCACCATATCAGTTATTACTAGTTTTGATACCGTTTTTGAGTCAATTGCGAGACTAATTGTTGGGGAGGTCTCTTTTGTTTCAAAGGTATACTTTTATCTTGTCGATCATGAAATTGAAATTATTCAGTGTTTAGGGGAGGTGGATACAAGTTTAAAATTCAAACCAGGTAACAAGGCTAGCTACGGTAACGAAATCATTCAGGATTTTCATCGTGGTATACTGGGAATCGCTGTACAAACAGGAAAGCCTACCTGTTCATATTCAATAACCTCGAGTAATTCTCAAATCGATATACTTGATAAGCATGAAATCAGTGTCCCTATCCAATTTGAAAATGAGATCATAGGAATATTACACATAAAAAAACAGAATATACAAAGATTCACTGATGAAGATCAGGAAAAATTGGTTTTCATTGCAAAAGCTCTTGGTGGTTTTATTAAGTCAAAATCCCTCACAAACCAGCTTCAACGGTCTAAAAATAATCTTTTGGAGGCAAATATAGCTTTAAAGGAATTAAACGAATTTCAAGAAGAAATTTTCAGATCAATAGACGAGGGGTTGATTCTAGAGGATGAGAATTTTCGAATCCTTTATTTAAATCCTAAAGCTGAAGAGATATTAGGATATACTACAGAAGAATTGAAAAATAAGAGTTACGCTACAATTATTAGTGATGATTCAATATTCAAAGTTCATAGAGAAACAAAGAAACAAAAAAAAGGAATACGAAGTTCATATCGAGTAGAATTCCTAAAAAAAGATGAGACAAAACTACCTGCTCTAATTCAAGCAGCACCATTCTACAGGGAAGGAACATTCAAAGGAATTATGCTTGCATTTACAAATTTGAGTCCAATTATAAAAATCGAAGAGGAAATCCTGGAGTTAAAAGAGTATCATCAAACAATGTTAGACAATTTACCAGTTGGAATAATTGGTATCAATACAGATAAACGAATTGATTATATTAACAAGCACTTTCACCAATTAATCGGGAATTTGGTACTCGGGAAGCATATTAATCACATATTTTCGAAATGCTTTAAAGGTCATGGTTCAAGATCAATACTACAACTTATGGAGGAGAGCTTCGATGAGAAGAGCGGTTTTCGTTCGAATGAAATTCCATTAACATTGAATAATAAGAAAATCATTGCAAATATTTCTTTCACTCCTTTATTCGGTTATAATGATGAATTTATAGGAGCAGCTTTAGTAATTGAAGATGATACAGCAATTTATACACTCATTGACCGATTGAAAGAAACATCAAGAGCATTGGAGGAAAAACAAGCAAGACTTATACGTGAAACCCAGCAGAAAATGGAATTTCAGCGTGAACTTATCAAACGAACCAAGGCATTACGACAGAAGCATGCGGAAATGGAAAGTTTTGTGTATTCTATTAGTCACGATTTGAAGACCCCTATTGTTTCTATCCAAGGTTACATCAGTGTTATGTTAGAAGATCTAGGAAGTTCATTCAGTTCGGATATTGATTTCTATATTAATCGGATTAAAAAGAATACAGAATATGCTAAACGGTTAATTTTGGACATATTAGAATATAGTAGGTTGGGACAGGATAAAATTGCCATTCAGGAAGTATTATCCTTAGAAATCCTCCAAAGTGCGGTATATGCAATAGAATCTCAAGCTAAATTCAAAAACTTTGAAATCTATATTCGACCTGCCCCGTACCCC
Organism: Candidatus Hodarchaeota archaeon; assembly: GCA_016840285.1. The sequence continues at coordinate 4,381 of JAEOSR010000145.1, read as the reverse complement.
AAGATTAAGTGCCAAGCTGAAAGGATTCATCAAGTTTTCGTAAATTTGGCTGATAACGCCTTGAAATATAAAGATATTTCCAAAGAGAACCCCCATCTCGATATCTTCCTTGAAGAAGAAGAGAAATTTTGGGTTTTCGTGTTTCATGACAATGGGGTCGGAATTTCTGATAGTCAGAGGGATAAAATTTTTACTATGTTTGAACGAGGTCATGAATATTCATCTGAAATCATTGAAGGAAGTGGTATTGGACTCGCTTTTTCAAAAAAAATCGTTGAGATCCATAATGGACGAATTACTGTAGATAGCCAAGTGGGAATAGGATCCACTTTTCGAGTCTGGCTTCCAAAAAGACCTAGTTTCCAAAGTGATAGATTATTCTGAAAAATAAAATGAATATTTGATGTATTCAATGAGAATAGTTTTATTCATTATTTTACTTTTATTAGCTCCGAAATGCTAAAGTATATAAGAAAATTATAAGCAATTAGGAATGTTCTATTGGAAATGAGGGTAAAATTTTGGAAAATGATCTAGATTTTTCAACTTTTGTTCAGGAATCCCTAAGAGACAAATCAACAACTGAAGAAGAAGCTCTTGCATTAGCCATAGGATTTAATCCTCAATTAAAAAGGGAATTTAGATTGAAACAGTTAATTACTGCAGCAAAAAATCAAGATTTGATAATTAAAAGAGCTGCTTTAACTGGTTTGGGATTCTCAATACTTTTAGAACCAAAAAAAGGAAATGAACAGAAAAAAGTCTTGAGTAATTATTTAAACGATCCTCTAACAACAACAAGGATAACATCAGCAATTGCTTTAGGAATAAACAGCTTTTTTTCCAATAATAGAAAATCCCAAAAGAGAGCATACGCTGAATACAGAAAAAAAATTCGAAAGGCTGATTTTGTTGTTAAACAGGGGTATGCAATTGGATTAGGATTACTTGCGAAGTTTCCTGAAACACGAAAAGAGAGTCTTAAAGCTATTCTCGAAGCTTATAATCCAGTAGAAATGGGGATGGGAGATCCAGACTGTTATATAGTAGGACTTACATTAACAGCTATTAATGCTGAGAGAGCTGAAGAAGGATTTGACTTTATTTTTGAGATGATTATTCCTCGTCTATCAAATAAAAAAAGTCGTAGAATTGCAATGATCTGTATCGCTTTTCTTCTTCCATTAATCCCTGATCCAGCAATTAGAGTTGAACAACTGGAAAAAATAATAAAGCAGGGAATAGAATTCCATTCGAAATTTGGGACGGATTCAGCATTAGTTTTAACTTATATTTCGCTTCTTCAAGATAAAAAACAGCAGGAAAACTTTCTCCTTCGATTATTAGGGTTTAAAGATCTAGATCCTGATTATGATCAGATTTTTACTATTCTTAAAGAAAATAAAAACACGATAGATATAATACAAGCTTTGTTGCAGTGCAATACTCTGGACATTAAAGCTGCAGGAATAACTGCCAGCTTCTTCCTCGAATCAGAAGATCAGCTTGATATGGAATCCTTCATTCAAGAAGGACTTCAACAACGGGGTTCAGGATATTTTGCTCGCTTTCTAGTTTTGTTGAGGACGTTCTCTTTTATTCTCAGGAATAAAGAATATTATCGAGTAAATGAGTTCGAACCTTTTTTCCATTCGAACGATCAACAAGTAAAGAGATTCTCAGGTCTTTCTTATGCCTGTCTGAAAGTGGTAAATCCTGAAGATCGTGAAAAAGGACTACGAGAAGTTTATTCTAGATTAAAAACTGAAATAGACCAGCATGTTCGCTGGGGGTTGCTTGTAGGTATTTCTATGTATGATAGTATAGGGATTAATGTACTTGATGACGAATTGGTTATTGGACTCTTATTGTTGTGCCTTGGATTTATTGATGTAGGCTCTCTCTTGTTACTTTCCCAAGCAATGGTCTCAAAATTCTATCACTGAATAATCATATACGTTGTCGCCATTTATAGAAATTCACCATGTATCTAAAAGCATGAACCATTCTAGCTGGAGTAGGGAATATAGGATAATCTTGAGATTCAAGGTACTTAATCGAAGGTGAATTTTGTGCCGTTAACAAAGTAGTTATCAGAATGGGTTTATTGTAACTATGAGACAGTTCAAGTATTTCTTTAAACATATTAACTTCTATATTACTGATGAAATCAAGTTGATCTATCTGCTCTTCACGAATGAAGGGAGATTTCTTGGCAAGGTCTGCTAAATAAGCAATTCCCCCAACTCCTAAAAGGAATATTGCTTCAACTGAGGGCATATCATCAAATATAATCTTAATTATCTCTTTAACGTCGCTCAAATTCAATGATGCAACGGTATCAACCGGATTTCCTTTCGACCAGTACGAAGGGAGAAGTTTATCAATACGTTCATACGCATTTTTGCTTAATGGTTCCAAATTTATTCCTTGTCTTGAGCATGCATCAGCTGCCATTACTCCCCAACCACCACCTCTTGTTAAAATAACAACTTTTCCTCGAGGAAATTTCATTCCAGCCCATCGGGAGAAAACAAGAACAAGGTCAAACATCTCATCAAGAGAATCAACGATAATCGCTCCTGCATGTTCTACAATATCTTGAAAGACACGATCATCACCAGTTATAGCTCCTGTGTGAGAAAGAGCTGCCTGACTACCAGCAGCAGTGCCTCCTGCTTTTAAGATAATGACTGGTTTGTTCTTTGATATCTCTTTCACTAATTTTATAAAGCGTCTTGGATTTTGAATCCCTTCTATATAAAGGCCAATAACCTTGGTTTTAGAATCATGCTTTCCAAAATATTCTAAATAATCTGACATAGTTAAATCGGCCATATTGCCAGCAGAGACGTATGTGTTGAGTCCAATGCCTCGTCTCGAAGCTACAGTTAATCCAATGGTACCGATGTTCCCTGATTGTGATACAAAGGACAGCCCACCTCGTCTCAAGCTTGTTACTGGCCACATGACAGCTGCTAAATTCACACGGGTTGAAACAACACCCATTCCGTTAGGTCCAATTAATCTAATATCATTATGTTGAGCATAAGTGGTAATTTTCTCCTCTAGCTTTCGTCCTTCCTCTCCAGATTCTTTAAAACCAGCTGTGATAATAACAACATGATGAACACCTCTTTGTTTCACCTGTTCAAGGATTGATAAGACATATCTTGAAGGTATGATAATAATCACTAGATCAAGGTGCACATCTTTCGGGATCTCAAGAATAGATGTGTAAGCCTTGTACCCTAGAATTTCCTTTTTCTTAGGATGAACAGGAATAAATTCACCTGCATAGTTATTTTGAACAATGTTATGAGCAACAATGAATCCCCAACTTGAAAGCTTGTCACTCGCACCAACCAAAGCAACTGCTCTTGGATTGAAAAATCGTTCTAGATTAAGAGACATTGAACATCATCTATGTGAGTATTGATCGAAACATGCCCGAGTCTACTTTTAGTTTTTGCAGGAAAACATTCCGAAGGACGAGGATATAACATAATAAAGATTCTTTAAAGAAAAAGGCTTTTATGGTTATGAAATACTTACTTTTCAATGAGTGGATACTAATGCGATTCATAAAAAATAAAGAGCTAGAAGAAAGTTGGAAAAACCTTATCTACCCCCCTAAGCAATTGGAAGGGGCTACTCTTGATCTTACAGTAAAAAGGATTTATTCATTCAAAAAGCAAGGTGCACTAGACTTTGGAGGGAGTGAATATCAACCTGTTGACTTAGAACCTTTATCACCGATAATCGAAGATGACCCAAAGTATGGATGGTGGACGCTTTCCCCAGGAATGTATATTATAGAATATAATGAAAATCTCCCTGGAGGTGAATTTCTCGCTATTGTTTATCCTCACCAGTGTCTTCTTGGCACAGGATGTTTCCATCCTTCTTTTATTGTTGATCCATCTAAGACTTCTCAAACAATCCAAGGTTTGTTAAGTGTTAATAGTCAAGGTGTACGAATCAAAGAGAACGCTCGAATCTCTACAGTACTCACTTTTCGAATGGACTAAAATTCATCCAATTCATCGATTTCTGGTATTTTTGCTCGTGCAATTCTGTCAAAAAACTCCAACTCATTAAAATATCGGGATACATTAATTGTACTTCCTTCAAGCTTGAAATAGATTTTTTGGCCTTGAAAAAAGTCATCACTTAAAATAACAATGTTGGATTCAGTCATAGGAGAGGCATACTTCTGATTCTTGGTAACGGAAGTTCCTTGAGACCAAGTTAAAGGCTCTGAGTCAAGAATTTCATAGCGATCATCATGAATAACTTCAAAACCTAATAGAAGATCTTTCATAATCCACAATGGAATAGCATACTGCCTTTTTTCCCAATAACCAAGGAGGGCTAATTC
>JAEOSR010000144.1 GCA_016840285.1 Candidatus Hodarchaeota archaeon | reverse complement strand
GTGCTTCCTACGAGTCCGCCCAACCGTTTTTCTCTAGGAATAATGGAAACTCTCGTTTTATGTTTGGCTGTGTGTCGTAGATTACACCTGATAGTACTTTCAGAGATAGCCCGTCCACAGGGCATTGCGTGATAGCAGCTCTCATGAACTGCTTTTCATCACCTGAAATAAGGCTCAATTGCTGTTACTTTCTTTCTACCTAACAATTAGGTCAGTAATTCGATTACCTTACGCTTCTTTTCTTAATAATAGTTTATAAACTATTGACTGTATGTTCGAAATAATTCCCCTTATTCTCACTTGGACATCCACTATAGAATTTCCTTTACAGCAAATTTATCCTATCTTGACAGGAGATGTTTATTAAGGGCTGCCATTCTTCCCCCACTTGAAAGAAGGGGACTTTTAGCATTTTAGTTAAAAAAATACTGAGTTTATTTAAATTAGTACTACTGGAGGTTAAGAAAGTGTTTATTGCATGTGTTAGTGTCTTTGTTAAACCTGAATATCGAGATGCGTTTATTGAAGCTACATTAGAGAATGCTAGAAATACAAGGAAGGAACCTAAGAACTTACGTTTTGATGTTTTACAAGGTTTAGATGACTCTGATCGTTTCTTCTTATATGAGGTCTATATCGACGAAAGCGGTATGGATGATCATAAGACCACTAGTCATTATCAAAAATGGCGGGAAACTGTCGAAGAAATGATGGCCAAACCCCGTGAAGGTATCAAACATATGAATCTCTTCCCAGCAACAGAAGAAGCTTTTCTATCAAAATAGGGGAGAATAATGGAATTTGAGTTTCTTCCCACTCCCCGAATCTTTTTTGGTCCTAAACAGTTCCAAAAAATTGGATCTCTCGTTAAAGAGCTCGGATCACGATTATTGATAATTGCGAGTGGAAGTGCATTAAATTCTCCTGAAACGAGAGAAACTTTCACAATTTCAATATTAAAACAAGATATTGAGTTTGACATCTATTTAATTTCTGGAGAACCAACTATCGAAACCATAGATTCTGGTGTCCGTAGAGCTAAAGAATTCAATGCAGATGTAATTATGGGTCTTGGTGGAGGTAGTGCTGTTGATGCTAGTAAGGCAATTGCAGGATTATTTACAAATGGGGGATCCGCTAGAGATTATATGGAAGTAATTGGTAAAGGATCTATGATTACTCAACCTTCATTACCCATCATAGCGGTTCCTACGACTGCAGGAACAGGCAGTGAAGTGACAAAGAATGCAGTAATCTTAGCGGAAAAGGAGAAATTTAAAGCCAGTATTCGTAGTCCGCTTTTAATCCCCAAAATTGCAATCATTGATCCAAGATTAATGCAAACAGTTCCACCTTCAGTTACTGCGACTTGTGGAATGGATGCTTTAACACAATTGATTGAAGCTTATACATCTAACAAGTCTCAACCTCTGACTGACGCTTTGGCTTTATTGGGAGTCGAGAAAGCTTCAAAATCTCTTCTTATCTGTTTTAGAAATGGTCTTTCATTGAATGCAAGAGAAGATATGGCCCTAGCATCATTGTTAAGTGGTGTTTGTTTGGCAAATGCTGGTTTAGGAGCAGTACACGGATTTGCTTCCCCTATGGGAGGGCTTGGAATTCCTCATGGAGTCATATGCGCAACTCTCCTAGCACCTACAATTGAAGTAAATATTAAGCAATTAACGATGAATGATCCAAAAAATACAACTCTTAAAAAATACGCAAAATTAGGAGAGATTGTTTCAAATAAAACTATTCCTTCGATTAATGATGCTCATACAGCTTTAATAGATTACCTTAAAACTTTGACAAAAGAGTTAAAAATCCCAGCATTATCTAAATTTGGCTTGACTGATTCAGATGCTCAGATTATTGTCGAGAAAGCAATAAAGTCCTCAAGTATGAAGTACAATCCAATTGAATTGAAAAAAGGAGTATTGAAAGAAATAATTAATCATGTCACATGAAACTACTCTGACCCAAGAATTTGGTGAGCTTCTTTCAATTGTTCAATTATTGGTATATTTTGAGGACATTTCTCCAGACATTCTCCACACTCTATACAAGCTGTTGCATCTTTCCCAGGTAACCAACGAAGCTTACCAATCTGAGCATACATTCTTTTTGTGTCTTCTTTTTGGCCATACACTTGATATCGAATCAGAAAATCAAAGATTTGTTTAATATTCACTTCATTTGGACATGGCATACAATAACCACACCCAGTGCATACAACATCGGAAAGCTCTTTGAATTTAGCTGCAATGTTCTGAATTCGTCTTTTTTCCTCATCAGTTAACAGATTGTAGTTTTCATTCGACACTAGTCTTAAGTTCTCATCCAACATCTCTTCTGACCCCATTCCTGAAAGAGCAACAGAAACGTTGGGATTATTGAACACAAATTTTAAAGCAAGATCGATAAAATTATTTCTACCCTCGCTAGTCCAATCTTGCATTGATTCAGGGGGAGGGGTACCAGCTAGTCTTCCGCCCCCTATTGGTCCCATTATTGCTACTCCTAATCCGTTATCGGCCGCGTAAGCTAACATTTCTTCATTCACCTGATCTATGATGTTATACTGAACCAACATCAACTCAAAATGTCCAGTATCAATAATTTCCTTGAGAACTTCAGGTTTATCATGGAATGAGAATCCAATATGCTTAATTTTGCCTGTGTCTTTTGCTGCTTTTGCCCTTTCGATAAGATTCAATCCTAATACTTTTTCTTGAAATGTTTTCCCGTTGATGCCATGGAAAAGGTAAAAATCTAGGTAGTCCACATCTAGCTTTTCTAGTTGTTTATTAAGATATTTATCATAATGAGCTGGTTCTGTGAAATCAGGCATTCCTACAGGACATTTCGTCACGAGCGTCACTTTTTCGCGATAGCCATCCTTCAGTGCCTCTCCAACAACAATTTCACTCTCCTTTGCGTGATATGGATATGCAGTATCAATATAATTTATTCCAGAGTCAATTCCTTTTCTGATTAACCGAATTGCTTCCTCACGATCAATCGCGGGTTCTCCAGGTTTAAGTGTTGGAAGCCTCATGCATCCAAATCCTAAAGCTGAGACTTTGATTCCTGTATTTCCTAATTTTCTGTAGTTCATTGTTTTCCTGTGTTCCTTTCTTTTTGTGTCTTAATTTCGAGTATGAAACTTAAACAGTTTTGTTCATCTTTGTTTGATGAAGTTCTTTGAGCTTTTCCTTCACATTCTGTAATTTTTCTCCATAAAGTCCAAAATAATTAATTATCAGTAACGATAATAGAGAAGCAACTGCGGGGAATATCGAGAAGAGTAAACGAAGCCCCAGACGAAAGTCTTCTAATTTCTGAGGATCAACCGCTTCACCAAAATATTGTTCCCAGCCAAAACCACTGAAAACTAAAGCAATAGAAACAAAGACCAGGATGATTGACAGTCGCATAATAAATGCATTAACACCATAATATGCGCCCTCTCTTCTAACTCCTGTTCGAATCTCATCTTCATCTATAATATCGCTCATAATGAGATCTTTTAAGTACAGACTGCCAGCTATACCAATACCAAGAAAGAAAAAGCAAGCAAGTCCTAGGATCCAGTTATCAATAATGAAAAAGGGTAATAAACCTAATATCAGAACGGCTAATGAAATCATCCATGTTTTCCTTAAATCAGCTAAGCGGTTTCCTAAATATTTCCACAGGTTAACAAAAATTGCCGCAGAAATGAAGGTAAATCCCAATAGGATTCCCACCAAAAATGTGGGGATTTCGGGGTCTATGAACACTGAAGTTGCATATAATGGAGCGATGGTTGTTAAGATACCAAAGACATACCAGCTAAAGGTATTTGCAATCACAAAAATTTGAAAATATCTGTTTTTTAAGGTATGGAGAAAAGCATTCTTCCAATCAGGGACATTCAATGCATCTTCATCAAACTCTGGCCGTTCTCGAAAAGCTCCGCCTCTAATCCCGATAAAATAGCACAAGAAAACAATAATTCCAATAATTATACCAGCAAACTGATATTGGCCGATAGTCGCTGTTCGATCAGTTTCTCCTTTTAAATCTGCAATAATTAATGTAGGAACAATGAATGCGATTAACAATCCCATAATTAAGAAAATCTGACGATAGTTATTCG
>JAEOSR010000143.1 GCA_016840285.1 Candidatus Hodarchaeota archaeon | reverse complement strand
GTGCTTCCTACGAGTCCGCCCAACCGTTTTTCTCTAGGAATAATGGAAACTCTCGTTTTATGTTTGGCTGTGTGTCGTAGATTACACCTGATAGTACTTTCAGAGATAGCCCGTCCACAGGGCATTGTGTGATAGCAGCTCTCATGAACTGCCTTTCATCACCTGAAATAAGGCTCAATTGCTGTTACTTTCTTTCTACCTAACAATTAGGTCAGTAATTCGATTACCTTACGCTTCTTTTCTTAATAATAGTTTATAAACTATTGGCTGTCTGTTCAAATTAATTCTCCTTATTTTCACTTGGACAACCACTATAGAATTTTCTTTTCAGCATATTTATCCTATCTTGACAGGAAATGTTTATTAAGGGCTGCCATTCATCCCCTACTTGAAAGAAGGGACTTCTGGCATCTTAGTTAAATCAATTTTCAGTAGAAGATAACCAACAGAATTAGTTTTTAGAATTGTTCTAAAAATTCTTGAAATTTAGTCTCTAGCTCTTCAACAGAGAATTGCGTGATAATTAGATCCTTATCCTCTTCATATTCTGGCAAAACACCTATAAGAACTACCTCATCGTATTCTTCCTTACTAATTATAGTTTTTAGGCCACTCTTGTATGAATCGTGAAAGACTTCATCCATGGTCTCTAAAGGAGGAACAGTAACTAATAATCTTTTCTCAGATGATGACAAAGATATAAAAACGCCATGATTCTTTTGTAGAATACCTGTACTGAATTCCTTCTTTTTATCCGCAAATGCTTTAATCATTTTTCCTGTACGAGTTAGATGTTTTTGATTTTTCTTCAAGTTCTCTAATAATGGCCCCTTCCGTTCCTCTATACATCCTGCAAGCCACTTAATTGCTTCTCGAGGATTTCCGTGAGAATAGGCATAAGCTGATTCAATGTCTGCTTTTCCTAAGGGCCATAGAGAATTCTGATCTGGTGGGAGTATCTCAAATTTTTGATGAAAATCCTGTAGCATTTGATTACAATAGTTCTGAATATCTTTTTTTAGAAAACGTTTTAAAACAACTGGAGGTTCAATCCGACTTTGAACCGCGGTACTCGAAAGATCAAGGATTTTATCCCAGAGAGTAGCAAGACAGGCTAAACATAAAATAAAATTTGAAGCTTCATTATGCATTTTTTTAAGAGTTTCAAGGAATTGAAGCTCAGCTTCAGGGCCTAAGGCTATAAACAGAGATTCAAGTTCATCTACAAAAAATAATAGGGGTTTATCAATAACTTTTAAAATTACTTTGAGAGCGGCGAATGCTAATTCTTCGTCATCCATTATAGTCCGTTTAAAATTCGTTGTTTCCTCATCAATATCGAAACCAGTTAACCATTTCAACGCAACTTTTGATTGTTTAGGATTCTTTAATGCAAAGAAACCCTCAATCACAATATTACCCATACCTGAAAAATCAACAGCAGCATGTTCCACTTTTTGATACTTCTGTGTTAACGCATCAGATACGTACTCAAGAAGTTGAACCCCTCCTGCTTTAATTGTCTCAAAATAAAAGTGAGAATACACTCTATTTGGATTTGTGGGAACAGGAATATACACCACATAAGCATCTGAAATCGTTTCACGCAAGACCCAATAAAAGTGGGTTTTACCATACCCAGCTTCGGCAATAATGGGTAAGACTACTGATTTTCTCTTCTTTTTTCGAATGATTTCTAAAAAACGGATAACATGTTTTAAAGCTTCTTTATTCGGACGATTCAGATTAAAAAACTCTGGAGTGTCAGAACGAGCGGTAAAATTGTGGAAAGGATTCTCTATTACTAACGAAGCCACGTGAGTCATAATCTATTACGCCTCAAACATCATGAAATAGAATACACCTGTCCCTGAGTTTGAATCAATGCCACCATGGACAGCGTGCGATTTGGATAAAGCAGTTTGTAAGGTGATAACTCCTTTGTCATGTAAATCAAGTATTTTTTGATTAAATAAGGAATCAGGAATCCTTTTATCACTTAATCTCCTACGAACATCAGGAATTCTTACAAGGGGTTTCATTGGGTTTGCAAGCTCACCATAGGCTTTTTTCAGGTATTTTAGAAATTCTTGATCGCCAATTGACGTATTAGGGTTCATTTCACGCGAAAGGTTATTCTCACCATCAGATGTAATCTGATATACGTTTTTAGTTCCGCGTTTTACTCGAACGTACCCTTTATCGACTAGTCCATGAAGCAAAGCTCGTTCGGCCTCAGTGCGTGCATAATATCCTGATTCACCTAGGAAATGCAGAATTTGAAGGTAGGAAGTTTCCATAAATATCGTCTTCTTGGTTTTAACTTCTCGATTCAACCATTGAAATAGTAAGTACATTTAGTTCTGGATAATTCAGTATGAAATGACAATATATCCAATATTAACCATTGAAGAAGTCAAAAATATAGGTT
>JAEOSR010000142.1 GCA_016840285.1 Candidatus Hodarchaeota archaeon | reverse complement strand
ATCATTCATCATCTTATACCAGCTAATTCATCATCCCTCTGAAAGATTCCCATGAATTAATTTCAGCTGTACATAATTGTTTAAAAAATTATACATTGTAGTTCCTTCCTTTGACCTTGTTGATCTACGTGAAATGCTCGCAAAAACAGCTTATGAGCCAGATAAATGTTCTTGGGGAGGAAGGGGCTTTGAGCGGTCATAATTTCGCATTTAATAATCACCCCAGTTTATAAACAACTGAATTTATGTCGAATAACTAGTAATATAAAGGTAAAAAAAAGAAATCTTCCGCATTATTAAGGTATATTAAGGTAAGATCACCTTTTCCATATAAGAAAATGAAAATAATGTTAAGCCCCCTTACTTCTTCATCACACAAGTCTAATGTCAAAACAAAGTCTTACAATCAATCATTTTCATCCTATAATAATAGTACCAGTAGTCTAAACGAGTTATTTCATTCCAGAAGACCCCAAAGAATTTCCCGACAAGTGTCTGCTGTCAAATATCCCCGATGCAAACGTTGTGGATATCCTATGGATCATTCCGAGATCTTTTGTCTAAATTGTGGAATTGAGAATCTAGAGTAAGCTGGGAATTAATCGGTAGTAAGAATCTCCTGAATGGGATTGAAGTACAATTGCTCCTATTTGGTCTTCACTGCGCTTTAACAACTGAATTTTTAGCGGAAGTTCAGCAACAGGATACCAATTTCAGAAAAATTGCGCTCCCTTTGATGACAGTTGTCATTGCTTAGATGATGTTATCGCTTTAGAGAAGATCTGAGAGAGAATTGACAGATATAACTGTTGATACAATTTATGAGCCTCTTGATAAGAGGGACTTGTTTCGATTATAATCTCTCAAGATATCTAAAAAATATCCAACCATTTTCTAAAAGAATTGGGGTATTATTTAAGCTGTCTTGTTAAGCTGAAAATGTGATTTTGTTTGGCATATCACCATCGGGTAACCAAATATCCTAAATGAACTGTCGTCGTTCGGGTTCATTTCTAGTGAAGTCTCTTTTAAAATTCCGAAAAGTTTTCAGTGAGCATTTACCACCACCACTGAGTATTTAAAGTAGTTTTCTTTGTAATTGTATAGATCAAAGATGGTTAATTCACTTTTTAGTGTGTTAATTCTAAAAGATCAATCTGAACACAAAAATAAAGAGTAAGAGGAGACAATAAACAATGGAAGAAATGAGATTAGAGGGTTCGTATTACGAAATAGGAACCCAGATTGGTGAAATGATCAAAGGTAGACTTGTAGTTCCAAAAGCAAGCGACGAGAAACTGGAATGGTCGTCTAAATGTGAAAGTGTAATGGAGCAATACACACCTGGGTTATTAGATGAGCTTCAAGGAATAGCTGATGCAGCTAATCTTGAAAAAAAGCAGCTTAATGCTATCATTCTTTATGATTGCTCCTATATAAAGAGTTTCTTGGATCATACTTCCCCCATACAACACTGTACCGTCTTTACCATTCCGGGTAAACACACAGAGAGTGGAAAACCCGTGTTTGCTAGGAATTATGATTGGTTAACAGAAGTCCAAGAATATTTCGCCATAATGCGAATAAATCCAACAAACAAGTTGAAAAATGTGCTATTTACAGATCATTACGTTGGTGGATTCGGAGGTGTTAATGAAGCTGGATTAGCGTGTGGCTGCACGGTAGCAGCGTATTATAATGGCAGTATTAAACCCGAAATAATGCTGAACATGGCAATGAGATGGATGTTGGACAGTTTTGGAAAAGTCGAAGATGCAGTAGACTTCCTAGAAGAGATTCCACTTAGCGAGAGTAATATATATCTACTTGCAGACAGAAGTGGAGTGAGTGCACGGGTCGAAGCTTCTCCTGACAAGATTATCACCACGTACGCCCAAGATGAGTTTCTAATAGCAACAAATCACTTTCAATCAGAAGAAATGAAGCGTTTAGAGGTCGAAATAACGGAAGCTAATGCGCACACCACTATTACACGTCTGGAAGGAATCACAAATTGGTATAATAACCACAAGAAACCAATTACAATCGATTCAGTCAAGAATATCCTGAGAAATCATGAGTACGGAGTATGTGATCATGCTGGGGAAGCTGGAACATTGTGGTCTTGGATTGCAACAATAGGAGAGAACGAAGTTGAAGTATCTTCTGGATATCCTTGTAAGAATGACTACCATCTTAAGTCAGTCGATTAACAACTCTTGATATGCTGGAGCTGAGAGATCGGCCTATTAGCGTGCTATCAGGTGGTGAACGTCAACGATTTGCTGTTGCCTTAGCCAATGATCCTCCACTAATACTAGCTGACGAACCGACTGGTGAAATCGATAGTACAAATGCAGAAAGGATTGTTATGATGTTTAAACAATTGAAAAAAGACTTCGATAAGACCATCATTCTGGTTTCTCACGACCCAGCAGTGATGCAGGTGGCAGATCGGGTAATTAATCTCCAAGATGGCCGAATTGTAAGCTGAAGATGCTTGGCGATAAATTCCCATTCACATCATTTATCAAATTTTATTGATCTGTGCACAAGCCGCTCCACTAAAAAGAATATCATGACGATTGTGAGCCTTCCTTTAAGGTTCGAAATCCATATTTTGAGTAAATCTGCATTTTTTTTTCAGTCTCTGTTTCCAAATAGATCAAGTTACCTTCTATATAACTTATCTTTTTTCTGTAACAGCATATTAGGATCCTGAGAACGCTATATCAAAAAAAAATCCTTGATAGTAAATCCAAGAAATATCGGTACCTTCTGAGGATAAAGATTCCAGTAATGTAGCAATGCAATTAAATTCGCTGCTATTAAGTTGAATTCTAATAGAATCTTGGTCGTTCTCAACGAGTTCCTGACACGCTGTTTTTAGAATTGAAAATTGGTTCATTTGAGACTCGGATATATTTAGGTATGGTTCAGAGGGATAAGGAAGAGTGGAGTGTCGTTCAATTGTCATCACCGTGAATTAATTATCAGTGATACCAGGATCAAAAACGGGGAGACCAGCATTGAAGAGGATAACAAGTCCTAGAACTGTAATTGCGAAAAAAGAAAACACACCAATTCCGATGATCTTTATACTGTCGTCTTGCATTGTATCTCTATAACTCTCTCTTTATTTTAACTAAGATCTCAAGTAATTATCCCGCGTTCCCTTGTCTAGCACAGGTCTTGAATAATTTCATCGTTTAATTTTGTAAAAGATAAATGAGATCTCAAGATCAAGGTCTTGAATAATTTATTATCAATATAAATGTTATACACTACACTTCTGAACATAGGAAATATTTCCATATTCTTTCAATCTGGACATTGTGTTTCTCCTTCTCTCCAATTGTGAATATGATTGGGAATTTCTTTCTATAAATAATAGTACTGATGAACAGTGGAATTGACGAAAGGATTAAACCAAAAAGGACTATTATTCCAAACCCAGATGTAATAAATAAAACGAAAGAAACAATGAGAAAAACGATTCCTAATAGATTTCCATAAAGCAGTGTCAAATATTTTTGCATAATTTCTCCATCGACTCTAATGAATGCTTTGTCACAATTTTGCTTGAGACCAGCTACTTTTTTTTATCCGTATTTACTAAAATTTGCTTTTTTCTTTATAGTTTCGAACCTCCACCAAAACTACAACATTAAGATCAATGCGACAGCT
>JAEOSR010000141.1 GCA_016840285.1 Candidatus Hodarchaeota archaeon | reverse complement strand
TTTCTTAATCATATTACCTATTACCATAGTGTGGTTACTTACTCCACTTTTTCTCCTAGTTTATGCCTTTGATTTGCTAAGTGAAACCTTTCAGATGGATATTACTCAGAATATATTCAATCTAGGGGTGTTCATTTTATTTGTAACTACGTTTCTTGCCACTGTATCGTTGTATATCACAGGGTATGTAATTGATAAGAACCCACAGTTAATTAGACTCTTGATCACAGGGTCACTATTAATGAGCGGCATCTCTCTCTTTTTAGTAGTTCTAGGTGTTGATTTTGTTATTTTTCTTCTGATTGGTTTGCCCTCACTTGGTGTTTTCTTGGGTATTTTATCAACAGGGGCTGGTGCGCTCTATGCTGGGTATACAGATATTCGTCAACGGGGTCGTATTTATGCTGGTGCACTCTTTATAAGTGCGATCTTGGCCTTGATTATCATTCTATTTGCTGAACTTTTAAATTGGGATTTTCAGATTCCCCTGTTCCTCATTGGTTGTATTACTATTCTTGCTGTGTTGATCTTTTATTTCATCTCTCAATCAATGGCTCCATGGGAGAATGATGAGTTTCCTACTCCTATACGGCATATTCTTAATCGCAGATCCGTTAAAGCCTATTTACTATCACGATTTTTTATTTATCTTATGCTTGGAATTGCTTTTGCCACGATCTCCCAGATTGGTCAATTACGATACTCCGATCTATCGATTAATCTTCCATTCTTCGGGTTGTCCTATTTCGATCAAACAAAATTATTCTGGATCATAGTATTCTTTGGTGATTTAGTTTGTGTTATTCCAATGGGATGGTTCTCTGACCGCTTTGGCAGAAAGAATCTTATTGTAATGGGTGTTTATGGGATTGTTATTTCAGCATTAATTGTAGGCCTTAGTGAAAATCCATTGATGTTCTATTTTTCGGCGTATTTGTTAGGAGTAAGTTTTTCAACGTTCCATCCCTCCCTCGATAGTGCAATTTGGTCTGATATAAGTCCCCTAGACTCAGTAGGACGGTATAATGCACTAAGCTTCATCTTCTTACTTCAGGGAGTTGGAGTTGGATTATTAATTGGTTTTTTCCTTCTTCCCCAAAGTTCTAATGTAATTAGTTACGTTCTTATTGGGGTTGCTGTCCTTGGATTATTCCCCTTATTTTTTGTGGCGGATTCTTATGATCCTCTTGATATTTACCTTCTCCTTGTCGCATCAAGTGGAATGTGTATGTTTAATTACGACTTTGACCGACCAGATCAAAGTAAGATTACACAAAAGGATTTAACTCTCGTAGCAGGAGCTTTATCAGCCATTAGCACGTTTTTCGAGGCATTGAGTGCGCAACCAGCAGTTCTGGATCTAGTTTGCCATGGAAAGGTGTTTACTGTTCAAACTAAAGCTGGGACTGAAAAAAAAGAGCTCATTGCAACGATTTTTGCTAATAAAATAGACCCTGAACTTAAAAGTAGTTTAGATACTTTCTTAGCTAGGTTTTGTTTAACATTCCAAGATGAAATAGACGAGTGGATAGGTCAAATGAGTGTTTTCGAGCCAGCACTTGAGATCGCAGAAGACATTTTTGGCCCGCTTATTCCATCAAAGACATCTCTAGGAACTCCAAAAGAGTCATAGAATTACTAACTTGTCGGTTTATCTCAAACAGAAATATGATATGCAAGTAAGTTAATAAAGTTTGACAGATCAACAATACTATAATACTATTAGAAGAGAAACACCAGATAGGGAAATATTATTATATTCAAAATAAACGCTACGCTTTAAAAAATCAATAAAAACTACCACTACAAATTTTAATGTGATTAAAGTGAAAATCAAAACTACTTTGACAGTAATCATCCCAAGCATATATTCTTGGTTGTTAGCTTCCCTTTTACTTTTGATTTATTCTTTTGATATTCTAGAAAAAGTGGAAACGTCTCCCAACAATCCTTTCTTTGGATTAGGGGGTTTAATTTTAGGATTTATTCTATTATTGGTCATCTTTATGCTTTATTTCACTGGCTCATCGCTTGATAAACATCCCGAGCATCTTAGGGTATCTGTTATGATTGGAATGGTAGGTAGTTCGATTTCTGTGATTGTATCAATTTTATTCATTGAAGTAAGTCTCTTATTGATGGCTGGATTAATAGGTTTAGCTTTCTTCTTTGGAATACTCTTGACTAGTAGTGGAACTCTGTTCGCAGGATTAACGGATATGTGGTATCGTGGTAGAACATATTCTTATGGGATTTTTGCTTTTATTGTTATCACATTAATGAGTATTCTTCTGGGAGGAGGATTTTCTCATCAATATCAAACTGGTTTATTGAGTCACAGCTTTGTGAGCGTCTTAGTAAGTATTGGTATTTTAGGGCTCTTCTTGTCATTAATTTTCTTTATTCTGACTCGAAACCTTGGTGTTCCTTGGGTAAATGATAAATGGCCAACGAAATTTTTTGGAAAAATAATAGGTAGAAGGTCAGTTCGAGCTTATTTACTCTCACATATTTTGCTATACACAATGCTTGGAATATCAATCGCTAGTTTTTCTCAGATAGGAGAATTATTGAATATTTCATGGAGTATCGGTGAATTTGATCTACCAGTGGATAAAACATTCTGGTTTGTCGTTTTAATTGGTGATCTCTTGCTGATACTGCCTGCTGGATATTATGCAGATCGTTTCGGTCGTAAAAACATGATTGTTGCGGCAATTTATGGCTTAGTATTTGCATCATTAATATTTGGGTTGGAACAGACTTCAACAAGCTTTCTTATAGCTGCTTTAGTCATTGGTTTTTCATTTGCCTTAATCCATCCGACATTAGACTCTTCCTTATGGGCTGATCTATCCCCACGTGATGGCCTTGGTAGATATTATGCTGTTGGTTTCATTTCCCTTGCATTTGGTCTTGGGATTGGATCTGCATTTGGCCATTGGATTTTAAGGCCTATTGTGACCGATCCTACCACTATTGAATTTATTACTTATCTTATAATCATTCTCGCAATTATGGCTGCTCTTCCACTTTTTTGGGTGTCTGATAGTTACAAACCACTTGATTTCAATTTACTTCTTGTGATTGAAGAGGGTGGACTTCCTATTTTCGATTATACTTTCAATAAGGAGCTTGATACGGCAATTGAGCTTACTTTACTTTCAGGTGCTCTTAAAGCTGTCTCTTCTTTCATGTCCGAGACTATGAAAGATAAAGGAGATCTAAATTTAGTTAGACATGGAAATCACTTTATCCTAACTGAAATAAAGGAAGGATTGTCTGCAGCTATTTTCAGTAATAAACAGGATCCAGAATTACACACTGCTCTGCGAGATTTCCTAAACAAATTCCACACTCGGTACGCAGGGACTCTTGAAAATTGGAGAGGGACTCGATCTCTGTTTGATGGTGCAGTTGACATTGCAGAAGAGGTATTTGGGTATCTCGCACCCTCAACTAACTTTGAAGATTGAGGTGCAGACCAACAAGGGTGATTGAATGCAAGATACTCTGCTTTATCGCCTCCGAGTTCCGAATATTGTAGGAACATCGCTTCTTGCATTAACAGGATTAATCCTAACTTTACGACAACCTAGTAGTTTTAATCTGGGTGGTGCAATTCTAATTATTCTTTCAATGATTTTTTTTAACATCTTTATTTGGGTTTCAAACGATTATTACGATGCTCCATATGATGCTGCTGATGACTATAAGAAATCGAGAAATGTATTTTGCAGTGAATCAGAAACTCGTGAGTATAAGATCGGAAGATTTGTAATATGGTTTTCATTGGTTGCAGGATTAATTTGTGGTTTGTTTTCTGGTATACTTTACTTTATATTTACTGTAGCAGGAATGCTCCTAGCATATCTCTATAATAGTCCAATATTTCGTGCTAAGAGCAGAATTGGATTTGATTGGATCTTCCATGTAGTTTGGTTCCAAATAACCTTTCTCCCCCTTTATTTGTACGTTTTCGGCCTTAACGTAATTTGGGGCCTTGAAAGGGAACATATCCAATTTTATGGGATTTTTCTTTACATTTCTGTGTTTTCATTACTTGCTCAGATAAACCATCAAATTCCAGATTATTCAATAGATCTTCAGACGAAGCAAAGAACCACTGTGGTTGCTATAGGAGTAGAAAATACCGTTAAACTCAGATACATTTTCTATTTTTTCATCTCAATTGCTGTTCTTGTTATCTGCTTGTTAAATGGCACTTTCATCGCTTTACTTATGATGATTGGTTATACATTGTACCTCCTGAAGACTGATAGAAAGAAGGCTGCAGATGCTCCTTTACCATGGCTATATTTCTTCCTCATTGATTATATCATCATCTCCCCAATCCTAATCTTATTTATCTAATAATCTAATAATCTAATATAGCTATAGTGTTCCTGTTTTCTCTTCGTTAGGGGGTAATTCCTTTACTTTTTTCACGGGCACTCCTGAATAGAAGGAATTTGAATCAAGTTTCCAATTTGCAGGAACAAGAGATCCCGCGCTAACCAAAACATTATCACCAATTTCAGCTCCTGGCAGGACAATTGCTGCAATACCTATAGTGCAATTTTTACCTACTTTTACACGCTTTCGATAGAGCTTTCCTCTTCGTATGTGATGACCAGTTATCATCGCATTTGTACCAATTAAAGTACCCTCCCCCACATCAATGAGTTCTAAGTCCCACAAATCTGCCATAATACTTACCCC
>JAEOSR010000140.1 GCA_016840285.1 Candidatus Hodarchaeota archaeon | reverse complement strand
GGAAAGTGTATCATAGGGAAATGGGGTTTCAAACTCGAGGAAATCACTCATGACAAACTATATTACTGGCAAGGAGAACTGGATCTCAATGTCCCTGTAACTACGGGTCGTTCTTTAGCTCAAGCTATTCCGAATTGCGAAGCCAAGTTTTATCCTGATACAGGTCACATTTCGTTATTTCTTCTCCATGGAGAGGAGATTCTTGAAGCTTTCAAGTGAGAACTAAAATTACATATATATTCGCATAATTCAATTCTGATAATAGTTAATTTGTTTTCTTGGTTACTTAGAAACTAGCGATATTTTATAAAACATATACTAAATCTTAAATGACTTACCTTACCACTCAAATTTCATTGGACGTTGGTTAGGTTAAGAAAAGTATAAATAAAAAGAATAGCTAGTCGAAGAATTCATCTCTCTATTTGGAGGTCTGAAAATGTCTGATGATTTATTTACCGAATTGTATGCTAAAGCGGAAGCTTCAATTCCAAAAATTCAGGGAGAGATATCAATAAAAGATGCTCTTAAAGATAGTGTTGAAGTAATTCGTGATCAATGGGGAATTCCTCACCTTTTTGCTAAAAATAAAATTGACCTTTTCTTTTAGCTATTCTCCTCGAAAATCTTATAAATTTAAAGGGCCATATAGCACCATTCTTCGTGATGCCGGTTAGGGTGTTAATGGAGAGAGATTCTTCTTTCTTTATGGAGCTAGAAAAATGGAAGATAAATGGATACCCACAGTTTGTTATCAATGTAAAGCCGAATGTGCCATTTTGGCCCGTATTGTTGATAATAATTTAAAGGAGATCCGAGGAAACCCAAGAGCTTATGGTAAAGCTTGTGTTAAAGGCATGGCTGGGGTTTCTCTCGAATATTCTCCAGACAGATTGCTTTATCCGATGAAACGTGTTGGTGAACGTGGAGAAGGTAAATTTGAGCGAATATCGTGGGATGAAGCAATGAATGTCCTGATTTCCAAGCTTAAGGAGCTTCAGGAACGGGGGGAACAGCATAAACTAACGGCTAACTTTTTCCCACACTCAATAACAGATCCCAAATGGCGATTTCTCGACGCTTACGGTGGTTTTATCAACACAGCTCTACCACATTGTGATTCTGCAAAAATTGTTGCTGGAATTAAAACCGTTGGAGGCGTACCAAACCATCATATCCCGCCAGCATACTTTACAGTTCCCTCTGGTGGTATTATGATACTTGCTGGTCGTCATGCCTTTGGTTGTCTTGACAATGCTGTGGTAGCAAATGATATATTAAACGCTAAAGAACGTGGTGCCAAGTTAATTGTAATCGACCCCATTTTCACCCCTGATGCAGCAAAAGCAGATCAATGGATACCAATAAAACCTGGCGGTGACACTTCTTTCTTCTTAGGGATGATTAACCACATTATTGCTAATGATCTCTATGACAAAGAATTCGTAGAGAACTGGATTCGTGATGGTGACTTTGACAAACTCAAGGAATTTATCAAAGACAAGACACCTGAAGCAATGAGCAAAATCTGTGATGTAGATACTAAAGTTATCAAAGAATTAGCAGAACAATGTGCTAAAGCTCCTTCAGTTGGTGTTGACTCATTTAAAGGCATCATGTTAGGACAGGCGCTCGATTTTGGACATGCGTGGTATATATTCTTAGCTATTTTAGGACAAATTGATAGCCCTGGAGGACAACCTTACCCAGATCTTACACCAATGTCACCTGTCGAACCTGTCCCCGCAGGACCCAACCTCCATGAAAAAGGATGGCATCGAACTGGGCCTGACAAAGATAAATTCGAAAAATACAGTTTTATTATGGAACCGACTTGGTATGAAGCTCAAGCTATAAAGGACGGTGGACTGAAGGTTCTCATATGTGCTGAATCAAATCCTGCATTAACTGAAATGGGTCAAGATGAGTGGCAAAAGGCCGTTACCATGAAAGATGAAGAGGGCAACTACTTACTGGAACTGCTTGTATCATCAGAAATCATGATGAGCGATACCTCCAAATATGCTGACTTGATCTTGCCAGACAAATCATATTTCGAACGATGGGAACTCTTGTATATGCCTTGGTGGTATCATTTTGGTCATGGAATTGCTCTTAGACAACCAGTAGTGGAAGCACCAGATGAATGCAGACATCTTAACATAGTTTTTATCGAACTGGGGAAAGCTCTTGTACCAGAGTATTTCAAGTTCAAAGATGATATCGAATTTTATGATATTCAATTAAAAGGCCTAGGTCTATCAGTTGAAAAACTAAGAGAAATGGGTGGTCTTTGGAGTCCAGGAACATTAGGTTTCTATAAGTACAAAGTAAGAGGTGGTTTTGGTACACCATCAAAAAAGGTTCATATTCATTGGGAAGATTTAGAAGAAGTCAATCAAGATTGGCCCCGTCCTTGGTTAGGAAAAGAATATGAAGAACGGGTTGATGAATATCCGTATATTCTAATTTCATATAGGACAATATTCCACGCTGGAGCAGGACAATGGACCCATAATAACCCCCAGCTAAGAGATGAGAAAACAGGATTCTACACAAATCCGTTACTTATGAATCCCAAGAGTGCTGTCGATTTAGGCATCAATGAAGATGATAAAGTCCTAGTAGAATCATGGGGTGGTAAAGCTGAGGTCAAGGTTCATTTAACTGAACGAATCCGTCCTGATTGTGTCGGTCTCGCTCATGGATTCGGAGCGACGATAGGAACAGTTGCATTGACTGGTGAAGGTGTCAGTGATAATTTGATTATTCCCGATAGTGGTGGTCATCTTGAATATCAAGATCTAGTTGGCGGTGAAAGCCACGTGTCATCTAGAGTGAGGATTTCGAAAATCTGAGGTGATATTATGGCAACAGTTAAACAATTAGGATTAATGGTTGACTTGGGTCGCTGTACTGGATGTAAAACATGTGTTGCAGCATGTCAAAATTTCAAAGAACTAGTGGATTATGAGAAGGCTAAACCCAATGAAATCCCCTATTACATCCGAGTGGAAAGTAAAAGAACAGGAGCTTATCCGAATATCAGTGTTGATTCTTGGGTTGTCCCTTGTATGCAATGTACTGATCCAGAATGCATAAAAGCTTGTCCAGAAAAAGCATCTGCGATAACCAAGAACGATGATGGAGTGGTAATAATCTCTGATGAGAAGTGCAATGGTTGTCGGTATTGTGTAGAAGCTTGCCCATATAATGTCATCATGTTTGATGAGGAACGTAAAAAAGCGCACAAATGTGACCTTTGTTGGGATCTGATTCAGCAAGGTAAGGTACCTGTGTGTGTTGAGACCTGTATAACAGATGCAATTACATTTGGGGAAGTAGAATTGCTAAAAATGCAGGCCAAAGCAGCTGGAAAATCTATTGTAGAAGAATTGACAGAACAATCAATCATCTATATAAAATAGTCTCCCTCCTCTCTTTTCTTTTTTATAATGGAAATATAACTGATAAAGCATGTCAATCATGAGGTGATATAATGGTTGAAATACGCTTAATAGCTCCCTCTCGACGAGAATTCCAGAAAGATGTGTATAAACCTGGAGTCATTTCCTTATCCCGAGTTGTTTGGGGATCTATTGGTGGAGGTTTACTTCTATTTATTATTGCCGTTTTTTCTCAAACGTTTGGAGTAGGGGTGTTATATCCTCCACTTGCAGCTACTTGTTTCATTAATGCGACGTGTGTTTTTCTTAGAGTCGCAAGACCCAAATCTGTTATTGTAGGTCATTTTATTTCTACAATTGGTGGGTTATTAGGGGTATTAATTGGAACTATTTTATTTCCAGGAACAGATTATTTATTACCGATGAAATTAGGATTAGCTGTCTTATTTGCAGCAATATTCATGCAAGTTCTCGATGCTGATCATCCTCCTGCAGCAGCTACCGCAGCCATCCCTGCGTTATTTCCGATTATTCCGCCACCTTGTGATTATTTGGT
Source organism: Candidatus Hodarchaeota archaeon (assembly GCA_016840285.1). Next base: position 8,963 of record JAEOSR010000140.1, on the reverse strand, counting down.
TTTACCACTCCATATGGCATGGGGTGGAGTCATTGCAGTGATTTTTGCTTTTATATGGAATAGAAGTGTTTTTGAATGGCCAGTTGATGATCTGAATCCACATAAACCATGGTTTAATCTTAATATGGACAAACCTGATATAATTGGTACCGCTATATGCATAATAGGATTCATATTAATGTGCCTGAAGCCATGGTTTGATAGCGTAGGTTATCTGGTTGGGCTATTTGTAATGCTGATGGGTATTGTTATCCTTTCGGTGCATCACTTTTTCACTGCATCAATTACTGTTCAAAAGGAGTAATGATCTATCTGATTAAATCTAAATAATCTTACATCCCAATTATTAACTCAAAATTGTTGATTCAAGCAAAATTTATTGTGAACAGCATGGAAGACATTGCAATAGTGCTTCTTGCAGGTGGTCAGTCTTATAGATACAGAAGTACGCTTGAATCAGGACTATCTTACCATTCTGATAAATTATTGTCGAAAAAAGATAATGGTAGTCTGCTTGAATATGTTGTAAATGAATTAAAGCCATTAGGAAAAATCTATATTATAACTAGGGGCGAAAAGAGAAAAAAACAGTATTCAGCTCTGTTTAGTGGCGCAATATCAAACCAATCTGTTAATGTTATTACGGAAGAAAGTGAGAATGCTATCGGGCCGTTAGGAGGAATTTACATTGCTTTAAAACACCTTAGAACTACTAAAACTAAGATTTTCCTTCCTGCTGACCTCCCTAACATTAAAAAACAAGTTGTGGGACGTTTTATCTCATTCGTACTTCAATCATCAAATTTTGATCTAGTAGGATTGGTTCATCAAAATGGTCAAACAGAAAACCTTGTTCTGGCAGTTCAATGTAATGAATTATTAAAAACCTCTAGACTTTTAATCAAAGCAAAAATCTATCGTGTATCTTCTCTATTTCGCTATATATCAAACAAAAGATTCGTTAATTCTTCTAACTTAGTTGCTAATACAAAAATTCAGAAATTTTTTACAGATCTCGATGTTAACCATTCTATTTCTAAAAATACCAAAAATAACCAGAATATTATTGACCATACACCTCTAATTCATCTTTCAACTGTAGATTTCACTTTGAATAAAAAAAATGAGATAGATCCTAGCAAATTATTTCAAAATTTTTTTGAATGGAAAACTGATAATTGTCAAGAAAATACTCAATTAGTGGTGGGTTCTCTGTTACAGGAAGCTCAAATCTATAAGTCAAAGGGTTTACTCTCTATTTCACTGCATTGTCTATTAGATGCTCATAAGCTCAAAAAAGATCCAAAAATTATGGACCAAATTGATCAGTTGAAAACTGAAATGAGAAATAAACGAGTACTGACATGACTTTTCATCATTTATCTCTAAACAGACACATTCTAATAAAACCTAAGATTAATCAGAGAAACTGAATTTGACCCCAAGATTAATTAGACGTTCAATTATAATAATATAAGAATTTAATTCCTCTTCTTTGAAATGCTTCTTGATTTCACCCATCACTGCTAATCTTTTTTGCAGAAAATATTTGTACAGCTCATTTCCATCTGGAGATAAATATAATTCCACAATTCTTCGATCTTCATCTGAATTTTTGCGTTCTACAAATCCAAAATCAACCAAACGGTCAATTCGTTTCGTCGCTGTGCTTGGAATCACGTCTAGAAAGACACTTAGGTTTTTCATCGATGATTTAGGATTCTTTCCTAGAAAATCGATGATGAAAATATCAAGCCCAATTTCTTTCCCTTGGAACGTAAATTTCCTTAATTCAGTGGTAATTCTTTTGAAATATGCAGTAAGGACTTCTATAAACTTATCTTCTTGGGAAATCATAAAAGAAATTAGAATCATCCTTACCTATAATGTTTTCCCTTTTGAAATATTTGCGGAATGGCAAGCATTTAAAACCTTGAATTGCATAATAGACTCAGAATTTCTGTATGAGTGGTACTTCATGAAGATTAAGCATCGCCTCCAGAAAACCTTTGCTAAGCGATTAGGTATCCCTAAAGTTGAACAGGCCATACTGAAACAGAAATCAGTACAGGAGATGGAAGGTGTTCTTCATCCAACCTCAAATTCTCCTTCTCGATTTGAGATTCCTCTGGAAATGTTGAATCTATTCCAAGTTCGGGATAATATCTATATGAGGCATATTTTGCCCATTAGGCGACTTATCTCAATAATGAGGAATATTCATCTCTCTATTGACTTAATCCAGGAAAACCCTTCTGATCCGAAAATAGAAGCATCTCTGGACTTCTTGGCCCTGCTTCAGAACTTCTCAAAATCACAAGGAGTTGGTCAGATCGGATTCACAAAACTATCACGAGATATCATATTTCAAGAATATGGGGTTTTCTATGACAATGCTATCATTTTAACAATGGAGATGGACAAAGAAACGATTGATAAAGCTCCCAGCTAAGCTACATTGAATATGGTGTTTGGTACCTATGATGATCTAGGTATTGCAGCGAATAAGGTTACAGAGTTTCTCAAAGAGCATGGTTATGCAGCTCAAGCAGATCATCCTCTTGGTGGATTGGCTCTATTTCCTCCAATGGCTCAGAAAGCTGGGATCGGATGGGTAGGAAAACATGGGATTCTGATTACGCCCGATTTTGGTCCTCGTGTTAGGTTGGCAGCTGTCTATACAAGCATTAGAAATTTACCATATGTGGATTCAAATGAACATCAATGGATTACGGATTACTGCAAAATTTGTGGGAAGTGCGTCCAGAAATGTCCCTCTCAAGCAATATTAGAAAGTTCCATACAGCAAAAATCAGGTCGAATAACGAATATTACTCGACAAAAATGCTTTGAATATTTCGCACAATACTATGGATGCTCAGTTTGCGTGAAAGTATGTCCCTTTTCAAAAGGTTCTGACACCTATGATAGGCTTAAAGCTGTAATTGAAAAACGAAGAAGAAACAGTTCGTAAGAGTACTAAGAATAATACTAGTCAAGGAAAAGAATAACAATGAATCAAACTAAAGCCGAATTAGAGTATTTAGCACGAATTTCTAAATATTCAGAGGAAGTAATAACCTGTCATGAGGATTCGAAACAAGAGGGATTTGAGTATCTTTTTTCTCATGCGGAAGGATTTGAAGGAAAAAGTAGGTTAACAATGCTCCCGAAAATCGGCTACGGTTTTACACTGATCAACCGTCTTCGATTGTATAAGATGTTTGCTAGGTATTTTCGTGGAATGATGAAAGGGATTAACGGATGTTTCAAAGGAGTTACCCCTTATCTTGAGGAGTTAGAGACATCGGGAAAGCTAACGCAACATACTATCACAACAAATATACAGAATTTTCCAAATACAAAATTGTGGGACGAATTAGTAGATTATACAAAAAACACTTGGAACCTAGGTAGTGTCGGATTCACAGAGTTACCTAGACAGTTGATATTCAAGAATAAAGCAGTAATTTTCAGATATGCCCTTGTGTTCATTCAGGAAATGGATAAAGACAAAATTGATCACGCTCCTAATTTTCCAGCTGGAAGTGAAGTGCAGCGTATCTATAAAACTTTGGGTTTCGCAGTAAATGATATTGCGATTTGGTTACGTGCAAAAGGAATACGGTGTCAAAGTAACCATCCTTTGGGAGGACTAGTAAATACCCCACCACTTGCAGGAAAAGCTGGGTTAGGTTGGCGAGGATTCAATGGCTTATTAATAACACCTGAATATGGACAGCGTCAAAGAATTGCTCCAATCTTTGTAGAAGAAAAACTTTTTGAATTTACGGATAATTCTGATCATAAGTGGATCGAAGAGTATTGTACGACATGTAAACGCTGTGCTCGAAAATGTCCAACGGAAGCAATTACTCAAGAGAAAGTTGTGTCCATTGACAACATTCCTGGTATTGGGGCTACAATAACCTGTATTGACCGTGAAAAATGTTTTCCTTATTTTGTAGCCACATTGGGTTGTTCTATTTGCGTTAAGGTCTGTCCCTTTTCAAAAGGCCCTGATATGTATCTGAAACTCAAAAAAACTCTCGAAAAGTAAACCGTTTTTATCAGTTCTATTATAACCATCGTCTAACACGATTTTTATAATCCCTATATTCTTCCCCAAATGTTTCTTCAAGCTTCTTTTCTTCCCATCTTATGAAACAATAGTGGAATAATAGGAACAATAGGACGGATGATATAAGTATAGTTAAACTACCTATAAGGACAGCAAACCCTATAACTAGTAAGATTGCGCCTAAATAAATAGGATTCCGAGTGAATTGATATGGACCTTCAAGGACAAGTTTATATGGAACATGAAAAGGTTCCCTATTTTTTAATCCAATTTTCCCTATATATAACAAAGTAAAATTTGCCCATATAATAAATCCAAAACCTAGTAAAATGAAAAATACTCCTACGATATTATAAGGAATAGGTAGAAAGGGGTCAGTTGGAAAAATAACATCTAAAAAGAGTTGGTAATTTAGTTTAATAAAATATGCTAGAATAATACTTAATAGAGTAGCTACTATCACTATCCAGAGTAATGATTTTATCTTAACAGGTTCAGCTTTTCCTTCATTCATTCTTTTTACCACTTTAATTCTGTTATTTTATTATTTAACCTGTTATTGTACCGTATTGGTACAATAGCTTTTTCAACCAACTGATCAATCTCAGTAGCTTTAACACATTTAATTTTTTGTAAAATATTTAATTCAAGGAAGAAACAATTACTTTCAAATTTAATCTCTTCACTTTAATTTCTGTAGAATTATCATTGGTTATATGATCAAACATTAATGTTCCACATAGATTGCTAAAAATTCTATCCGATAAAATTCATTTGATTCGTATGGGTCGTAATTTTGCGCTATGAAGATTTTCGTGAAATTATGCTTGGATATAATACTGAATTTACATAAAAACATTCATACCAATATTGTCTCAGATCAAAGAGACGTTTATAGTCCTTTCTACTGATAATAGCTAGAGGATTCAAGCTTGAACTTGTCTTACATGGTAATTATGAACTATATCTGGTGATCAACTTTATTAAGTGGGGAAAGTCATTAGAATATGGGTTTCATATGATTGAGCTTAAACGTATCGATTCTCAAGGGCGAGTTGTTTTACCTCCTGAATGGCGTAAGAAGATCCAATCAAACGAAGTTTTTCTGGTTGAAGATGGTGATCTTCTCTTAGTCATCCCTAAAGATAACAGCAATTTACAAAAGTATTTTCAATTCCTTAAGGTTGAAATTCCCCCTGAGGTCTACTCAGATTACCATAAATTAAAGGAGTATTTACTTAGTGGAGACAAAGCATGAAACTTCGTTTTATTGATGCTTCGACATTTTTATACGCCGTTCTGGAGCCCATCCAAGAGCTCCCAGAACATCTCGAAAGAATAAAAACTGTCGCGAGGGAGATTATCACACGAGTGGATAATGGAGAAAACGTAGTCACTAGTGTTGTACATTTATCAGAAGTTGCAAACATCTTAGAATCTCGTAAGAGTTTTAGTGAATCTTCCCAATTCATTTATGATCTATTAACAAAGGAATCGATTACAGTTCTCGATGTGACCCATAGTGACTATCAAGGAGCCACTGTTCTGGCTCAACGATATAAAGTTGGGATTAATGACTCGTTAGCCAAAATTTTGATGGATCGCTTGAATCTCACTGAAATCTATAGTTTTGACAAGCGTTTCGATACTTTTAATCTCAAACGAGTAATGGAATAACCTAGATTATCTATGTTTTAAGATACTCTAATGAAAAAGCTGCTAAATTTGAAAGATAATCAATAAATTCATCGTCTGTATCAAAAAATTCCATTACGGATAAATGATGGTATAAAATCGCGTTAACAAGATTATACATGAAAACAAATATATCAACCAATCTTTTCTTAGAGAATTGTTTTAAATTGTCATTTAATTTCCTTAATTTTCTTACTAAATCGTCAAAAAAATAGAAAATCTTCTCTTTATGTGCATCGGACAATGTTTTATCAGATTGTATAGCAGAGCGAAAAGCTAGATTATATCCCACATTCTCTTTATGATTCTTAAATAAATCTAGAAGAAAATGATTGAGAAAATCTCTAATATTGTCATCCGCCATCTTACTTAAATCGTGGCTTTCAAAAAAGGTTTCCATTGATTCTTCAAAATATTTTCTAATAATGTCCTCTTTTCCTTGCGGAAAATACTTGTAAATCGTCCCAATACTGATCTCAGCTGACTCTGCAATATGATTTGTGCTTGTTTTATGATAACCCTGTTTCAAAACTAATTTAAAGAATGTATCATAAATTAGATCAATTTTTTCTTGCTTATTTCGTACAAATTTTTTCTTTGAGTCCATAATTTGATCAAAAATAACCTTATTCATAAGGTTTATAAACTAATTGAGCAATTGCTCACTTACAAATAAATGAGCAAATGCTCATTTATATTGGTGTGTGAAAATCAAATGATTCAAACTATAACATTCAATAAGCCTATTCATCAAAACGATATTTCTGCTGTTGAAGACCTCATATATCCAATATTTTCGAAGAAAAATAAACAAAATCAACACTATTGGAATGAAATTCGATCTTTATTTTTATCTACTATGAAAATTGCGAAATTGAAGTTCTACCAAAGACATATTTTTTGGTTTTATGTGAATAGAACCATAACGAAAGGTGTGAGAAAAGGATTACCTCTTATTGAAGTTGAAAGAACCTTACGAACATTCCTCGAAAAAAGAATTAATTCTCATAGTCATGATATCGATCAAAAGGCTATTGCAATTGAACGTGCTAAAAGGAGTTTTGATTTAGTAAAACGTTATCTTATTGGAGAGAGAATTCTTGACCTTGGTGCAGGAAATGGACTTTTAGCTTTAGAAATAACAAAACAACTAAAAAATGATGTCTTTCTGGTTGATATCGTAGACTATAACTATACTGATTTACCTTTGATATTATATAATCCAGAAGAAGAAAAAATACCTTTAGCGGATGGGGAAGTCGATACAACCATTTTATATACTGTATTACACCATGCAAATGATCCTGAATTTCTAATAAAGGAGGCAGCGAGAATTACGAAAAATCGATTAGTCATTATAGAGGTATATATTGAGGAAGAGGACATAAGGATGAGTAATAGCTTTTTTGATTGGTTTTACAATCGAGTTATTGGAAATGAAGATATTAATGTGCCTCTCAATTTTCTTAAGGTAAAAGAATGGGAAAAAATACTGGAATTTCATGGATTTAGGATAATTAAAACAGTCTATCTCGGGATTAACGAACCTATGGTTCCTGAATATCAAATATTAATTATTGCAGATCAAATAGCTTGTTAGAAATCTGATTTAGATCGATGATATTGGACTTGATGACCCCCTTAAATGATTCCTTTTCAATTCATAAAAATCTTATATGCTTCTTAAGGATAATTATCAATATAACATTGGATTAATCTAAGAAAGTAGTACTTTCGTATGTACAATACGAATTAACTACTGTTAATCGGCTTAAATCACAGATAAATTGAGTTCCCAGGAAAATCTAAAGCATTTACATTAAGTTCAATTGCAAATACTACTATCATTTCTTTGGCTATCTTTCCAGGAATTACACTTTATCTCAATTAGCCATTAAGCTAATAGTCACTTATCTTAATAGCATTCCATGCTATTTCACAGGCTTCAGTAATATGATTCTCATCCATGTTAAGGTGGTACTATTTTTGCTATCGCCGCGCTCTATGTCTTATCTCAACCTGAAGTCGAACAGCTATACAAGCTAGTTACTAGTTCGTGTGCGGAGGGAGTTTTTCACCGTTTTTTTCTTTCTGTCGTAGCAATATGTTATCTGATGTCGTATAACGCTGGTTATAAACTGAAAAACTTAGAGGTTTGATTTTGAATCCGTCAATATCCCCCTAATAGCATAAAAATCAGCAGGAAGGTCCTTCAATTCAATTTGCTTTTACACATCATACTAATAGGGCTTGAGTTTAGACATCATTTTAGATAAAAGCAATCGATCCAAAAAATAAAATTATTAGCAGAAGAAGACTCCCAGGATTCGTAATAAATCGATCACCCCAGAGAATAGAACCAAGAAAAAAAACAAAGAAACCTACCTTATTGTACTATAGAAACCAATCCTTTGAAATGAGAGTCGAATGAGGCTAAAATATCAATTGAATACATTTGCATGAGAACTAATATTGAGCAATCAGTATGGCTAAAACCTGAATTACAATATTTATGGAATTTGTCTGTTGTTTCCTTTAAAATTGTTTGATCAATGTACAGTTTAAAGAAGATGTCTTTTTTTTCCTTCTTCTTCTTTAAAAGTTCATCTATACTTTTGGCACATTCACAGGCTTTCGTTCGGACACGTGAAAGGGTTAAAATTTCAGTAATTATATAATCCGATATGAAGATCTTTCCAAATTCCCCTTTTAATATTCTTACCATTAAAGGAAGAGCATCAGCATGATGAGGATCATCACTATTTACATAAGCAAAAATAAATCCTGAATCAAGAAATATCAGCGGTTTTCACCATATAACACATCATCATCAGTTTTATTTGGGTAATGATAAGAATAGGATCTTATATACTGCTTATTTATTTTTTCTATTTCTTCTTCAGCTAACGATATACCTTGTAGAAAAGAAAGAAAATCTTCAAAATTTTGTTCTCCAAAATAGATCAGTTCACGTAACAATCTGAACTGATCGATTTTAATATCTGATTTTAATCGTAATTTTGCTTGAAGTTTTTCTAGCTGTGCCTTTCCATTATCATCAAGCTTTACTGTAGTTGTCATAGTAGGATACCTATAATATAAAGATACCCAATGCCTTAAAAGATTTTTCATGACCTTTCTTTTTCCATTACACGTTGGTTAGGGAATGTAAAGGATATACTTCGAT
>JAEOSR010000012.1 GCA_016840285.1 Candidatus Hodarchaeota archaeon | reverse complement strand
CTCGGTCAGTGTCTACCGTACCAACTGGCAACCTCGTGCTCCTCGGGTCACCTTTGTTTCTACGAATGCCACCTTGACCAAGGAGCCGAGTGGTAGTAATGACTACAATAACACTGCCGAAGAGATCATTCTCTTCAATTCCGATGTTACATTCATTTTCATTGAAGTCACCTTATTACGAGCATATGATTCCTCATTCGTTCATCTCCACAATTCTCAACTAAATGAAGTGATTCTCGACTCAAACTCGGAAATATTTGGTCCTAGTGGTGAAATTCTTGACTTTAGACTTCCTTGGTCTTCCACTCCAGGGGATCAAACTGTTATGATTTATGATCCAGGAGTTTACATTACATGGTATCTCTATGATGAGACGGCTCCTGGAACATATACAGTCTACCGAAATGGAAATGTTGTTTTTACATCTGCCTGGGCGAATGGAACTGAAATAATGATTTTAGTAGATACTAGTAAGGCAGGTAATTGGAATTACAGAATAATTTATAGTGATGGTGCAGGGAATCAGGGAACGCCAATTTCAGTTTGGATCTTTGTTGAAGGAGTAACCACTTCTATTCCATCTACTTCTGCTGTTCCTCCTTCTAGTTCAACAGTCCCTGATAGTACTGATACACAAACGACAAGTGAATCACCACCACCCTCAATCTCAGCAATTCCAGGTTGGACTTTTTCCATTCTTTTACTTGCTCTAGTAGGTTGGAAGATCTATCGTAAAAGGTCATCAATCCAGTGATGATTCCACTTTCTTCCTTTTTTTTTACTCTGTAGTCTCTTATAGCATAATGCACATTCTTGATTAGAACCACATGTTTATTCTGTAATAATCTTTTTAACTTCTCTTAGTGGCTCATTAGTCTTATTAATTGTCATGTTGGTAGGATTAAGTCTGGAGATTACTTTTTTATCTTGATTAGAAAAGATAGAGTTGCTTTTTCGGATTGATTTGAATATGACGGGGATAATTTCCAATACACGTTTTGGTCGATCTTTAAAAACTAATGAAACCAGCTCTGAAGTTAACGCATAGTCTTCTAGTCGAACACAGGTTTCAAGGTTTATTTGTTGTTGTAGCTCAAACATATTCTCAAAATGGTCTGCTAATTCATTGAGTTTTTTATAAAGAGAGGGAGCGTCTTGTGATGTGACTAAAACGGCAAGTAGATTATTCCGTTCATCTATTAATACTTTTTTTTCCCCCAAATCTATCATACTTAAACAAGCTGAGCTATCGACAATTTCTTGCATCATTCTTGCAAGCGCTGTAAATCCCATACCCACTAATTGGTTTTCGATCTGTGATATCAATCCTAACTGGAAATGATGTGAAAATAAACAAATTCCGTCACTTTTGCGAATGATATAAAGCGAAATTAAGTGCTGTTTCCAATTTTCCGAGGATCTAATGCAATGTTTCTCTATGATTCGCTTTCTAAGTTGAACGAACCATTTATTGGAATATTTCATGCTCTTCAATTAACTTTAAAATTTTCTAATTTAAACTCCGAAGTTTTTTGTTTTAAAAAAAAATTGAGAGGATGTTTTACTCCTTGAATTGTTTAATCAAAACTATCAACATCATATACAAATTGAAGAGCAATTTCAGCTGCCTTTGCAATACTCGGGCCAGACAGCTTATCTGGTGTATCGTTCAGGGTATGCCAATAGCTTGGAATACCCTTATTTGATAGACCAAATAATGTTGTTGCATGAAGACCCTTGCGTGAAAAATTAGCAGCATCAGATCCAGCAAACCTCAATGGTCCAACTTCAACAGGGATATTTACTCTTTTGGCAGCCTGTGACACCTTCTCGAACACTAAAGGGGAATGCTTCGCTAAGAACATGTTTTCTGCCGTCGCCACCAAAAACTTATCAGCACTTAAACATTCGAGGTTTAGTAATAGCGCCTGTTTCTCTCTAAATTCCTTATGATGGAGAGAAACAAAACGTTTCGAACCTCTCATGTGTTCTTCACCAGCAAAACTAATTATCCAAGTTTCCGTGTGTTCTGGTTTATTTTGAGAGATAAATTTTCCACATTCTAGTATGGCTGCAACTGCCGTTAAATTATCATTAGCTCCAAAAACAACTTTATTTGAATGGAGATAGAGGGCTAATATAATTATTAAGACAGCTCCAATAGGAAATATTATTATTTGCACAATATCGATCACATGGACAATGGTCAAGTTCTGAGCAGTTTGAATGAATGCAAAAGGATCAACCTGAAAGTAGGATTGATTTAGAGATAGTTGTAAAATAGTTCTAATTAATCCGAGAGAGATACTTAGAACTGCACAAACTACAGCCACTATTATCAAAATAATTGATTTTTCTCCTAATTTACTCAATAAAGGGAATTCATAAGCTGAGTCATGGTGACCTGATAAGAGAACCAATTTCTGAGGTTTTTTCAAAGGTTTTATTTTCCCAATAACATGAAATTCAGTTTTTTTGGGAAAAAGTGGGTCTATTACTTCGTAGAGTAGATTTTGTTGGACAAAATATATTGCAAGCCCAAGAAAAATAAAAAGACTCGATATCAAAGGATGGAGAATAAAATAAGCCAGTATTCCAGCTATATAGAATAAAGCTGTTATCCAGATAAACCCTAAGAAACCTCCCGGACGACAAGAAAATTCTTCTTGGTTTACTTCATCGCAAAAGCCTGCTAGTTCGTTATGAATGATGTTTCCAGCTTTCCTCTCTTCTTCTGAACCTGCTAAACGTGGTCCCACTTCATCAGATATCCTCTGAATAAAATCAATCATTTTTTGACCCGAGGGATCTATTCGGTGTTTGACTTCTTCCAACGCATTTCACCAGAAAACGAGGTGTTTGAGCTTGGGAGAAGCTTTAATCTTCATATAGTTTTTAATGCGTTGAAATCTGGAAAACTTATTTTGATAAGAAGGGGATAGCTGCCTTGAAAAAAGCATTAAAGGCCTCAATCATAGGCCAATGGCCACACTTTTCAATAATAACATGATTTGATGAAGGTATTTGATCATGAAGAAGCTTAGACCCCAATACGATATGAGGCATGTCATCATCCCCATTAATGATAAGTGTTGGAACATTTATACGATGAATTGATTCTCTGAGGTCATATTCAGAAGCTTCCTCATTATTGAAGTAATGGTGGGGTTTGGCTGAAACAACCATATTCGTTAAATAATTATTCACCTGTGAAGAAACTTTTTCAAAATCATGAAAATGGATTACTGGTAATAAAATTTTTAGTATTGCTCTTTCTTTCTCATCCTCAGAAAGGAATTTATCATTTTGAAGCTTTTTAAGGGAAATTGTTGCCTCTTTATACCCCTTCCTCCCTCTTAACCAGTTATGATAATTCCCAAGGAAAATATATGGAGTTGTATCGATTAGAAGGAGACGTTCGACTTTGTGTAAATAATGAAGGGCATATTTCAGTGCAACAAATCCGCCATGACTATGAGCAGCAATTGCAATTTGAGAAACCCCAAAATTATTTCTAAGGGATTCAATATCTTTAACATATTCTTCCATACTATATGCAAGAGGATTATTTAATCGCTGTGAACGGCCAATTCCTCTTGGTTCGAGATAAACCACCGTTCTTACTTCTTCTAGTGGCTTGAGAGTTTCAATATAAGGAGTAGCATCTCCACCCCAGCCAGCTCCACCTGGTTGTACCAGTAAAATAGGACCACTACCCTGTACATAATACCATAGTGTTATCCCTCGTATATCTGTAAAATGTTCCCCTGGAGAAAGCATGTCATTATGACTCATCCTTCTCCCCCTTGAGTGGTTTTTTTATTTGATTTCATAGTAATCCATAACAATATATTCTATCGTGAGATATTTAAGAAATTATCTAGAGAGATAGTTTATGGTAGGATTTGGAATGAAAACGTTACGAATTGAGGAAATGAATTGGCAAGATATTAAGGAAGCAATTGACCAAGGTTATACTACAGTTGTTTTTGGAATTGGATCAATTGAACAGCACGGACCTCACTTACCAACTCTTACGGATGCGTTAATCGGTGATGCCCTTGCTAATAAAATAGCAATCGCTTTAAAGAATGCTTTGCAAGCCCCAACAATAAGAGTAGGTTGTTCAAGTCATCATCTAGCTTTTCCTGGTACAATTTCGTACAAGGATTCAACCTTAAAAGCCATTATTCACGATTATGTCCATAGTCTTGTACGTCACGGTTTTATGAACATCGTTTTGATACCTAGTCACGGAGGGAATTTCAAACCAACACAAGAAGCTATTGACGAGATCAAAAAAGATTATCCTGATCGTAAAATCATTGGTTACACAGATCTTTTCGGACTCTTAGATGTTCTACATAGATTTTCAGGTGAATTTGGAGTCACAAAAGAAGAATCTGGGGCACATGCAGGAGAGTCTGAAGCCTCTCTTATGTTAGCTTTAGCAACAGATCTCGTTAAAAAAGAACGTTTTGAACCAGGATATGTTGGAATAGTTGGAGCAGAAGAATCACAACTAGTTTTCGAAAAGGGTATGACTGCATTAACTAAAAATGGAATTTTAGGAGATCCAACAAAGGCAACAAGTAAGAAAGGCGAGGTATACCTTGGAAACCTAGTAAACTATCTT
>JAEOSR010000139.1 GCA_016840285.1 Candidatus Hodarchaeota archaeon | reverse complement strand
ATCAAAATCAACCCATGAAAATGATTCCTGAAAGACGTCCCCCACTTGCATAACTTTTTATTCTGAAGAAGTCACATGACTCCTTCTTTATATACAATTAATTGAATTCAACTTAGATCTGGTAGAACTTCATTTAATTTGTTTTCATTATCGGAAACTGATTTCTCTTCGGTGAATATATTTCTAATTAGAGGAATCGCTTTTTTGACTCCTAAAATGATTGCAGCTTTAATTTTATCATTGTGAACGAATAGTTTAACATATTCCTCCTCATTGACGTATTTTCTCACATTATAGCCTAATTCGGGTTCTTTTCCAATATAACCAAAAGAACTCAATAACAAATCTGTAACCTTTAAGGTGGAAGATATTTTCGAACCTTTATATTCAGTATCCTTATTAATCATATTGTGTGCTGCGATTCTTGCTTGTTGAATACTAGGAGGAATAAGTCCATATATTATTCCATTATGTTCTGCGCAGTCTCCTGCAGCGAAAATGTTTTCTTGTGACGTTTCTAGGTAATCCTTAACAATTATACCACGATTAATTTCTAAGAAACCTTGGATCAGATCTACTCTAGGTTTAATACCTGTACAAGCCAGTACTAAATCTGTTGAAATCTCCAAACCATCTTTAGTAATGACCCGTTCTACTTCTTTTTTTCCAATAACTCTCTGAACTTCTTTTTTCAGATGGATCTTGATACCACGTTTTTCTAGTATTTTTTTGAGGATGTTTCCTCCTTCCTCATCTAATTGTCTTGGTAACAAATGGGGAAAGAATTCGATAACAGTTGTTTCCTGGCCCTGTTTTACAGTTGCACTAGCCATTTCAAGACCAAGAACTCCCCCTCCAATAATCACTGCTTTTTTGCTTACTTTGAATCGCTCACGAATTTTTAACGCATCACTGAGATTTCTTACCGCGTAAAAATGATTTAATTGTCTTCCCTCAATAGGAGGACACCAGCAATCTGCTCCAGTTGCAATTAACAATCGATCGTAGGGATAAGCTTTTTTGTGAGTTATCACTTCATTTGTTTCAATATTAATGTTCTCTACTTTCTCCTTAAAATGTAAATCTACTTCTAATTTTCTATACCAATCAATATTATAAGCAATGGTGTCTTCAATTGTCATCTTATTATTTCCGATGAACGCTGGGATTTTTGGACGATTATAATAACCTGGAAAAGGTTCGTCAGTAAATTGGAGTATTGTCGAATTGGGAGGTTTCTCCTTCGACAAAACTTGAATAGCAGAAATACCAGCTACTCCATTGCCTATAACCACGTATTTCATTTTAATCGTGATTTATTAGGAATAAAATTCCCTTTAAAAAGTATATAGCCAGATAATCAAACGGAAAAAAATAAAAAGAGGTATTACTCTAATAATGACCTTAAAATCATTATTAGAGAGTTAAGGATTGTTTGTTTCTCCAAAAGCCATGGATATTGCAGAAAGAGAACGCAATTAACGTTCCAGGTTTGTTAGTTTTAATAGAAAAGAATCCTTTAGGTTCTGTTTGGCCTACTTCACTATGGGAGTTAAATTCAATCTTCCCAATTTCAACAGGAAATTTTTCCCCTTCAGGGTGGAACATGAGCTGAATCCATCGAATGTGATGTTCGACAGTGTTAGGGTGCTCAATTTCCTTTCCCACACTAACTTCTACCAATACGGGGTCTCTACTCTTCACTTCAATGACTGGAGCGTGTTTCTCTTTCTTCCAATCCGCTGATTGGAAAAATTCGTTAAAATCTACCATATCAATCACCTTTATAACTATTGATCTTATGTTGTTATTATCTGTCTTCTGAGGGGTTTAATCTTCATCTCTTACAGTATGCTGGTCAAACAACATGTCATTCTTGAAAGCAGCTTGCCTTTCCACAAGTTCAGCGGAGCTAGCCTCTTCCTCGATTTGTTCTGTAACAAACCATTGAAGTAGTTCTCTGGGATTGTAGTCATTCAACTCTTCTGCAAGAGTCACCAGCTCATGAATTTTCCCTGTGATATATTGTTCGTGCGCATAACTGGTTTCAACAATTTCTTTCACTGAAGTCCAATCAGATTTGGGTTCAGGAATCGCAGGAATTATAGCTGTTCCGCCCACATCAATGATATAATTCATAAACTTGTAGGCATGGGATAGTTCTTCGTTGTATTGTGCAAAATACCAGCTGGACAATTTGTTAAATGAATGTTCTTTCAACCAAATACTCGCACTCAAGTAGATGTAAGCAGAATTAAGTTCCTCTCCAATTTGTATATTCAAAGCTTCGTTAAATTTTTCACTAATTAAAGCCATTTTTTTTAGCCTCTCGATTCTTTATCAGACTTTTATTTTCTATAATTACATAACTCACTCAAGACTTAATATAGGATTAGTTGATGAAATCGAATATATTTCACCTTTTTTATCAAATCTTGGCTTTAACATGTCCAACCTACACGAAATTTCTAGGAGCTATAATTGGTACTGGTTCGGAAAATTAACCGAGAAGTAAAAAAAGAGGCCTTCGAACCGATAAATAATAGATAAAATAGTTCGATTTTTATTTTTATACTGATAGTAATAATAACATTACTAAGGAATGTGTTGTTAGTGACTTTAAGTGATTATGACATATTGATAGCTTTACAGAATGACTCCGATATTTCATACGTAGAACTGGGTCAGAAATTCAAAGTTTCAGACGTTGCTATTAGGAAAAGGGTGAATAAACTCAAAAATCTAGGGATAATTAAGAGGTATACAATAGAAGTAGACCAAAGAAAACTAGGATTTGAGCTAACTGCTTTTATCGGCTTTGATGTAGAAGCGGAATCTTTTGTTACCATTATAGAAGAACTCAAGGGATGGAATGAGGTTCAAAGCATTTTCCAAACGAGTCTCGACCATGATTTTTTAATGGAGTGTTGGTTTCGCGATAATGATGATTTAACATCATTCATTACTAAATTAGAAGACTTAGATGGTGTAACCCGAGTATGTCCAGCAACTGTAATTCAAAGAATCAAGTAATTTAAAAATTCATTATTTGTACCATAATTATATAAGATTAAATAAAAATTGAATTGTATAGTTACTTGAATAATTTTTAGCCAATAGTTTCTTTTCCTGTAAGTTATAAGCTTTTGATAAAAACAAAGAATAATTTAAGAATCATTAGAGGAAAAATTACTATAACCTTTCTGTAGAGGAGACTTTGTCATGAATACCCAAGAACGAGTTGAATTTTATAAAAATCAGATAAAATTAGAGGAAAAAATTGTAGAGTCAGCTAAAACCTCAGTTAAGGATGTACCAAATGTAATGGTTAAGGAACTGATTTTGGGGATTGCAATGGATTCTAATAAACATTCTTCATTGTTGAATGCACTTATTGCCCTAAATACAGGGACTACTCCGTTGATTTCGGAAGAGACAACCGATCAACTTAAAGTGAATATTGAAAAGCATATCGAGTTGGAACAGCAAGCCATAGAAACCTATAAGACGTTTTTGAAGGAATTAGAAGATGAAAAAGAAAAAGTGGTTGTTAGAGCGATTTTAAATGATGAAATTCGTCATCACCAACTGCTAAAACGTCTTCATGAAATGATAGTCGAAAAAGAAAAACTTACTGAACAAGATATTTGGGATTGGACTTGGAAAGATTCCCTCTTCCACGGATCACCTGGGGGATAAATTAACAACATGAGATTTTCAACTAAAGGCTAGTAAAATTAAGTTTAGAGTATGAGGTGAGGTTTAATGATCGATTTTAGTTTAACAGATGATCAAAAAGAACTCCAGTTAAAGGCTCGAGAATTTGCTATAACGGAGATCATCCCTGTATCAAGAAAATATGACCAATCAGGGGAGTTTCCTCAAGAAATTCTCCAAAAAGCCTTCGATCAAGGATTAATGAATACAATTTTCCCCCAAAAAATAGGAGGACCTGGATTAGGGATACTAGACACTTGTTTGATTGTAGAGGAAACAGCGGCAGCAGATCCAGGTATTACTACCAGTCTTTTTGATAATTGTCTTGGAGCTGAACCCATTTTAATTGGAGGAACAGAGGAGCAGATTGATCGTTTTCTTAAACCATTAACTGAAAAATTAAAATTCATTGCCTTTGCAACCAGTGAACCAGGAATGGGATCTGATGTCGCGGGTTTAACTGCGACCGCTCGCTTAGAAGGCGATGAGATCATCTTAAATGGTCGGAAAATGTGGGTTACAAACGGAGGAGTGGCTTCTCTACTAAGTACATTTTGTCGTTTAGAAGGAACAAAGAGACATAAAGGTATTACTGGAATTGTTGTTCCTATGGATACCAAGGGAGTGAAGGTTGGCAAGCCTATTCCGAAAATGGGCCATAAAGCTTCAAATACTGTGATGGTAAGGTTTGATGAGGTACGTGTTCCTGTAGAGAATATACTTGGAGAGCCAGGAAAAGGATTTCCAATAGCAATGCAAACATTTGCGCACACTCGTCCTACAATTGGCGCATTTGCGTGTGGAATGGCTAGAGCAGGTATGGAGTATGCCCTTGCATATGCGAAACGTAGAAAAGCCTTTGCCTCGGAAATAGCTAATTTTCAAGCAATCCAATTTATGATCGCAGAAATGAAAATAAACGTTGACGCGGCACGTTTACTGACATGGAAGGCTGCCTGGGAGGCAGACCAAGGACGAGATAACACTATTTCAGCGAGTATAGCTAAGGCTTTTGCCACAGATTATGGGATGAAAACTGCATCTGATGCTCTCCAAATCTTTGGAGGGTACGGTTACACTACAAACTATCTCGTAGAGAAATTGTTTAGAGATGCAAAACTTTACCAGATATACGAGGGAACTAGTCAGATCCAACGAATGGTTATCGGAAGGTATATGCTTTCACAATATAGTCCTGTATTTGATAAAACGTTTACGTGACAGT
>JAEOSR010000138.1 GCA_016840285.1 Candidatus Hodarchaeota archaeon | reverse complement strand
TATTCGGGTCAACTTCTATCTAATCCCCTTTTCTTACTCTATCCAAGCCTTTCATCATTATTTTCTTTGGGAATTCTAATTCTCGCATTGGTATACTGGATAGGTTATCCTCCCAAAGATTACACCATAGAAAGGAATCTTCATGGAGTAGTAGAGCGAGTATATTGGTTACCCTTCGTTCTTCTCCTTGGTTTTCTTAAAATCTATACCACTGCATTTCCATGGTACTGGATGTGGTTTTATGCTTGTCTAACCATTCTGCCGTACAAAGATCGTAAGTTATTCATGATTCTATTAGGGTTTACATTCGTAATTGGTTTTGTAGACTTCATTCAGATGACAGTTGGTATCCCAACTTTGCTTGATTTTTTTAAATAATTGAAATAATCTATTATATTGAAATCTCCCGTCCTCGCGTAGCTAGAAGTATTGGTATGTCTACGATTTCCTGGTACATTTCTGGGTGTTCTGTATGAATCGGGATCACTAATTGAGGTTGAATTTCCTCCACGATTCTTTTAAGATCACTTCGGGGGGCGTGGCCACTGGCATGATATTGTTTAAAGTTTAAACGAAAATGCTTAACCCATTCTTGAAGTCTTCTGAAATCAATAGCTCCCTCTTCGTCGAAAGGTTCTCCGTGACTATAGAAATAGGTGGATTTTTTAGGATGAGGTTGAATATCAATGAGATCTGTCAGGTTCCAGAACTCACAGTGAAAAATGTATTCAGCTTGATTAAAATCTGGCGACTCGACCATAGAGTGGTTTTCAAACAACGAACTTTCCCATTTGTAGTATTTTCTCTTTGGTCGTTTATAGATTTCAATATGAGGGTCTTTCAACGGGGGAATCTCCAGATGAGGATCATTCTGTAATAATTGAAGTAAATATGCTTGTTTAACGTTTATCAGAAGCTTTCGGCCGTTCTGTTTAGCTGCCAAGTAGAAAGATCGAAAACGATCAATATCCCGTAAGCTGTAATTGGCAATCGCTAAACTATCAGTATTTGCGATCGCTTGTGACAAATCTTCTTGTACCCTTTTCTCATTCATATCAAAATCTTCATTGATATTCGTCCCTTCAATTAGAAGGACATCCAGGCTCTTTTTCTTCGCGATTTCGACAAAATCCCTGGTTAAATCTTCTCTCCATCCGTGTAAACGAAGGTCACCAGTATATCCTATTTTCTGCTCTTTCTTTCCTTCAACAATAAAGCCATAGGCCCCAGGTAAAGAATGGTCAACATGTATAGGAGTAATCTCAAAATCTTTTATTTGGATTATATCTCCAGTTCGAAAAGTTCTGAAATTTGAAGGACTTTCAGCTGATGCTTGTCGAATATATGGCCGTCCAAAGCGAGTTCGGGTTGTGTCCTGAATTGATTGAATTATCATTGCTGCAGTTTCCCCCATGAAGATGGGGATTCCCTCATCAATGAGATTCAAGTTCCCGAAATGGTCTAAATGTGCATGGGATAGAAGACATGCATCAATTACAGACTCAGAGAAATCATTGTCCATAGCATATTCTTGGGCATAGAGCCCTTGGATTCTAGGTAATATATCGAATTCAAGGAAATCTTTTAGGCCTTGGAAAGTACGAGGAAGTAAAAAGCCCTCAAAATAGGTTCCCTCTTGTTTAAAAGATCTCCCGAAATCTAACAATATTTTCGTATTATCTGTCTCAATGAGAAAAGCGTTTCCACCTATCTCATTTATTCCACCATAAGGTATAATTTTCATAATCTGTTCTATCCGTTAAGAACGACAACTCTCATTTTTCACCTTTTTTGAAAAATTAAGGCATAATGATGGTGAATGTTTGGCACAAAGGAATAAGGATATCCATAAGGCCGTAGAGTCTTCTGGTTTTGAAGCCAAATACGTTCTCCTAAGAATTTATAGTCCTTTGCTAATTTAAGGGCCAATTCAAAGGCTAAAGGATTTATTTCCCCTTTGTCACGAATATTCTGGATAAAAATCACTAAGTGTCCATTTTCTTGTAAAAGGTCGTAAATGTGCTCGAAAAAGGTGACTAGCTCCGAGAGGAAAGTGGCCCGTTCTTCGATCATTCCTAAATCATTAGGATGTTCACCATATTGGAGATCTAATCCCTTTTGGAGCCGTTTTTGTTGGTTATAATCTTTTTTTTTCTTCAATATACGCCAGTATGGAGGTGATGTGATACAGAGAGAGAACTTTTTCTTATTATTAAGCATAGTTTTCACAATGTCACGGGCATCACCCTGATGAATCGGAAGGTTTGTACGTGCCTGTGCTGTCTTTACGTACTTTTCATAAAGTTCTATTCCTATTCCTTGTCGTCCACACTCATCACAGGCAACTAAGGTTGATCCTGTGCCTAAAAATGGATCTAGTACGTTATCACTTGGTTTTGTGAAAAATTCGATGAATTCTCGAATCATTGGAGGAGGAAATGACGCTGGATGTAGGTCGATTTCATGTGAAATATCACTTGGTTTTCCATCTGCGATATACCACGATTTTGTGAAACGGATCCATTGACGTCCTGTAAGAGAATTGAGCTTATTTCGGGAGTCAATCTTTGGTTCTTCACCCATTGCTAACCATCTTTATTCAAATGGGCTCGTGCTTAAAAATATTTAAACCATCTGATTTTCAGTCTCTGATGGATGTTATTCTGTGATGAAACTTAGCTGTCTGGTTTTTGATGTGGACGGTACACTTGTAGATAACGCTAATCTCATCATTCGACTATTTCAAGAGGTTGTATTGAAGTATCTTGGCAAAAAAATGAGTAAACAGGAAGTAGTCTCTTTGTGGGGCCCTCCTGGTGATGAGATATTCAGAAGTGTTTTTCCTTCTGATGTTTTAACTTCTGCTTGGAATGAATTCTTATTTCGGTATGACGAGATCCACCCTACCGAAGGCTTTTTTTCGACTGATCAACTTCAGGACATTAAATGTCATGTTCAGTATTTAGCTATTTTTACAGGGAAGTCTAGAAAAACTATGTCAATGACTTTAGGAAAACTCGGGTTGACTCAAACTTTCGACATAGTATTAACTGGAAATGATGTAGAACGCTCGAAACCTTATCCAGATGCACTTTTCCGGATAGTAAGCGTTTTAAACTTAAATAAAGCTGAAATATTGTTTATTGGAGATAGTCCCTTGGATGTAATCGCTGGAAAAGCTGCTGGAATAAAAACTGCTGCAGCCCTTTGGGGTACCATCGAGGAATCAAAATTGATCGCAAGTCAGCCAGATTATATCTTTAAAACTCCAGAAGAGCTTATACAATTTGTTTCTAAACGATAGGTCAATGTAAATGTCTAGACGCTTGATTGAACACAAATTTCCCATCCGAGAGGTTAGCGAACTAGCTATCCCCGAAAGAAGTAGTTATAAACCAATTTATCAAATATCAAAATGGTTTGCTAGACGCTCCTCCTCTACTTTTCGTGCATTACTATTGGGGGCGTTATTACCACCTTCAGTAGACCTTATGGCGAGTTTTTATAGCGATCACGACTTTTCTGATATTACAGTCATCGATCCTTTTGTAGGTGGAGGAACGACAGTCATCGAAAGCTTACGCCTGGGTCTAAATTGTATTGGTGTTGATATTAACCCTGTTGCTTGGTTTATTACGAAAACAGAAGCTGAACTAGTAGATTTAAAAGAACTAAAAAAATGGATTCAAGATTGCGAAGAAAAGATTAAGCTTAAAATCAAAAAATGGTACGTTACTGAATGTCCAATATGTAATCACCAAGCTGACATTATATATGCACATTGGGTTAAATTAGTGCCCTGTCAGAATTGTAATAATCCGATCTCATTATTTCGAGATTTTTTAGTTGCTGTAAAAGGAGAAATTTCCTCAATATTATGTCCCTCATGTACTACTGTCTTTAATCATTTAGGCTCCATTCCAGAGTTAGTTTGCTGCCCACAATGCCATTTTGAATTTAATCCTCTAATGGGGAATCGTATTGGACGTAATGCCTGTAAATGTTCAAACTGTGGAAACATAACTAATATACTTGACACTCTAAAGCAAAATCAACAAATGTTCCCAAATAAATTATTCGCTATCGAAGGTTTCTGTGAAAATTGTGCTAATGCAGCCAATCAGGACTCTCCTCTTAAAGCTACCAGATATAAATTCGTTACAGGAGTTTCCGAGTCTGATGTTGCTCTATTCAATCAGGCAAAAGATGAATGGATGCGTTCTTCAGCAAAATTTCAGTGGCCAAACGAATCAATTCCATTTGGAGTAGCAACAAAGACCCTTCACAATCATAATTACAAAAAATGGGTTAGTTTGTTCAATGATCGTCAGCTCTTAGCTCTCACAATGATTCTAAGATATATTCAGAAGATCCCAAATATTAGATATCAAGAGATGTTCTTAGCTGCATTTATAAATCTTTTAAATCATAACAATGTCTTTACACGCTATTCTCCTAAAGGTCAGAAAGTAGAGGGGATTTTTGCCCGACATGACTTTCATCCTCTCTCCACATTTGCTGAGAATAATGTTTGGGGGACAAAATATGGAAGGGGGACCTGGCAAAAATGTCTTAGTCGCCTGTTGAAGGGAAAGGAGTATAATCTGGCTCCTTATAATTTTCATCAGGTTCTTTCTCCAGCTGGAAAAACTGTAAAAAAGAAATTTTATTCTGGGAAAATTGATGGAAAAACAATTTCTGAACATTCCAAAAATTTCCCATCAATTGAAAATAATTTATTATTACTCTGCCAAGACTCAGAAGATCTCAAAGATCTCCAGTTATCTATAGATCTCATCATTTCTGATCCTCCATATGCTGACAATGTAAACTACTCAGAGTTGTCAGATTTTTTCTATGTGTGGCTACGTTTGGTTCTTAAAGAAAGATACCAATGGTTTAAGGCAAAAGAAACCCCGAAGAATGCGGAAGCTATTATTAGTCCTGATCGTCTTTTAAACTACTATGATAAACTAGTTGAGATTTTTACTGTTACAAAATCAAAGCTTAATCCTGATGGATTATTAGTTTTTACCTTTCATCACTCTGATAAAAAAATATGGTTCAAACTAGCTGATGTTATTTTGAGATCTGGATTCCAAGTAGTCAAAACGCACACAATTCCGAGTGAAGCTCGTAATGTCTTAAATATTCAAAAAAAGAAAGCCATTGCGTTTGATTTAATTGTTGTTTGTCGTAAAAATATTAAAAAGCAACCCCAACGCATCTCTTTGGATGAATTCATGAAAATTTTCGAACAACAGTATAGAGAGCGGTTTGAAACATTCAGAAAAGCAGATATTGTAGTTAAAGATTATGATCACTTAGCAATTTATTCAGGCATACTTCTTGAAATGGATTCTCAATACCAGGTTGTCACGCATTCAGGGAATGCTCTCACTAAAAATGAGGTTTGGGAATCGTGTTACGACTTATTAGCTCCGTCCTCCTAACGGGTTTGAAATGATAAGTGAATCAGAATACGAACTCATAATTGGAGATGTACTTAAAACACTCCCAGTGAAAGCTAAAGAACGACCCTTTGACCTTATCATTGCTGATCCTCCATTCGGAATTTCGTTTAATAAGTCCAGTCACGAATATGGAGCTGATGAATACGACCTATATGAAGATAGGTTTACTCCTGAAGCTTATTTCTGGTTTTCTAAGGCTTGGATTAAATCCTGTTATGAAGCATTAACAGAAAATGGGAGTCTCTACGTCATTTCAGGATGGACTAATCTTCAATACATCCTGAATGCGATCGATCAATCAAAATTTCACATGTTAAACCATGCTATATGGCATTTTTCGTGGGGTGTCTATACAAAAAGACGATTTGTGACAAGTCATTATCATATCCTTCTCCTAGTAAAAAGAAAGAAAAAATATCAGTTCTATAAACAAAAACATTACGATGAAGATGTATTCTTCTGGCCAGAATATAATCGGGGAAATGATCCTCACCGTATTAAAGGACATCCGTGTCAATTACCAATTGTTCTTTTAGCAAAATTAATCCTCACCTCAAGTTCACCTGGTGATCTTGTAGGTGATGTCTTCTCAGGAAGTGGGGGTACAATATTAGCAGCACGTCTAACAGGCCGAGATGTGGTAGGATTCGAAATCAGAGAAGAATATAAAGATATAATATATAAAAAAGCACGATTTGGAAAAGCTGTTTCCCCTTCAAGAAGACAATCCACTTTGGAAAAGTTTTTACAGGAATAATTTGACATTACTGATTATTCCATAGAAGAATTCAGTTAAATGGTCAGATTTGTTTATTCAGGTGGAAATGTGTAATTCTCTATTTAGTATATGTTCTTATAGTGTAATTGTTAAATGGATTAATGATCACAATGGTTCAAGAAACAGATTTGGTAATCGTAGGAGGAGGCCCAGCTGGCTTAACTGCAGCGATATATGCAGCTAGAATGGGTTTAAAGACTACTGTATTTGAAGCTGAGACCATAGGGGGTGTTGCTCTAACAGCGAAAGAGATAGAGAACTATCCTGGCTTTGTATCGATAACTGGACCAGATCTAATGGATAAGATGAAAGCTCAAGCAGAACATTGTGGGGCTAATATTATTCTTGATACTGTTGCCACAATTGACCACGCACAAATGATTGTTGACACTACACAAGATCGTTGGAAAACTAAAGCAATAATTATCGCTACAGGATCTAAGCGTAGAAAGCTCGGATTACCAAATGAAAGAGAATTGGAAGGAACAGGATTATCATACTGTGCTGTTTGTGACGGCCCATTACACCGAGGCAAAGTTGTTGCCCTTGTTGGGGGTGGAAATACTGCTGCTCATGATGCAATCTATTTAGCTGGCGTTGCACGAAAAGTTTTTCTTATTCATGAAGAGGATAAACTCGATGTCGATGAAGCTCTTGCAGAGCAAGTCCTGTCACAAAAAGAAATTGTTCCCATGTTCAATAGCAAAATTGAGGCAGCTTTAACTAAACATGAGAGCTTAAGAAAATTAATCATTAAAGATCTCAAAACTGATGAGACTTCAGAAATTCGAGTGAAGGCACTCTTTGTTGCCATTGGTGAAGACCCTTTTAAACTTGCAACACTTATAGGTGTTGAGGCAGATCCTTCTGGAAGTATCATTGTTAATAATAATCAAGAGACAAATATTGAAGGAATATATGCTGCTGGGGATGTTACAGGCGGAATTAAACAAATTGGAACCGCCGTTGGCGAAGGGATCATTGCAGCACAGAAATCTGGTTATTATATAAAAAAGAAAGTAAGAATGAGTAAAGTAGATTAAGAATTAAGCCATTATAAAATTAGTTTTACCTTTAAGGAACATACAGGGGTTACCAAATGACGGAAGGTAAATTCCCAAAGATTATTACTTCTCTTCCAATCGCAGATATTCCTATAGAAGGCGTTCAAGGCTGGATTGCTCAGGGAAAAGATTTTCAAATCGTATTTTTTGAGATAGAACCTGGAAGTTTACCTTCACATAGCCATTCTGCTCAATGGGGGATAGTTGTTGAAGGAGAGATGTCTTTATCAATAGGAGGGGAAACCAAGAAATATAAGAAGGGAGACAGTTATTATATTCCCGAAGGGGTTATACATCAAGCAGAATTCCATACCCACTTTCGTGCATTTGACTTCTTTGCAGAATCAGAGAGGTACAAACCGAAAAAAGGATGAGTGTCTTTCTAATAATTATAACATCAAAATCTAAAGATTAGGGAAAGGAAGGGTCTCACTAATCTGGTAATATCGAAGGATCAATTTGTTTAACTCTAGAATTGAATCGTCTTCTAAGGTCTGATCTATTGTTATGTTTTTCGTTAGCTCCACAATTTGGTGGAACAAAGGATCATTAAAATCAGGATTCTTGAGAGGAAGACGTCTAAGATTATTAATTGATATCGCATTGGTATATCTTGAACCTAAATTGAATTGACTTTCATAAAACCATCGATAGAGGGACGAATTGAGAACAGAAAGGATGAAAAAAAGTAAATCAGGTTTATCACGGTGGCTTGGCTTTAAAGTCAAATTATATACATTTTGAGTAGTCCAATATCTATTTGAATCATATGCAGCACAAAGATAAGGTTTGATTTTTTGAATTACAATCTTGGGTGAGTTATAGATAGATGGATTTTTCTTAGATCTAAATTTAACTGTGGGGTCAATGAAATGAGTATTATGGATTGAAAAAGCTTCAAAATCGTCTCCAGTCAAAATAGGTTGAGTATGATGGGCAGTGGGTTGTTTAGTAATCAGAAATCTAGTCTTTAACTTTCTTTCACGCAAAGCTTGCTTACATATAGAACATATAGTACGGGACTTCCTACTCGATAAAGGAACCCATTCTGTACAATTTGGACAGAACATGATCCCACCCCGTTTAGAAAGTTCCTCTCCTCTCTGAATTGTCAGAAAATGCGCCAGAGAGCTAGAGTTTTCATTAATAAGCTGAATGAACTGTGCAGATTGAGGATTAAACTCTTTTGTGAAGATATTATCAATATTTGTTAAATAAGAAGCCTGAGGAACATGTGTTTTACCATCAATAAGGACAACGTGTTCTGAAGGAATATTCTTTCTATATAAACTAATTATGGAAATAAATTCTTGGGTAACATTCCGGAAAAGGCCATGAAAATTGATAGAAAGGATTTGAAAATTCGTTATAAGAAATTCTCTAAGATTGGTATACTGATTGGATCGCGCGACGTTTTTAGGAAGAAGGTATGCCAATATCCCATAGTCTGGATTTAACAGATGTGCAGCTTGATAAACGAATAAGGAGAAAATATTGAGATTTCTTTTTGGACTTTTCAACTTAAATTTATTATGATAATGTTCTCTTTGAACTTTGGTCAATTTTCCTCCCCAAGGGGGATTACCAAGTATAACATCAAATCCGTTTGCAGCAGGTGGAAGTTTAGTCCAATCCGATAGTGAACTCTCTAAAAAATCTCCAGTAATGATATTAGTACTTAAAGTCTTATTCTCAGATGGTAGGTTACGATTGTGAATAACTGTTCCGAGAGTTTTGTGACACCTTGAGACAGCTTCCGAATCGATTTCCATTCCAAAAAGATTGGAGCGTAAAATGTTGAGAAGAATATCAGAAGATGCTCTTTCAATACTCAAAAGATTATCGATTTTTTCTTTAATTGGTTTAATAGTTATTAAACACGCTTTCAAGAATTCCCCGTCCCCTGTAGATCCATCCAGGATTTTTATTTCTTCTAAAATTCTTTTTAATTTTTCAATAATCAATACATTGGATGTATTCAGCATTTCTTCGAGAGATGAAAATTTAGAATGAGTTTGAGAATTTATTTGTGTTATTAGAAACTGATTGATGGCTGCTTGCGTCAATGACTTCGCTAGGTAAGACGGAGTATAAAAAGCACCTAAATCCTTCCGTTGACGAGAATCCATTTCTTTATTTTTCGCCCTTATATTTTGCTTTATTGATTAGCTTTGACTTCATAGAAGTCTCTGAAGTAAGAGAGGATAAATGACCATTGAGATTGTTACAACCTTGGACATCAATCCTCAATATCAAAGTCAAACAGGTCATCAATTCGGGTTTTTCTTTCCTCGACTTTAATTTCTTGAGTTTTTTGTAACTGCTTTTAAGGATTGGTTTAAGAATCTTAGGTCCAAAGTAGATACCAGATCCCTTCTTTCATTATATTCATTATTTGATTAGCTGAATCCGTGTTTGACAGGTAACACAAGTGTCATTGGTACTCAGCCATTCTCGAAGATGATTATCATGATAGCCTTGGTTACAAATAGGACATCGCAACATATGTTTTTTTCCTACGGGTTCTAGACATAAAACACAGATATTATGACTGATTTTCAGTGCATATTCCCTGTTAATATCTTCAGGAGTTAATGATTGAAAAGAAATATCTACTTCAATACTCTGTTCTCGTGTTACTTCCTTTTTTATTTCTGAGCTGGTTTCTGGTGATGCTAGACGGACAAGTGAATAGTTTTGTTGGATGAATGTATACAAATCTCGGAATAATGGAATCGATTGCTCTGTTGGACAGTTTCCTATGATTATAAGTTTTTTCTTAGCTCGGGTTAAAGCCACATTAAGTCGGCGCTCATCCTCTAATATATGAGGACGAGAAAGAGTACAAAGAGATAGCATAATTAGTTCTTTATCCGATCCCTGAAACCTATCAATAGTATCTACAGTAATTCCTGAATCTATACCAACATTGCGGATAATTTTAGCAACTTGTCCTCGGAATGGAGCAATAATCCCTATATGATCTGTTAGAATACCCAGTTGAAGATAAAACTGCACTAATGTGTTAATAACATCTGCTTCTCTAATATTGACCCTTCGTTTTCGATCGAATTCTGAAGGAACCTCAACATATACTAACGGTTGATTTGGATCTAAAATTACTTGAAAGAGGGGGTCTGAAACGCCTTCCGTATTATCAGGTAAAAGATCCCACAGCAGCTGTGTAGCAACACTAGGTGAGGCTGCTCGAACACAGTTGCTATAAAAGGAGCGATTGCTAAAATCCATCAGACTTTCGTGCATACGATATTGATACTGCAATAGTACACTGGCTTCAGGGTGGAGTTTTCTCAAACGTTCAAATAAACTTGTACCAAGTCCTAGTTTTTCAGCCTGACAACTCTGGACTAACGGAGGTAATTGTTTATCATCACCCACAAGGATGAATCGCGAACCTTTAGTTAACGCTGAAAGGACAAAAGGTTCAGCCATCTGTGATGCTTCATCTATAATCACTGTATCAAAATCAAGGTCATCGTATAGGGTGCGACTGATTGTACTTGTGGTTGCTGCTACAATAGGTGTTTCTAACAAATCGTCATAGCTTAACCTTTTTTGCTGTAATGAGAATTTAACAACTTCAGGACTCATTGCCTGTTCAACACCTAGCCGTACAACTTCTTTATGAGTATGATCGTCTTTATCAAGCTTAAGATATTGAAGAATGATGTTATCAACAGCTGTATTGGTATATGCTGAGAGAAGTATTCTTTGCTTTTCTTTTCGGAGGATTTGAATTAATTTAGCAATCGTATAGGTTTTTCCTGTCCCTGCAGGTCCTTGAATAAGGCAAAAATCATTTGCACTCAAAGCTAACTGAACTGCTTTCTCTTGGTTCTCATCCAGACCTGACCATTTGTGGGGTTTTAGCGGTGAAAAAGTTGGTTTTTTTCCTAAAATAACAAATTTGTGAGCTTTATGTTGACTTTTCAGACCAAAAGTTATATCATAAAGGTTTTTGTTTAATCTTCGGAAAGCAAAATCTGAAGAATATGCATCAAGATGTGCAGCACTAGGTAAATCATTTTGACTACTTAAGGAAATCCTATTACGTTCAATTGACACGATAGTTGCCATGGTTGAGACATCTACAATGGGATTTCCTTGACTTAAGATAACTGGTTCACCAGGACGCAATTCTGAAAAATTATGACAGTTATAGTGATGTATTTCTTCGTCCTTCTTTGTCAACTTAATCTTCCTGATAGCTTTACCAGTTTTAACCCGTCCTTGAGAAGAAAGTTTCCAAAGTGATGAGAAATCTTGACGGTTTTTTAGATGTTCTAGCCTGATTAATGAGAGGAAATGGTCAAAATACTGATAAGATTTTGAGGAAGAGGACTTATGTTCCTTTAAAAAATTAGAAATAGACATACATGTGTCACGGGTAAAACAGTGAGAACAAATTTTGGTTTCTGTCTCTGGTGGAATATAACCTTCAAATTGAACCAAGTAACAATAGTTCCGTGCCATGTGGATCCTTTGTAATAAGTCTAGATTGATGGTTGTTTGCCGAAAAACAGGTGCACCCTCACCAGAGTATATTACAGAAGATTTTGAAACAGCTTTGGGAGTGGGGGTTAACCCATGCATGTAGATAACAGTCTGCATGAGATCTGAAAACCAAGTGTTGGTTTCTGGAATTTTACCTGTTTTTAGCTCATATAGTTCTTTGGGTGACCAGTAATCTAGTCGGCCCATGAGCCCAAAGAGGGGAGACAGAAAAGTCATTTCTGGTACAGTATTGTTTTCTTGTAAAGTAGGTGCTGATTGTGCTAGCCCTCGTAAAACTGGAGTGATATCTGTAGCCAGTTCTTTGAGATTGGTTGATAAATATGAAAGTGGAAAGGCAAATTTCTCAAACCCCTCTTTGAGGGCTTCGGAAACTGACCTTTTTTTTGACACTATGGCAGAAAATGCGTCATGAATGATGGATCCACGAATCATAGGAAGATTTGGTTTTGATTCCCCTGTGATGAATTCAATAAAAGCTCTACGAGAACAGGCACTTGCACTAGCGATTGCTTGTGAATTTATTAAAATGTCAGGATTAAGTAGGATAAGAGTATCTGGAGTTGTCTCATATTCATTATTATCAACAAAAAATGGATTAATTATACGAATAGGGGTTAAATAATTAACTTGTGTGAAAGGAAAGTAATACCAAGGTTTGTGAAGAGTTAATTTCATTTTTTGTTGTCTTTTTGGATCATATAGTTTTAAGAGACTGTTTTTAGCATCTAAGAAGAGACCATTTCTCACTTTCATACCTTTATCCCAATCTCCATAAAATCCACGATTCATTCCAACAAAAAAATGATATGTTGATATAAAATGCGGATGTTACTATAAATACCCATGAAATGAATTGAATGTAGCAATAAAATTCTTTGAGAATACTTGTTTCATAAATTTATTTCCAATTACAAATCATATACTTCCATTAAAGGCGTCATATATTGGTGGATCAAAGATATTAAGCGAAGAGCAACAAAAAATGATCTTAGGGACTCTCCCTTCAGAGGACTATTTTTGTGAATGGTGTGGTAAACCATTTGTTCGAATTAGAGATGTACGATTACATATTGAGCATTCACAATGTAATCTTGGGCAATTCCATTGTTATGTATGTAATAAAGAACTTTTCAGTAAAACAGGGCTATTTAAAATATTCCCATTTTATCGATCGGAATGATAGAATTTCACGAGTATTTAATAGAAAACCACAATGTTAGAATAGAGTATTACTGAATTATGACCTAAACTCTAAAACCAATACACTTCAAGATTAGAAGAAATACTTGGGATCTAATATGAGAGGTTTGACTCATGTTTTTTTCGGGATTGGGTTTGTCAGTATGTTGTTAGGTGTCTTCAAAACGCCAATAATCCTTTGGGGAGTTGGTACATTCTTGATTACCCCAGTTTTTTCTCGATTACCCGATCAGGATCAAAAAATTGCACGAGTCACATTTAATCAAATTGTGCCACACCGTGGAAAAGGAACACATAATTTATTATATGGTATTCCGTTATTCTTTTTAGTTTTCATCCAAGATTTACCGATAATCGGGTCCCTATTAGTTGTATTTATTGGTTCAATCTTTGGAGCTATCTTTATTCATTCTTTTGTTGATGCTTTTAATCATGGTGGAGTATGGATAGGGATTTTTCGTGTTAAAGGGTTTTTGGATTGGGATTCCTTTTGGGGAAACCTTGGTTTCAAAATATTGGGAATTTTATTATTTCTACTGTCTTTACTCTATTATATATAGATATTAGATTAATAGTTGCTATTAAAAAAGCATCTCCCTTATTCACCTTTTACAGGTAATTTCATGAAAAAAGAACGGTTAAAGGGATTTGTTAAACTTACCTTAGCCCACCATCCGCTATGTTGGCAATTTGAATCTCATACTTTTCGTGTCTGTGGTATAATTCTTTGTTTAGGTTGTACAGGATTTTATACTGGCGTATTAATTGGTGTTTTAATCATCATGATTGGGAGAGTGTTTCAACTTGATTGGTTTACTTTAGTTGGTATTGCTACAGTATTGTTACTCCCAACTATTTTCCAGTTAATTAAAATCCCCTTTTTTTCTTCTGAACAAAAGAGTTTTAGATTTTTATTTCGATGGTTACTAGGTATTGGTGTTGCTATTGGTTTGCTATCCATAGTAAAAGCTCCACATGTATTGATTGGCTCGATTCAATTCATATTAGGTTTTGGATTGTATTTAGGTATAGGAATAAATCGAATCCGATCAAAAGACATGTGGATTGAATGTCAGAATTGTACCTATATAATGTCAACTGGTTGTCCAGGTTTTGCTCCTTTTCATCTTGGAACGGATTCAAAAGATGAAACCAATAATTAATTATCTTCAAACAATTAATTATAGACGATATTGCTTGTTAATTCAGGGAAAATTAATATTAGAATAAAATAACTTGACCTATGACGGGAAAAAAATGGCTAAAGCACTCTATTTAGATGATATGTTGCTAAAAGAATTTGAGGCAGAAGTTGCTTCTGTAACGGATGGTAAATATGTAGTTTTAAATCAAACTGCGTTCTATCCTAAATCTGGAGGGATTGCAAACGATGAGGGAACTCTTACCAGAGGATCCGAGGTTTTTAATGTTGTGTACGTTGGGAAGTTTGGAGGAAAGATATCTCATGAAGTTAACAAAGAAGGACTTCAAACAGGAGATAAAGTCACTGGAACATTAGATTGGGAAAGACGCTATAAATTGATGAGGTATCACACCTGTGCTCACGTTTTAAGTGGTGCTTTCTATAAAAATCTCGGTGCAAAAATCACAGGTAACGATATTGCGTCTATTGATCAAGGAAGAATCGATTTTAATCTTGAACACTTTGATCGTTCATTGATTGAAGAACAGGTAGAAAAAAGTAACGAAATTATCCAAGAGGATCATCCTGTGGAAGTATATTACCTTGCGCGATCAGAAGTGGAAAAAGATCCTGATCTAGTAAAGCTAGCAATGGGGATTCCTAAAGGTATCAAGAATCTTAGGATTGTTGATATTAAGAACTTTGATCGTCAACCTGATGGAGGGTGTCATATTCAATCATTAAAGGAAATTGGCAAAATAACTATTAAAAAACTAGTGAACAAAGGAAAAAACAATCGAAGACTCTATTTCACCATCGAATAATTCTACCAGATGATTCAATGAAAGTCTGCATTTTCGGGGATTTACATGGGGTACCAAAAGAAGTTCCTCCTGCTGAAATGTATCTATTAGTTGGCGATTTTTCTGAATATTTTGATACTAGCGAACCAATATGGAAATTTTTTGTAAAATCACTCATTTCACGTTCTGTTGAAGAAAAAAACCAGATGTTCTCTTCTAAAAAAATGACCCAAGCTCTTGAGTTATTAATAGAATCTTCTATTAAGACCTTAAACGTCTTTAATGATCTTAAAAAACCTATTTATTACGTCACTGGTAATCGCGAGTATTTTCCTGATTTCTTAATAGAGCAATATGATTTAGATGTTCCTTCGTTCTCTGAGAAGTCAAAAAGACTGAAAAATTGTATTTGTATTAATTTGAAGAGAATTAACCTTGGAACCAAGAACATTTTTGGTATCCCTTATGTTCCAACTGGATTTCACAGCGACGATTGGAGTTTACCTGGATTTGAGAGTATATGGGGTCAGTATATCAAAGAAATCAAAGAACATGTGCGAACTTCCCCTCCTTCGGACATTATTTTAGCTCATAATCCTCCTCTTGAAGTTCTTGATGCTCATTATGATGGGACACATCTTGGTATTGCCTTTTTCAGGGACTTGATTTCAAAGAATAAACCAGAACTCTTCCTATGTGGCCATGCCCATAATTTTTATGGAGAAGAACTAATTGATAAAACTCTTGTTAAGAATTTAGGGTTTAGAAATTTTGAATTTCTTGAACTCTAATAGCAAGAAACACCAATATTTAAGAAATCTTTATTTGCTTTTGATAGCTTCTATTATTAATAGTGAATCTCCCTCTTTGAAGGGTGACAAGTGATAATCACTGAATTCTTTCTGGATTAGAAACCCCGTTTTCTCTAATAATTGGTGGACTTTGGTTCGGGTTGTCGAAAATGCTAATGACCGTTGTTCAATCTTTTCAATTGATTTTCCTTGTTTATAGGTCTCATAGCAAAGTAGCACATCTATTGTGTTATTTGGAAGAATTTTGGTTCCAATTAACCTTTTATATTCATAATCTCCTCTTTTGACATTATTGATAAGCGATAACGGAGAATCCTTCATACCACTAATATAAATATCAAAAATAAGTTTCCCCTCAAGTTTTAAATGACGATTAATGTTCTGAAACGATGTGATTCTCTCATTGTTTGGGATATGGTCAAAACTACCAGAAAGAAATGCAGCTGGGAAAGTTTCGGCCAATTTGAAAGTTTGTACATCACCAGCTATCAATGTAATTTTATCTGTGAGTTCAGGACGGTTCCTAAGTTTTTTAAGAAATTCCTTTCGCATTGCAGGAGATGGTTCAATACAAACAACCTTGACTCCCCTCTCTGCTAAGAAAATCGCGATTCTTCCAGTACCAGCACCAATATCTAAGATCACACGAGTCCCTTTTCCATATTTAAAATAAAAGTCAACGTTGTCTTTGGTGTCGAATAAGTCATACAAATGAGCAGCTTTTTCGTATCCTTTATCCACTACCATTTTTACTCAATGTCCATCGGTTCAAATATTGAGAGAGGGGAAATAACACTGAATTATAAAGGAAAAAGGTGAAACAATTATTTTATAGGGTCAAGTTAAATAAAAATTTCGCTTAAGGTATATAATTCATTTTCTCCTTGGGTATTATTCATATAATGTTCAAGTTTAGTCCTTTAACGGTCTTTCTCAAGAATTTCTGACTAAAATTCTTCAGTTTCTACAAAAAAATTCCAGTGATCTGTTTAATCATGCTTTCCAAAGAGGGTATAATCCAGTTTCTTGCTAATTTGGCAACGCTTTCAGTATTTACATATATCCCTTATTGGGGCCATGAGATTGGTCTTACTGATCCTGAAATCGCTTTCGCTGCATTTCTCTATGGGATGGTTGCTTTCAGTAGTGGTGTTATATCTGGGAGGCTTTCAGATTTAATTGGGGTAAGAAAAATATTCGTTGTAATCGGGTCAATCGCTGCAGCAATTACAATTTTTGGCCAAGTTATCCCATTTAAATTTGAGTTCGTGCTTTTTAGAGGCCTCAGTGGCTTAGGATTAGGAATGTTTGCTCCTGCACTCGTTGCATTAGTTTCAGACAAAGGAGATAAGATTGGGAACTTTTCAGCATACGGTTCTTTAGGATGGGCTATAGGGGTTCTTGTCAGTGGTATAATAGGGTTATTCTGGGTAGAAGGAATATTTGTTTTTGCTTCTCTTGCATTCATTGTGGCAGCTATTATTGCACTTACTCTCAAAGAAGAGGAAACTGACTCTAAAAGATATAAAGATTCGGTACTCACAGTTTTTTGGGAACGAAAGGAAATTTATCTAGCTCTGGTTATTAGGCACAGTTTTGCTTCAGCAATATGGGTTTTTTGGTCTTTATTCCTAATAGAGGAATTGGGGGCTGACACTTTCTGGGTAGGTGTTATCCAATTCACTAATGCAGGTACACAAGCGGTCATAATGACCAAATATACTGACAAAATGAATAGTCAAAAAATGGTAACCTTAGGATTGATATTTTCCAGTATCAGCTTTATTTCGTTTACAATTCCCCAAAATTTTTGGGGAATTATCCCCTTACAAATCATACTTGGATTATCTTGGGCGCTTCTTTACGTTGGAACACTGCGATTTTCCGTTGAAAAGAGTCTGTTTGACAAATCAACAGCTGCAGGGATAATTACTAGCATTCTACCTGTAGCTAGTCTTATCGGGTCATTTATCGCATTAATTATCACTTCTGCTGGTGGAAGTTACACCGACATAATGATCCTGGCGACGATTGCAACGGTTCTTACTTTTGGTGGTTTTGTCTTCATTGAGAGGAGACCAAAAATAATCGTTGCTTAAAAAAACAGGTTAATTTAGATTTTTGAATTCTTTCGCTTTCTCAATATATTCGAGTGATTGATGACGGAAGTATGTGTCATAGAGCTTCGCGTAAAGCCCTTCTAATTGCATTAACTCGTCATGATTCCCCTCTTCAACAATTTTTCCGTGGTCCAACACAATTATACGATCCACATGCCTTACAGTCCATAAGCGATGAGCAATAATGATACTGGTTCTTCCCTCAATCGTTTTTTCAAGAGCTTCCTGAATTCTTGTCTCAGTGAATGGATCCACAGAAGCAGTTGCTTCATCTAAAATTAGAACAGAAGGATTTTCAAGTAATACTCGAGCTAAAGCCACAAGTTGTCGTTGTCCCATTGAAAGCAGTGCTCCTCTTTCTCGGATATTTGTTTCAAGGCCTTGTGGTAAATCTTCAACCCAATTTGCCCCTCCAGCTTGTTCTAAAGCCCAAAGTACCTCTTCACGAGTAGCTTCCTGCTTACCATATTTTACATTGTTTTCCAGTGTATCACCCCAAAGAAAAGGTACTTGGTGGATGATTCCAATGTGCTTTCTATATGCTTTCAAATCGTAATCACGGATACTTAGATCATCTATTAAGATGTCTCCTGCCTGAAATTCATAGAATCGTGTAAGTAACTTAGCTAGACTAGATTTTCCAGCCCCCGTATGTCCTACTATTGCTAGTGATTCACCTGGTTTAACTTGTAAAGAGAATCCATCAAAAACCTTAGCACTGATAGTTTTCCCTTTCTTTTCATTATTTATCAGTTCTTTTTGGTCTAAAACATCTTTTCCTTTAACATATGAAAATTCTAAATTGTTAAATGTGATTTTCCCATCTATTTTCTCGGGATATATATTCTTTCTTTGAATAACAGCAGGAGGTGTGTCAATCAGGGCAAATATTCGTTCTGAAGCTGCCAATCCTGATTGAAAACTTGGCCAAAAGGAGGCAATTGTGAAAAGTGGGAAAAAGAAAAGTTGTAAGCTTTGTAAGAAAAGGTAAAAATCACCTGCTTTAAGATCGCCACTCAAAGTTGCGCTACCTCCCATAATGATGAGAAGAGCTAAGGCAATTCCTTGAATGGTGCTTAATGCAGGAAAAAGAAAGTTAAACAAAAATGCTCTTTTTCTGTTAACAATATAGGATTGATTATTCACATCTTTAAATTTACTATATAGTTTGGTTTCTTGCCGAAAAGTCTTTGCTATTTGAATTCCTGAAAATGATTCTTGTACAAATGCATTAACCACTGCGAGTGCCCGTTGTCCTAACAATGTCAATCTCCTAGCCATTTTTCTGAAGCCCAATGTGATAAGAAAGATTAAAGGGACTAGTGTAAGAACAACTATTGTTAAAGAGGCATTTATGCTAAACATAACTCCAAACATAATAAAAACGAGGAGTAAAGATGAAGCAGTCATCATTAGTTGATTCGCTGTTTGACCAAAGTCTCGGGAATCTGTGTTGATCCTTGAAACGATTTTCCCTGTGGGATACTTATCAAAAAAAGACATGTCATGATTTAAAACTGCAGAATTAACGTCTTGACGTAAATTGAGAACAACATCTCCGATCACTTGAGCACTATAAGATTGTCGCACATAATTGAATCCCCATCCAAGAGAATTTAATATTAAGGTTATTATTATTAAAAATAAGACGTAAAATTGTTGTTCTGTGATATTTGTTGTCACTTCAAGCTTATTTATTGCTTCCCTTGAGATAATCGGTATTAAGGAATTTGCTATACTTTGCATAACCACGAAAGCTATAACTATAATCATAATGTTCCTATAGGGAGAAAAATATCGTAATACACGCTTGACCAGATCCCGGTCTTTATAGAATCTATCATATTCTTCAGCACCTAATCCAATCCCGAATCCCATTAAACCACCGCCTCCTCTAGTAATACTTTTTCATCTAGATCGAATCTTTTTACAAAAATTTTCCTGTATTCCTCTGATGTTTTCAAAAGCTTCGCGTGGGTTCCTTTAGCTATTATTTCTCCTCTTTTCATTACAAGGATTAGATCAGCCCATCTGATTTGACTTAATCGGTGAGTAATTAGGAAAGTAGTTCTACCAGAAAGTATTTTTGTCATTGCTCTTTGGATTTTGTCTTCAGTTTCCGAGTCAATCGCAGAAGTTGAATCATCTAATATTAAAATTCTTGGGTCAGTTAAAAAGGCTCTAGCTATAGCAATGCGCTGTCTCTGCCCTCCACTTAATTGAACTCCACGTTCTCCAACTTCACTTTCATAACCATTGGGTAATTGTTCAATGAAGGTGTCTGCTTGGGCCTCTTTAGCAACTTTCTTAATTTCATCGAGAGAACTAGTTTGGCCAAATGAGATATTCTCTGCTATTTTATCTGAAAATAGGAAAGTATCCTGTTCGATATAAGAAATCTGATTTCTTAATGACTCTAATTTCCATTCTTTGATATTCATTCCATCAATTAA
Source organism: Candidatus Hodarchaeota archaeon (assembly GCA_016840285.1). Next base: position 42,996 of record JAEOSR010000138.1, on the reverse strand, counting down.
TATTTGTCCCCCGTCTGGGTCATACAATCGCGAAAGTAATTTGGTAAGTGTTGTTTTTCCAGATCCAGTTGTACCTACTATAGCTACTGTTTGTCCAGGAGCTACTGCAAAACTAACAGCTGATAAAACCTCATTATTAGATCCTGGGTATTTAAATGAGACGTTTTCAAATTTTATTAAACCATTAATGGTTTTTTCTACTCCTTGAATATTCTCATCTATATCAGATTCTTTTTCCATGATATCAAGCAAACGTTCGGCTCCAGATAGTGCCAATTTGATTAATGCAAAAACCCAGATGGATATAAATGTCGGAAACCTCAGATTGGAGATTAATCCGACATAGGATATAATCATTCCAACAGTCATTTGTTCCTGAAAGAAAAGTAATATTCCATGTCCTAATCCGAGAGTTATTGCAAGCCCAATCAATAATAGCGGTATATATTTAGCCATGATCTTTCCTTGAAGCACAAAAGCATCCCGATAACCTTGAGCATTGGTAAGGTAGCGATTCATTTCGTATTCTTCTGATGTACTCCCCTTAACAACTTCTATGCCTGAAAGAGTCTCATTTAGAATAGTATTCATTTGACCAAATTCAAATCGCAATTGGTCACTAACAGGTCCAAGTTTTCTAGTATATCCTCTTAAAGTAATTAAAAAGAGTATTGTGAATAGAAAGGGAGTTAATAAGAGTTCTGAAGGGTAGAAAATTGCTATAAACACTATTGGTGTAATCAAATTCATAAATGATTCAAATATTAAAGAAAGGCCAGGACTAATCATAAAATTTAACATACGGACATCATTAGTTGCCCTTGCCATGAGGTCTCCAATACGTTGAGAATCATGGAACGATTGGCTTTTTCCAAGTAAATTGACATAAAATTCGTGACGTGCCTCCTTCTCCATTCTTTGTGCCAGCGTTTCTCGAATAATGTTTGCTATCAAATTAAGAATTGGAGAACCAACCGCAAAGACAACAAATAAAAGAGCGTAAGTCAATAAATTTGAACCCTCGCCTTTTGTAAATTCATCTAAAGCTATTCCTATGATCACCATTAAACCTGAATTCATTATTGCAGTTAAAATGGTTCCTATGAAGATAGCTAGCACAATAAGTTTATTAGACCCAACAAGCATATGAGCGATAATCCATTGACGAGGTCCTTTCTGTCTTGCCCTGATAAACCTGTCTTCTTCAGGTGAAAATTCAACTTTGTGATTTACTTGGAAGTTGACTCTTTCTGACATATTATTTATCCTCCTACTCTCTTTCTTTGTTCATACATCAGAAAGAGATCGTTTAGTTTGACCCCTTATTGATTTAGTGCGGATTAGGTATATCCTCATATCTGTGTCTGATTTATATAGATAGAATAGTAACTAACCAAAAGGTGATGATACAAGACGTATCAGTATGAATCAGGTTCTTAAATCCCAATCAATTTTTCTTGGGTTAAATCTAGGTTTGATAATAATCTCTGCAGTATTCACATTATCCGATTCAGAAACTAGATAGTAACAAGCATGAGCTACATCTTCAGGTTCCATACTCCAGTCTACTTTTTCAGTTTTCTTTCCTCCAAAACCTGTAACTACACTACCTGGACACACAACAGATACTTTAATCTTGTATTCCTTGAGATCCTCTCTTAGCGACCAAGTATAGCCTACAACGGCATGTTTAGATGCAGCATACAATGTTCCTGTTTTAAATCCACTTTTTCCAGCTATACTTGCAATATTGATAATTTGGCCTGATTCCCGAGCCACCATGTCTGGAACAACGTATTTGGTAACGAGGAAAACCCCCTTGACGTTGACATCGAACATATAGTGGTAATCATCTAATGTAAATCCATCAGCTCGTTTGAATCGCGCCACACCTGCATTATTTACTAAAATATCAACTTTTCCAAATTGATCAATTGTTTTATGAACTAAAACCTTCACTTGTTCTTCATTGGTTACATCCGTGGGTACAATTAAAGATTTAGCTTGACTAGTTTCCTTAATCTCATCTTGTACCTGTTTTAATTGCGTTTTATTTCTTGCAACTAAGATTACATTAATATTATTTGCAGCAAACTTTAAACTGATAGCTTTTCCGATACCTTTGGAAGCTCCTGTAATAATTGCGGTTTTTGTTATAACACTCATCAGTTATCCACCAAAAAATTGTAAAAACACTTGATTTAAGCAAATATTTTAATGAAGAAAAAAAGTCACTCTAACAAAATCGTTTTGAGGATACTTTCCTGCTAGTGAAAACTTGTGAATAATGTTGTTGCTCGCTGTTGAACTCTTTTTATTTATTTTCCTAAACAAAAAGGAAACAACGGTCTCAAATTTAAAGGAACTTATAAAAGAAACTTTATCTCATCTACTTATGACTAATAAAAAATATGATCTCACAATTTAAGAAATTCTATAGGAGGAATTATTTATTGGATGAATCCTTTACAATCAGTTTAAAAAAGACGGGTCCAGTGCAATTCACGACAACCTTTGATAAATTATTTCCTGAATTATTGTTTGATGAGGAAAAGACGGTTGGCGGGGAAGATAAATATCCCAACCCGTCCAGAGTCTTAATTGCTGCAGTCGCTAGCTGTCTATCAGCTTCTTTAACGTTGTGTTTGAACAAAGCTAGAATTCCAGTTGATCATATGGAAACAATAGCGACATGTACATTAACTCAAAATGAAGAAGGTTATCAACGAATAGCTCAGATCGATGTGGATATTATCCCGAAATGGGATTCATCGATTAAGATGAAAAAGAAAACACGTTGTGTTAGAATTTTTAAAAATCTCTGTGTTGCAACTAACGCGGTAATAAATGAAGTTCCGATCAATGTTGATGTCCAATTAGAATGATTCTTCTTCCTTCATTTCTACTTTTTTCCCTATTGCAGCGTCATAGTATATTTTTCTAGGCATACTCTCAAAAACACCATATGGACAACGTTCAACGCATAAATTGCATCCAATGCATTTCTCTTGATCTATCTGAATTTGGTTATCAAATTGCTTATCAATAGCTTTTGCATAGCATGTTTGAATGCAGATATCACAATCAGGATCACACTTATCAGCATTAACTACCTGACATATCGTAAAAGATGGCAAAAGTCCCCATCTGATTTCTGGAGTGTAAAGGCCAGCGCAAAATTGGTCACAGTTACAGATACAATCAACCTTTGGTCTTAATCCCCATAAAATCGTCCCATAATGCCCTAATTTTCGTTTTTCAATAACCATTTCCTTAGCTTCATCTACATCGATATATTCCCCTTGTCCTTTTCCTTTCATGTGCTTTTTTCGGTTGAATGTGGCGTTATGATTCAGAAAAATACATCGTAAATCTACTCCACCACCTCCAGATTTTTTACAGGAGCAATAGGAGAGATAAACATCTTGAGCGTTGTCAATAACTTGAATCATTTCATCAAGAGAAGTAACAACCTGTCCACCGAGAAAATTTCGAGCAAAATAGTTATAAAATGTCTTCTTCAAACCAGTATAAGGTTTTCGTTCTGCTGCACCTGACTCTGCGATATCTGTCGTTGCTCCATCGACAAACCCTTGTAACTTTGGAGAATAAAAATTGTACCAAAGTTCACGAAATCGTCCAGGAAGAATCTTAAGAAATTTCCTTGAACGAATATCATAAGATTCCTTTTGAAGGTACCAAACTTTACGTGTGTGTTCATAACAGTATTTACACATGATGTAACATCCAAATATTGAGCATTTTCTTTAATTTTTACTATATACTAGCTACTCCTCCAGTAATCTCACCGCCGTCAATCACAAAGGATTGTCCAGAAATGAATTTTGCATCATCAGAGGCAAGGAAAGCAAAGAGAGCAGCCACTTCTTCTGGACTACCAAGTCTACCTAAGGGGATTTCTCTTTCACATTCACGTAGCATTTCCGCTGTATATTCAGCCTCCTGCATCGGTGTTAGGATGTACCCAGGGCATATAACGTTTACACGGACTGTAGGGGCTAATTCTAGAGCCATTGAGCGCGTAAGTTCGATGACACCAGCTTTTGAGGCATTGTAATCAGCATAAAAAGGATAACCCCTCATACCATTAGTCGAACCCATGTTCAGGATGACTCCTCCACCATTTGTTAACATTCTCCTGGCTGCTTGTTGGGCTACAAAGAACATGCCATTCAGGTTCACATCCATTATCCTAAGCCAGTCTTCTGGAGTTATCTCCATGAAGGGATGCCTAATACTAATTCCAGCATTGTTAATCAAGATGTCTATTCCATTAAATAGTTCGTCTAATTCGTTGAAAGCATGAGCAACAGATTCGTGGTTCGAGACATCAGCTTCAATGGTGCCACTCAATGCTGGTAACTTGTCTTTGATCCGTTGGCAAGCCAGATCATTAATATCTAATATAACAACGCGTGAACCTTCCTCTAAGAATCGTGCTGCTGTTGCTGCACCGATTCCCCTTGCCCCACCAGTTATGAGAACTCTTTTATTTTTTAAACCACGCATGATTATCTCCTTAACATATATTTCTCATTTCTTTATTCTAACCTAGATTGTAGTTTTTGGAAAAAATAATCCCTCTGTAAAAAAAGATTGAAATTTTGAAAATCGTGTAAGCTCAAGTCGTTCAACAGTCGTAGCAATAGTACTAGCTCTGATACGAGCCTCCATGGACAATAAAAATGTCCTTCCTCCTTTTTCTGCTGTATTCCCTTGAATTATAAAACGATCGTTTGTTAAGTTCGGTAACAAGCCAATGACCTTTGCACTATCTATGTTTATCTTTGAACCAAATACTCCGGCAATATGGACTGAGTCGATATTTTCTATTTCTATGTTAAGATGATTGGTTAACGTCTGTACAGCTGCCAGGGTAGCTGCTTTTGCTTTCTGTATTGCTTCAACATCACTTCGTGTCAAGTAAATTTCTTGATTATTGCTGGTTTCTTCAGCAGGAACGAGGATTAATTTCTTAGTTTTTTCTCCAGAGGCAGTAAAGAGTTGTCCTCGATGATCTAGCTGTTCATGAAGTAATAATTGAGCTAAAATGTCAATAATACCAGTTCCACATATTCCTTTTGGCTTAATTGACTGAATTGTGTGAAATTTGTACTCACCTTTCTCAATTAGGAATTTTTCAATAGCTCCTGCCACTCCTCGCATACCACAAGATATGTGTTGTCCCTCAAAAGCACCACCAGCGGCTACTGATGCGGCATAGAGGTTATTATCTTTCGAAAGGATAATCTCCGAATTCGTACCGAAATCAATTAACAAGTTGACGCCTTTTTTTTGATCAAAACCAGTATAAAGAACGTCTACCACGGCGTCAGAACCAATAAATCCACCAATTAACGGTGGCATAGTAACAATTGCCTGGGATGGGATATTGAGGGTTTGGGATTTATCTATGTCTTTAACAAAGAAAGAAATTGTTTTTGAAATTACTGGTACGAAGGGTGCACGAGATAATCCGATAACTGGTAAATTTAAAAATAAATGGTGCATTGCTGAGTTTCCAACGACCACTATTTCATAAATGTCCTCGAGGGATGACTTTGTTGAAGAAGTAAGTTTCGTCAATAATTTCGATATTCCGTTGAAGACTTTCTCTTGTAAGCGCTGTTGATTCGAAGATGATGTTAACGCATAGGATAAACGACTCATTATATCTCTGCCGAATTCAATTTGTGGATTAATCATAGAATCGGCACCAAGAATAATTCCCGTTTCAAGATCGATTAAAGTAACAACAATTGAAGTAGTCCCTACATCTACAACAGTTCCGAGAATAGAGGATATATGTAATTTTAGTTTAACAATATTGTTCTTTTGGGCATCAATAACTGCATGAATATTCCCATCATTTTCTCGAAGAATATAAGCAAGCTGAGACAAAATTTTGGGTTTTAGTGGAGTTAAAGCTATAGTCTGTATAACCATTGATAAACGAGAAAAATCGTCATGAGCGTTTTCCAAAGAAGGAGACGGGATAAATAGTGAATGGCTAGAGATTCTAGGATTAAATGGAAAATTTAACTTGAAATCACTAAAGGAATCTTGGATCTTGAAGATACTGTCTTGGAACTCACTTAAGTCCAAGATTGTGATTTTTAAATCCTTGCCCTTCGGTATTACCTGGCAGGCTAAGCGAATATTTTTATCGATGGAGTTTCCTAATAATCGGTGTTCATTCTCAGTTGGGAAATTAATTCCTTCAGAAACATCTTGATTACTTGATAATTTAACAGAGACTTTAACTCGACACTTCCCACATTTGCCATTCCCTCCACAAAGCGAATTGATAACATTTCTTCCTAATCCGTCATGAATTATCATCAGGAGATTACTTTCATTTGGAGAAAATTGAAGATCTTGATTGAAATTAGTAATTTCTATGCTTGTAATGACCATTCCCTTCTGGAAGTAGTTTAGATTATCTTCAAATTACAGGAATCATTATACCATTTTTTTATGATTGCCACAATCTGTATGTTTAAAAATCCCTGTTTCCTATATCATAACTATCAACACACTTTTGTTGATCCTCCTATTTCCCTAGAGTAGAAGGTAGATGAGGGGTGGCCCATCTAAATGATGGGTTCATCCCCAATATTCTTCTTAGGTTCAAAATAAAAGCATTCTACTTATTTAATATTTGCTACTTTTTCTGGTAACCGATAAAAGAGAAGGATATGGGAAATGACAAAAAAAGGGGAAATCAGAGAGTGGTTATCACGGATCCAGTATGGATCAGAAATTCGTCAAGATTTTTCAATTATATTTCGAGATTTTGATGAATATATTGAGCTTTCATTTGATGAATTCATGGAGCGACGACAGACAGATGGCATTCCATTACATCGGATCACTCAAATCAGACAGAGAGGTGTTCCTGTATTTACTAGACCGAATTTTTGCCCGAATTGTGGAAATCCTCTGCAGGAAGATAAATGACTGAATCTTATGCTCCGAGTTTGTATAAGGGGGATAGGAGTGGATCAAGAAGGATTCGTCAATGTGTTAAATCTTAATTTTTACAAAGATGCTTTTTAGCGGATTTTATCTGCCTCTATCTTTATCTTAAAAAATAAGATGAACTTACTTTTCATATAGCTGTTAATTCGTCGAAAAAAGAGTGAGATGATGATGCAAGCTGAAATAATAGCCACAGATTCATTGACAAAATATTACGGAAAAATTCGAGGTATTGAAGATATTTCAGTGAATGTTCCTGCTGGTGGAGTTGGGTTCCTTGGACCAAACGGAGCGGGTAAAACTACTCTCATCAGGACCTTACTTGGTATCATACGGCCAACCCGAGGTAACGCACAGGTGCTAGGATATGATATCCGCCGTGAAATCAATCAGGTGAGAGATCGTATCGGATACATCCCCGAATTTAACACATCTTTCATTCCTGATGCTACTGCAATGAGTTTTGTGGCATTTTGCGGACGCATGAATGGATTATCTTATCCTGAGAGTAAGCAACGAGCTAGCGATTCGCTTTTCTATTGCGGACTAGGAGAAGAAAGATACAGAAAATTAGACACTTTTTCATTGGGTATGAAGCAAAAAGTCAAACTAGCTGTTGCCTTAGTTCATGATCCCGAAATTATTATTTGTGATGAACCAACCAATGGATTGGATCCATCAGGGCGCGTTCAGATGCTTGAACTGATTCGAAATTTGCAGAAAGATGAAGGAAAAAACGTAATTTTAAGTTCACATCTTCTTCGAGACGTTGAACAAACTACTGATTATGTTTTGGTTGTATCAGAAGGAAGAATCCTCGCTCAAGGAAATATACGGGAATTGACCGCTAATCAGCGTTCAACTGTGAGTGTAAAAGTGAAATCAGAGAGTGAAAAGTTCCTAGAAACACTTGAAGCTAATGGAGTGAAAGTATGGACTGATGGGGCATTTATTGAGGTTGAAAAAGCCCCTGATATTGAAAAAGAGATTTTTACGACTGCACATCAGCTGGGAATCGATATTCGATATCTGGGGAGTCGGTCGAGAAGTCTTGAGGATGTTTTTGTGAGCTTATTTAAAGAACAGGAGGTTCAGATTCAATGAGTGAACCAACTACAAGTTCAGATGTGTACGTTAGAAAATTCGCTTTTCGACCTTTTGATGGTACCCGCCGTGGGCGAATCTATAGATTATGGGCAATTGCATGGCAATGGTGGATTCATGAATGGAAACGCTCTAAAGCTGTCAAAGTTTTGATAGGATTCTTGATATTTACTTTTGTGTTAGAAAACATGTTTCTACTTTTCACTAGAGATTTGATGCTTTCTATGAATCCTGATCTCACTACTAATGACTTGTTAGAAAATAATCTTCTTGCATTGGTACGGGGAATAGTTAGTTTCGGAATATCTTTTTTTGTGGAAACTGGAGATGACACAAGTGCTGAATTCAACTTTGGAGGGACTAGTATATTCATACTGATTCTCTTAGTTATGATGGGGTCAGGGCTCATAGCTGACGATATTTCTAATCAAACAACTGAAATTTATTACAGTAAGTTAGAAAGACATGAATATGTACTTGGAAAATTCCTGGCATTCATTATCTTCGGTAATATAATGCTTACATTCCCTTATGTTTTTGAGTTCTTCTTGTTGGTAGTTGGCCTCGGGAATATCGATATAGTAAGTGCTTTACCAATTTTAGTACACGTAATTGTATTTACAGAGATTATTACGATTACATATTCAGCTATTATCCTTGCTTTTTCTTCTATTACAAATCGACGATTGTATGCTGGGTTAACAACATTTATGCTTATGTTTACAAGTAATATGATTATTAGCTCCTTAACGTTCTCAGGAGACAGCGCTGGTTTTGAAATATTTCTTGATGTGCTCACTCTTCTGTTATTAACATCCTACATTTTGATTGGAACAACTGAAATCGATTATAACTCTTTTAGAGGCCTTCAGACAATTAATTTGACTGATGGTATTGGGATTGAAAGCTGGATGATCCTAGGAGTACTAGGTCTCTACATTTTGCTTGGGTTTCTAATTGTCGTCTATCAGGTTTATTGGAGGCATTCAAAATGATTGAACTACAAGAGGTTTCAAAATCATTTGGTGATGTAGTGGCTGTTTCTCGCTTGACTATGACTGCAAAAACTGGGGTGACAGGTTTTCTCGGGCCTAATGGTGCTGGAAAATCAACGACACTTAAACTCATTATGGGAGAAATTAGGTCTGATACGGGAACAGTTCGGGTGTTTGATGAAAGTCCTATCAATAATAGTGTATTAAAAAGAAGAATTGGATATGTCTCCGAACATGAGGATCTCTATCCATGGATGAAAGGCAAACAATTTGTTTCATCTCTTGCTAAGTTGATACTTCCTCGGGAACAAGCAGAAACCGCTGCTAAGGAAGCATTAGCGAAAGTAGGACTTGCCGTTAAAGGAAAACGTATCAAATCATATTCAAAAGGCATGAAACAACGTCTTAAAGTGGCAGCAGCTATTGTTCACCATCCTGATTTATTAATTTTGGACGAACCATTCGGGGGGCTTGATCCATTGGGTCGGCGTGAGATGAAGCAACTTGTGTCAGAATTGAACCGAGAGGGGGTAACTGTATTGATTTCGAGTCATATTCTATATGAACTCGATCAAATGTCAACACGAATGGTTCTGATCCATAGAGGGCAAGCCTTAGCAGAAGGGCCTCCTGAAGAAGTTCTCAACCTTATTGATCAGTTTCCACATCAAATTTTATTCCGAGCTCCTCATAATGAATTACAGACGCTTTCTAAACTCTTGATTGAAGAGGATATCATAAAGACTATCACTTTTCCATCAGATAAAGCAACAGAAGATCTCATAGTGATTACAGATACTCCGAGTACGTTTTATCCTACCGCTACTCGATTGATCGCAGAAAATGGACTTCTAATAAATCATTTAGAGAGTCAAACCGATAATATTGAAGCAATCTTTGATTTCTTGACATAATTTATTGTAGGTGAAAAAAAATGAGTTTAAATGTAACAAAATCATCGCAATCTCCTTCTATTTTAGCTAAAAGCGTTTTTCTAGGACAGATATTTCTTGCTAAAGTTCTATTCGATAAAAAAACCTACATTCTGATCTTTGTAAGTATTCTCCCCCTTCTCCCCTATCTTAATCCGCCAACTGAATATGTTTATTCGATAAGTGATTATGTAAAAATAATCGCTATAGGTGCAGACACCAACATCTTTAACTTCTTGATAATGCCACTTATTTGTTTAATTTTAGGAATATCCGCTATTTCGGATGAAAAGGAGAATAAAACGATTAGTCAATTATTATCAAGACCAGTTAAACGAGAAGAAATAGTATTAATCAAATGGATCACTCTTCTTATAATTGGGGTTGTAATCGCCTGTTTGGACGCATTGATCATTTATCTCGGATTATGTTTCATAGTAAATGATTTTACAGTTTTGAAGCTTGATGTTTTGATTGGAACATGGTTGTTCGTAGGATTGTGGGTTGTTGTTTATAGTACGATTTTCTTACTCCTAGGAATAATGATTGATAAAAACGCCCTAGGCTGGGGATTGGCCATTGCTTATTTTGAGGCCTTTTTTGGCCAATTTATCTTTGGGCCATTCACAGGTGGGGCAAATAGTCCCTACTCTATTGCTAACCATATCTATCATGTTACAGCAGAATATTTCTTACCAGACTATTTTGTATTTGGTATCACTGATTTTGACCCATTGAATTCTCTTATTGTCTGTATCACGTTGATCGTTGGATTCTTGTTATTGTCAATGTTTGCGATGCGTAGAAAAGACTTCCCTTAAAGAATTTCATTCTTCCCCACTCATTTTTTCCCCAAATAACAAAGAGAATTTTTGACAACTTTTTGTCGTATTTCAGTTCTATCTTGGTTTGTTATTTTAGTGATGAGGTCAATCACTTCTGACATCATCCCAGGATGTCCCACTCGACCCTGATACTTGACGTTACCATCTGATTCAGTTAACAATCGGTTCAGAGGGACTGATTTGAGTACCTGTTGATGTGTACGGGAATAGTTCAAAGCTGGACCACAGGAAAAAAAGCAATCTAGATCTATGAGTTTCTTTAAAATCCGAGATGGACCTGAGTACCAATGGATACAGCAGTTCTTACCTGGAAGAGTTCTTGTTTCAATGTACCTAGCAATTTCTTCTTCTGCTCCTTTGACGTGGAGCATGACTCGCAGATCTCGTTTTTCTGCTTGTTCAAAGAAAAAGTCTAGTACTTTCTTTTGATATAGATATCTCTCTTTTTGAGAAATGAAATGAAAATCTAATCCTATTTCGCCTAAGATACTAATCTCTTTATTCTCGGAAAGAAGCTGTTCAAAATAGTTTATTTCGCTGTGTTTTTTATGAGCTTTCCATGGATGAATTCCAATAGTGGGGATAACCATATTAGGGTATTTTTTTGAAAGATCAATTGAACGGAGAGATTCTTTATAGTCTTGACTGACAGAAACTACATATATAAGCCCCTTTTGACTCCACTGTGAGATATGTGTGTTAATGTCTTTAAAGAAATAATTATCAGGTAGATGACAGTGAATGTCAATATAACTAGCGGAATGTGTTGTTTTTGTTGTCATTATAAGAATCAACCATCCAATAATCAATTTAATTTTTAACCATTTCAAAACTCGAAAATAGTTAATAAATAATATCTTTTTCGCAGTGAATATGCAGGAGGGTGTGCGACAGGTCTTACCTATTGTGGATTAAGTCCTGAAGGAAATGTACTGCCTTGTGCACCTGCTACTCACGTTCATTTAGGTAACGTTTTAAAGAATGGATTGGAGGATATTTGGATAAACAATCCTGTTCTACGTACGGTACGTAATCGTTCTCATTTGAAGGGGAAATGTGGTAAATGTGTCCATAATCTCATTTGTGGTGGTTGTCATGTGACTGCTTATGGTGAGTGTGGAGACTGGCTTGCATCTGATCCATCTTGTCCGTATTAAATTTATTCCATTCTAGGAATGTTTTTGTAATAATAAATCGCTATATGATGTAGAAATCAAGTCTTCCTCTGAAATTTCAAATAATTTAAGAAAGCGCTGGCACTGCTCATGTAGTTTCTCAATTCCGATTGTACCATTGACATCTATTGCTTCTACCTCTACAAAGGAACCTAATTCCTCTACTATATCGATATGAAATTTAATATTATCAATAAAATAGATACTCCTTTGTTTTGAAACTATTACGAGAATATCTAAAGATTTTGTTAGAATTTCTTTTAAAAGAGCAGACGATTTATAATCGACGGGAAAGAGATTAACATCTGATTGTTTCGGTTCTTTAGTGTCTTTTCGGCTATAATAAATTAAAGCTCTTTCGATTTCTCCTTCTCTTAACTTTAATCTTCCCGTATTCACTTTAAAGTAAGTATCTATCTGACGATCTAGACCTTTATAGTCAGCATTTCTAGAAGCAAGGATTTTTTTAATTTTTTCGGGATTATTACATTGCGCCTTAAACTCTATATTTATGTGTACCATAGTACTCATTTCTCCAGAATTATTAAGATCAATTTATAGAAGTTCTAATCCAAAGAAATTCAATGTGTATTTTTGTGAGTGAAATAACTAGACAACTTCAACAAAGTTAAAAAGAAACAAATCCAGTCACTCTACCACCTCATCTTAAGAATATAATTCAGTTTAAAGAATTACTAAAAACGCTGAAATAAAAAAAGGTGGGACTTCTCATAGTTATGTTAATGGTTTATCTTAGAACAACTTCATTGCGTAGAACCTTTGCTAGATACCTTAACTTGTACCCTGACCTCTTTGCAGGGAAGTTAGTTGAAGGATTATTTCTCATGAAGAATACTGGGAAGAGTATGGCGCTAATTTTACCCGAAATGCAAAAACATAAGGGAAACATTGAAGTATCAATTCTCGAACCGCTCCGAATAGAAGATTTTTTAGAAGATTCAGAGCTAGGAAGGATGGCCTCTTGGCTAAAGGACAAAAACAGAGTTCACAAAATATTACAAAACGAGAAAGAGGAGCAGCTTCCGAGAGAAATGACCGAACTTTTACACCAAGTGAAAAGAAAACGTTTCTCTGTTCAGTGGAGACTAACCTAATATTGAGGAGGAGAACCCGGAAATTTGGAGGATGGATTTATGGCTAAGCGAAAAGCAAATAATAAGGAAAATATTCTCCATTCAGCTGAAAATGCGTTAATCGCCCATCTTAAGCAGCTCAGCTCCTTACCAGCGCAACCTCCGAAAAAAAAGGATCCTATTGCACGTATTTTGCAGAAATACATAAGAGATTGGAGAGGTGTTAAGAAATGACCTTACACATCATCTTGGAAAACATAGGAGGAATCGATAAAGTTGCGTTGGACTTCAAAGAAGGTAAAAATCTAATCAAGGCGCCAAATGCAACTGGAAAAACTTCACTTGTCCGAGGATTCGAACTTCTAAACTTACCTCAAGAAAAGATTGAAACTCGAAGGTATTATCTTAATCTTTTTGCAAATAAAGGCCGTGTTCAACTACAACAAAAAGGAAAGGTAGTTTGTGACCGGAAGTTTGAGGTAAAAGGAGGTAATAAACTAAATGTCACAGGAAATCCTTTTCACTCAGAAAACCAAAAAGCCAATTTGTTCACTCTAGCAACCCCAGATAATGAGCTCATTGCTGCGATCACTACTGGAAGGAAGCTGGAGAAGCTTCTAACTCAATATTCCGATGTGAGATATTATACATTCTTAATTTCATATCTTAAAACTCGTTTGGCAAATCTAAAGAAAGATCTTCGTATTTACCTAATGTATGAATCTGATATTGATAATATGCAGCAAGAACATTCTCTACTAGAGGATGAGCTGGAAACAGCCAAAATCGAACGAGAAACTCTTCCTGATATCAATATGGAAGAGATTCAATCTTATTCAGAGATAGAGAATCGGTTCCATAAACTGTCTAAGGAAGTGCTCGCTCTTAAGAATAAAATAGAAACAGCCTCCGACATTATAAAATTAAATATGGCTAGAAATCGCGATACAAAAGGTCAAATAAAATCTATGGAAGAAGAGATAAAAAACTTCATGATAGAACACCCGAGTGTTGATCAGGAGATTGCTCGAATAGCTGATGAAACGAAAGAATATCGTCGATATCTAGATGAAGTAAGGAACGAGAAAAAAGAGACGGAAAAATCAATCAAAGAGGTACGGAACTGGATTTCTCTTTCTCAAAGGATGCCTGACTTACGTAAATGTATCGTTTGTGGACGGCCATATACAGAAAAACATGCTAAAACGCGTGAAGATAAATTGTTAGTGGATGATTCTCATCTCAGTAAACGCATTCGTGAATTAGAATTTCAGATCGATGATGCAGAACGGCGGAAAGAAGATTTAGAAGTCTTAATTCATAAAATTAAAAATGATAATCAAATTAGGATTAGTAAGGCAAAACAAGAAATTAGACGATTACAAAAGGAAATTACTGAAAAAAAGAAAGAAATTGAATCTTCTGAACGTGACCATACTCAAAAAGAGTCTGAATTAAAAATTCTCGAGAAATCGATTGATCAAGGACGAGCTGACTCGATTAAGTTAATAAACGAACTGGATGCAAAGATTCAAAGGATCCTAGGAAAAATAGAACAGCTAGATAAACAAATAGAAGAAAAATCAAAACGTATTGATCAGATTGATCAAGTGCAGTCTGAATTTGATTTCTACGGTACGTTACAAACTTTTCTAGAGGAACGGGAAAAAATTGTCAAACTAGGTGTCATAGAGAACTTTAATCATCAAATCAAGAAAGTCTATCAGTTGATGTCTTATCAAGATTTTGAAGATATCCGTATCAATCCCAATTTTAACTTAGTCGTTAAACGAAAGCGGAGGGGAAAAATGATCGATCAACCAATAGAAAGCTTAAGTGATAGCGAACGGATAACAATTGCTTTAATAGTCATGTTGGCTGGACGTGAGGAATATCTTTCCGATTATCCGCTCTTCGTGTTAGATAAGGTGACTTTAGATTACGATCCTACTAGATTTGAGATGATTCTGGATTATTTAAGTCTTCGAAAGGTTCCCTATACTTTAGTCACTCTTGCTCAGAGTATCCAAGAGGGGAGCGGGCAGCTCGAGATAGAATATGCATAAACCAACAACTAGTGAATATATTGGGAGTTTCTTCACGAATCCCCTATGAAAACATTATCTTAATCCCGGACTGCAATTGCTTCAATCTCTATACGAGCCCCTAATGGGAGAGCGGCTACTTGGATTGTTGCTCGAGCTGGTGGATCAGAAGGAAAGAATTTCGCATACTCTTCATTAACTGCAGAAAAATCATTCATATCCGCTAAATAAATAGTAGTTTTTGCAATGTCACTTAAAAATGCCCCTGCTTCTCCAAGGATCGCTTCAATTTTATTGATTATTTCTCTCGTTTGAGTTTGTATATCAGCATCTAAATTGGATGCAATTTGTCCAGAAATAAAGATTTGTTTTTTTCTGGAAGTTTCAATTGCAGGTGAGTAAGGTCCTACTACTTTTCCTACTTTAATAGCCCTTTTCAAAGTGTTTCATCTCTTCCTTGTATTTTTATTTAATTTCGTTTGGTAGTTTTAATAGTTTCAATTTTGTATGTGGGTCTTCTTCCCGAGTAACTCGGGGATCCAAAACTAAAATTTGGATTTCACAAGTAACAGACACAATGCAACCAGACATGATATGCCCACCAACACAAGACCCATCAGCTCTCCCAAAAACCCCGTGTAGGTGAACAATTTCATCTTGAGCAATATTGCCAGTTAAAGATAGAAGTTCAAGGTTTTCCGAGAATGAATTTGTTACATACTTAATTCCATCAAAGAAACCAATGTTAGCAATAGAAACTGCACCGATCCCCTGTATTCGGCCAGAACCAATGACTTTGTGGTGTTTGCAGAATTTTTGGAGGGACTCGAGGATATCCTCTCCCCGAAAGAGGCGGAGAAGATAACTTTCTTGATTAGTTTGACGAAGATATTTCATTTCGGTATGGTCTCCTTAATCTAAGAAGAATTCACGAATAAATGAAGTTAGACAAGTACTTGAAATAATATTCGAAAATCTCCTCATAATTATTTTTGGATAAATGTAACGTACAATTTTACCTTATTGACTCAATGATAAAAATCATTAATAGAACATTAAAAGCTGTTATATTTAAAGCATCTGTTCCATATTTAGCTAAAAAAAATTGAGTAAATTAGTCGAAATTTGAGTCTAGCCACTACTTAAGGTTTTACTTCATAAACTCAAAGAAAGCTTTTTTAAGATGAATAACTGATGTTATTTGGAATTCCTTTTAAATTCTTGAAATAGAGCCTAGTAAGTGATTACGAACTTTTGATAATAACAGATATCCATGTCGAAGAAGGGAAAATATGAGGTATTGATTCTTGAAAATGCACTGTGATAGTAATTGTCGGCCCTGCGTGTTAGAAGGGGGACCTAGTCGGGATCTCAACGAAGAAAACGATTCATTCATGGCTCATTTCTGTCCTCATTGTAGATCCGCCTTTTTTTGTGAAATAGGCGTTGTACGCCAATTTTCATCAAATAAAGTCCAATATTCCTGTGTAGATTGTAGTACAACCTTGATAACACAATCTCTCGAAGAAATTGCTTTAGAGAAAGCTCGTTTCTTAATGGATAACCGCAAATTAAGTAGAAGTAGAAAGTTCAGACCAACACTTGCGCAAAGAAAAGCTGGCGGACCTGTTGAGACCCTTTCTATGCTGTATGACACTAAAACAACCAGTGCTTTTCACCAATCTCTCATCACAGAAATGACTCGAATTACTGGTCTTACACCTCAAGTTATTAGCAACTTCGCCCAAGATTTCGGTATCGGGGAAAATGTTCTATCAAATCTTTCTGGTGATAATGAGGCGATTCTCCTGACCCTTGCGAGTGTTTCACCGAAATTTATAGAGATTCTTCATTCTGTTTTAATTGGTCGTGATCCTGAAGGTTTACCATTACGTTTTTCCGTTTTCTCGAACAATATTGCGGATATCGTGTTCATCCAACCTTCTCGTTCTCTAGTGGAATCAGGACCATACGATTTAATAGCTTATGACGGACAGGGTATGCGAATCTGGGTGTTCTGTGTCCAGGGAACTGTTGATTCAAAAGATATCGAAAAAATCGTAGGCCCTTTATTAAATCAGGATTTACCAGAGTTTAAAGGACTATCTAAAATCTGTATTGTTGGTCAGGGGTTTTCCTGGGTTGCATTGCAAATAATGCGGAAGTATCGAGGAATTATTGTAAGAGGTAATGGTGAAACAAGATCGATCCCATTCGAGCTCTGGAAAGAAAAGACCATTGAAGATCGTCCTGAAATCATCTTCGAAAATATTCGACTTTAACATATATGGTGTTTTCAATGAGTTCATCTTCGTCAGAGGTGGCATTAGCAGACTATTTTAGAGTAGTTATTCTTGGAAATCCAGAAGTGGGAAAAACTTCGGTAATTCACTGGATTCTTGATCTTCCATTTT
This sequence comes from Candidatus Hodarchaeota archaeon, assembly GCA_016840285.1. Next base: position 25,390 of record JAEOSR010000138.1, on the reverse strand, counting down.
CAGAGGAATATCAACCTTCCATTGGAGTAAGATTCCACAATGTAGATACCATTCTTGGTGATAATCGTTTTTTTTTACAGCTTTGCGATGTTTCAGGCAATGATGTCTATTTTAAAGCGATTTCTTCTTTTTTAAAGGCTGCTTCTATTGCTATTCTCATTTTTGACTATAAAAACAAGGATTCTCAACTGAAAATTCAACAATTATATAGCACAGTTTGTAACCATCTCTCTCCTACACAAATTCTACTTGTGGGTAATAAGTTCGAGAATGAAAAAAGTGAAATTCCCAACATATTAAAAAATTGGGTTAAATCACATGATTTAGCTATATACCCCGTTTCTGTTCGAGAAAATATTGGAAAATCTCTTCTCATGCAAAATATTATTCAGATTATTATTGATTCTTCTAGTAAACAAGAATAAGCTACAGGAACACCTTTAGTATTAAAATCTCCTAATTCTAATCAAGCGGTTGAAGGACTATCACACGATCTATTTCCATTCTTCGTTGTTGCCTTGACAAGATGCTTGGACAATTTCACATTTCCACCACTCTGATTCTGCTTGAAATGGACAAATGTCATCAGTTACCTGACATTTATTGTTTTCTTTTAAATAAAGGCAAAGACTTGTTATTATCAAGCGGAGATTCATTTTTTCTGGTTGTTCGCCAGCCTCATAACTTCGATGTAATTGATTCCGAATTTCCTGATAATTATGCACTTGAACAGTCGTTAAAATGCTACCAGCCTTAAATGTAATACCCCCCGTCAAAGCAGAATCATCAAATTCTAGAAACTGAAATAGCTGACGTTGTAATGAATCGAGCATTTCGTCATCTATTTCTCCAACACCCATCATTTTTAATAATTCACGCAATCTTTTCCGAAACAAAGTATTATGGCCTTCATTGCAGCTATCTTTAAGATTTCAGTAATTTGATTACTCATTATCGAATTTCTAGTTCAATTAAGGTTAAATTTATAATAGTATAATTTGTGCATCCTTTATAATTGTATATAATTAAACGCTTTGAGCAGAGCGCGAGGAGCTTTTCACAATGACCGATTACGATTTTACTCCTGTAGTTTGGGTTAGTCTAGCTTCAGTTTCAGGTTTGAGCTTAATAAGTTTAGGACAGCCAGGTCTAAGGACTGATCTTGATGAGCAGGTCTATACAGGTGGGTTAACTGCTGTCCAAACAATGCTTGGTGGAGAGATTGGAGGCGATAGTGAACGATTTGTGGGTGGGAGTCACAGTAATAGAACTGGCAGATTTCTTGTTAAAAACGAAACAGGGGAACTAGTTGGTCAATTCTTATTGATTTCTCGAGACAATCTTGTTGTAGCTCCAGATTTAGTTGAATATTATGAAGAATTAGTTACCATATTTGCGGAGGATACAATACAGACTGAGGTCTATGAGCGTACGATGAGAGAATTTAGGGCATTGGGAGTTAATGATGTTTTAGATTTATTCCTTGATAGTATCAAGAAAGCACGAAAACGTAAATCGATCCCCATGAATAAAGACATGTTTTTTTCAGCTCTCGGTCAAGTTGCCTTGAAATCAATCAATGATTATGAGTACTCAACAACCTTAGTGAAAATCTCTGAATTTAAAGGAAAGTATACCGATCTCCATACCAGAGTACAAAATGAAAGAAAAGATCTAATAGCAGAATTATCAAAGGATATGCTTGAATTTTTGGTAAGTGAACATCCTCATGCATTAGTAACATTCCCTAAAGTTGACTCAGTTCAAAAAGATTTTTTGAAACATATGCAGTCTGAAATAGATAATATTCAGAAACAGAATAAGGTTGAAGAAGGGCTTAAAGAAATAATAGAAGATTTTGAGAAAAACGACCTACAAGAGGTTCTTGCAGACTTCGCTCTGAATGAAGTCACTAAGGCAAATCTTCATGCCCGACTTGAAGATGAGATTTTCAAGAAATTCCGACGTGAATTTCCCCTACTTTTTCTTGTCGATCCAGCAATTAATGGATTTATAAACACAATAGAGAACCTTACTTCTAAAATAAATGAAGAATACGATGTAGCAGGCACATTATCTCGTATTGGGGTTGATATGCTAAAGAATTACAAAACAGAGGAAGATTTGGTTATCCCTTACATCCGAAACTTTTGTGATCAATTTACAGCTGGTTTAACCCTCACAGCATGGAAATACATACAAATTCTTTTTAGAATAGTGACAATGGAGACTAAAATTGATGTAACGGATGTTCTTCCAGTATTACAAGGTCAGATCCCTGACTCTCACTTTTCAACAGTTCAAAAAATGATAACGAAATATAAGATCACAAAGCTTGACCCCCTTTCTTTTCAAGTAAAGAAAGCAACCGATATTCTCCCCTTCTATAGAGCCTTGTTCTCTTCATTGAGTTTTGGGATTAATTCGCTTGTTTCTCAAGTTGCTCTAGGCGAAGAAAATCCAGATAATTATCTCAATCATACTTCAAAGCTCTTTCTTGAATTCAGCATTCAAATCCATTATGCTTTTGCAATTTTTTCAATATATTCTTATTTAGAAACAGTCCGATCGCGGTTAGACTTTAATTTGGTCTTTCCAGAACCAGAAGCATTTAAGGATGGAGTAGACGGTATAAAAATCGATGTTCAGTCAATGATTGCAGCTTTCATTGAAGCAAACACCAATCATCTCCAGAAAGAACATCAGTTGGTAGAACGACGATTAGATGAGTTTAACGATGCTTTTGGAAAGCTAATTAATGATATTAACAAGTATCTGTCTCGAAATCCCATTGATATCTCTAAGGGTTATGTACTAGAACTTAATGAGTTAAAATTACTTTCATTTTCAACTAAACCTGTTAAATCTGTTGAACATATCCTACAAAAAACACAAGATGAATATACAAAATTAGTTGAAAAAATTCAACCAGATTTGGATGGGGCAAAGAATGCTGCCCTAGAATTTGTTGATGGAAAAATTGCTGAAAAGAAGTTTGCATCAATTCTCTCAAATCGTGGTTTCATTTCAAAACTCCAAGACAATTTTCAGAAACTTCTCCATAAAACAAGTGATTCTATTAATAAGAGTTATTCAGCTCTTCCAGCAAACGTTGAGAAAAGTATCAACAAGTTTGACAAAGATTTTTCTAAACAATATTCTCAGGCATGTCCCTTCCTTAATATTGACAGGAAGGCACTTGTAAAAGGTGACAAAAAGATACTACAAGATCCCTCCCCTATAATTAAAAAAATCCAAGGTTCCATCAATCAAATTATTACAAAAGAAGAACTTATCTCTTGGGAAAACCTTGGAGCGTACTATTTTAGTTCCAAGAACAGATCTTTACCAACAAATCTTCGATTAGAAATCTCCAATGCATTAGTTCACAAAAAATCCTATCCATTTCTGAAAGAAGCGATAGAAGTCCTGAAATCAAATCCTAATCAGGATATTTATCGGAGCTACACAGAAGTTTTAGAAAATCATAGTAAGGATGTAATCAAAAGGATCTTTAAAGAGACAGGAAGAATAATTGATAGAGAGTATATTAAAACAGATCTTGACATCTTCTTTATCGAAAGGGACAAGAAACCAGTACCAACCATAGAAATGGGAGTTCTTTCAAGTGTTGATGCAATGAATTCCCTACGTGGTATATTAGGGTCAAGAATTGCTGTTGAATCCGAGGAACGAGATGACATATCATTTTTCCATGTTTCAGGTGTCATTCCAGACTTTGGGTGTGATTATGGTAAATTAACAAAGGTTTGGAAGAAAAAAGAATGGACGCTACGCAAGGTTTTATTGCTGTTAAGTTGGCGCTCCCTTCTAAATTCTAATTCTTTTTACATGAACTTATTAAGATATTCAAGTGGATTTTACTCAGTACGTGTAAAAGATTCCTTGGAAGAGATTTTAGAAGAGATCGAGAAAGCTATTGTGTCGAATTAAGTGTTTGCTAAAGGATATCTAGGATCGTCAACCATGGTTTTTCCTAACTTAAAGTTAGATAAAAACCCAGATGTTTATTCCCCTCAAGAAGATACTTGGTTTCTAGCTGATATCCTAGAAGCTCAGTTACAACGGGAAATATTGAATCGTACACGTTCAATGCTAGTGTGTGAGGTGGGAGTAGGTAGTGGGTTCATTTCCATTGTATTAGCTAAAAAATATCCAATGATAAACTTCATAGGAACAGATCTCTCTCCCCAATCTTCTATATTATGTTTCAAAAACATGAATGATCATCTTCCCCATAATCAATATGATATTGTGTGTATGGATCTTCTTCGATCCTTTAATCCATTAAAATTTTCCCCTGATATCATATTTTTTAACCCTCCATATGTAAGAACAAGTCTTAACGAGATGAGGAAAGGATTCTTAGAAAAAAGTTGGGCAGGGGGTCCCAAGGGCATAATAGTAATTCATGAGTTTCTTAAAGAGATTACAAAATTCTCCTTCGGAAAAGCTTTTTTTCTCTCCTCTGCTTTTAATGAAAACGAATCATTAGAGAGAGATTTCACTGAGATTTTTATTTTTCGGATTATTTCACAAAGAAAGATAGAAAATGAAACGCTTATTTGTTATGAGGTTTGTTCTAGGTGAGTTCCTTTAAAATTGCGTAAGATAGTCGACCAAGTTTTTCAACGAATTCTCAGAATCCTCAAGATATAATAATAGACGATCATTCTCTTGTGTGGGCTGATCAAGTGGGAAAATTCTTTCTTTGGAATCTTCTCTCAAAATATTTAGAACCCGAACACCTGGTATATGAATGTCGTCAACAGGCTTGTTTATTCTACTTTTAGGAACAGGAATGGAAATAACTGGTGGTTTGACTAATGGAAGGTTCATCTGTTTATATAATTCATTGACAATTTGATTTAAATTATCAACTATGATGATTTGACCTTGTTTTTGCCCAGATAGATATTGTACAAAAGGAGGAGCGAATTGTTTTAACAGAATAACTTTTAAGTCATCATTTGAAATAAAAGCCATGATATTCTGAATTACAACAGGATCATCATGAAGAATTATGACTTTTTCTGCGTTCTGAAAACCTATGTTTTCATATAGGTTTCTCTTAGCATACTCCTCTTTCTGTTCCTCGTATAGGACATTTATCTCTTCTTTAACTTCCTCTATCCAAGCTAATTTTTTATCTGAAATTAGGGCTACTTTACTGTGAGCCCCAATCTGGATTAATCGGTCAATGAAAGCTTCAGCAAAGATATTGCTACCAAAAACAAAAATATCATTCTGTTGTTCTACAGCTTTTTCTGCAAATTTTCTAACTCGTCTTCGTCTAAAGAATGCCATTTAATCCACCTCCTCGTCAGGGGTTAGTGAATCATAAGTCACCTTGTCCTTAACTACTGGTATGTCGACAGTAGGTATCACGATTTCCTCCTCTGGGGTCTCTACTTTTTTTCTTTTTTCTTTTTTCTTTTCCTTCTTCTTTTTAGGAAGCAGTGGTAACTCAGTGACAACTCGATTAGTGAGTTTCATGTAGTAATTAGAAAAGAAATAAATAATTACACGATCCCCAAGTTTCATTTCTTCTCCTGGAGACAAAAGTTCCTCTCCTCGACGGATGAGTAAAACTACTTGCTTAAAAAGATCCGAACTCATAGCTACTCCAGTAGAGCCAATATAAGTTCGTGGGACATCTATCTCGACTGTCGGTGGGTAATCAAAATCCAAACTGAGTGAGTGAACTAATCCTTGGATAGTAGCATCTAAATCCTCTATGATTATAAGATTTTCATCCTGAACAAGATCGCTAAAGACGAAAGCGGGAGCATATTGCGAAAGCAGGATGATTTCAACATCAGGACGAACACGTCTGATATTTGTTAAAATATTCTGGTTCAACTCTATACTTTCAGTAAGGATCATGACACGACTGGCGTTTTTAAACCCAATAATATCATATAGATTTGGTTTTGCAAATTCCAACTGATTCTCAACAACATAAATGTCGATTCCCATTAAACTACGTATCCAAAGCAAATCAACGTCTGCAATTAACGAAACTCTTTCTTCATAACCAAATTGCGAAATCATCTCATGTAGAAATTGTTCTGCTGAGCTAGAAGTTCCAAAGACATAAGTCACACCTTTCCTTGTATTGACTTTGTCTCGATACTTCGCGATAGGCGATTTAATCATCGCTCGAACGAGTATTGTAATAGTTCCAATGATACCAGCACCGTATCGAACGGTGTTTTCACTCAAAATTCCAGTAAGTAGAGCAATATGCAATCCTTTTATAAAGGGTTTAGCTGCAAGTTCTTGAGCTGTATAATCCCTTCCCCAGTCAGATCCTACCCATGCAAGCCAAGGATCTCCAGGAATAAGCCCAAAGACAAGGGGAATACCCCAAATTACAAGAATAAGGAGAAGTCCAATGATAATGCCGATCCAGAAGAAAAGAAGAAATAAATCTTGAAGCGGGATATAATATTTTATTTCTCGCCAGACAAGTCGAAAAACAAGCTTGAAATTTGCCCTAATAGTTGTTAAATTGAACTTCAATTGACGCATATTATCTCCGAAAGTTCTCTTTGGACCTTTTGGCTTTTCTTTTTTCTTTTTCTTGTCTTTCTTGCCTTTTTTGGGTTCAGATGATTGAGTCAATCAATGTCACCAAATTTTAGCTTGTAATGACCAGTTGGAATTGAAATACTTGTCTAATTGGTCTCCAACATAAAAATCTTCGTTGTGATTTTTAGCTCTAAATGTTGAAAAGTCCTTTTTGGATAAGATGATTGATACAATTAATATCAGTCAACTTCCGCTAGAGAAGCAGGAGTACTACCAGCTTTCCAATTTAACTCTCGTTTGAGTAAATCCCGAATGGCCATTCTAATAGCTTCGGATCGCGAACTATATACCCCTGCTCGAACTAACTCGTCTAGCCCTTCCAGATATGTATTGGGTGCCTTAAATGAAATTAGCTTCATTATAATTGCGCTCTAATTCAATAATTACTTGAAAAACATACTTATTGATATGTAATTCGAGTCTAAACTTAACCCTGTAATGAGTTTAAATTACTTTAGCCTTTATAAAGGTACAATTAATAGCTCAAAAAGAGTTGTCAATTGCTTTTTTCCGAATGAATCGCGAAAATCACAGTCATAATCCTCATAATTAGAACATAGATGACAGTAATATAGTTTTCATATCAATATCGTTAGTTGAGAGAAAAAATAATAGGTATGAAAAAGACAAATGCTTTAAATGGATTGAGAGCTCCTTATAGACAAGGTGTTTGCATATGACAAATTCTTTCAAAGAAGTTGATGAACAATTAACAGAAATCCAACAGGATCTCACACAAGCCGTAAACATTGCAAAAGAGGTTCCCTCTAAAGTTAATCAGTTACTTAAGGAGAAAAAGGAATTAGAGGAACAAATGGAAGAAGTTAAAAGGATGAATAACGATCTCAAAAATAAAAATTCCACTCTTGAGCAAAAGCTTACTGAACAACAAACAGAATTTGAGAAAAAATTAGAAACTAATGAGAATAAAATCGTTTCTCTCCAACGAGAACTTGATCTTGCTAAGGACGATGAAAGAAAGATTAAAGATCAATTGAAAGCTAAAGATGACCGAATTCACATTCTTGAATCTCAAAATGAAGAATTAACAAACTCATTAAGACAATAGACTAGCTAAACAAGTAGTTAGAATCTGGGAGTCTAGAAATGTGAAAGTGGCCTTCGTATCGGACATGCATGGAAATTTAGAGGCTCTTTACACAGTTTTCCAAGATATAGATAACCATGATGATATTGAATTCATCTGCTGCACTGGGGATGTTGTGGGATATTATCCTCATCCGTTAGAATGCATTGACATGGTTAGAAAGCAATGTAAATATGTTATCAAAGGGAACCATGATGAAGTTGTGACTGATAAGAACTTCAATAGGCAGAAGTCATGGTTTAATCCGATTGCAGTAGCAGCATTAACTTGGACACGAGAAAAGTTATTAGAGGCGAATTCAGCAACACATTACCATTACATTGAGTCTTTACCAGTTAGTAAAGAAATCTTAGTAGAAGGAAGAAAAGTTCTACTTGCTCACGGAACACCTGAAGATAAATGGGATTATTTTCTTTTCCCCTATTGGCTTGGTGAGCCACCTCCCGAACAAAAAGTAAGGATTGGTAAATGGCTTAAAAAATGGGATCTTGTTGTCATAGGTCATACGCACCAACCGTTCATCTATAAATATCGAAAAAAGATGGTCCTTAACCCTGGTTCAGTTGGTCAACCACGTGATGGAAATCCTAAAGCAAGTTATGCCATAGTGGAGATTAATACATCAAAAATACAGGCAGAAATCATCCGTCTCGATTATGATATCAAAATAACTTGTAAAGCGCTTCTAAAGGCAAATTTACATGAATATCTTTGTGAAAGATTAATGTCAGGGAATTAAAAGGACAGGTATATAGTTCTTAATTCCAATATTCTTGAATATAGTTAAAAGTAAATTCTAAGATATATCTGATTACTTTTTCTTAAATAAACACGAAAAAATTTGTCTGAAAGAGGTTATTTCTTTAGAAAAAACTTAAAAGTCATTTTGCTGAAATTTTAACAGAATGAAATTCGATTTTCTCGCTTTATTGTGATTTTTTTTAGAAATTTCTTGAAATAGGGTATTCGGTGTTAAATTTTGTCTGGAGAATATGATGCAAGTAGTATACAGGTTCTAGAGGGACTTGAAGCGGTTCGTCGTCGCCCTGCAATGTATATTGGAAGTATTGATGAATTTGGGCTTCATCACCTTGTCTGGGAGATTGTGGATAATTCAATCGATGAGGCAATGGCTGGAGTGTGTGATCGAATAAATGTCATATTGGGACAGACTGAACATGGTTTTGAGTCTGTTACAATTCAAGATAATGGCCGAGGGATCCCGACAGAACCCCATCCTGATTATAATATGTCATCCCTAGAACTCGTGACAACACGATTACATTCAGGTGGAAAATTCGACCATTCGTCCTATAAAGTAAGTGGTGGTCTACATGGAGTTGGAATTGCTGTAGTAAATGCATTATCCAGCTGGATGCAAGTTAAAGTCAGAAGGAATGGTGGAGCAATTTTAATGCAAGAATATGTTCGAGGCGAAACCATTTCTCACGGATTGATTGAAGTAAAAGAAGAATGGAAGGATAAGGGAGGAACTCATATAACCTTTATACCTGACCACGAGATATTTGAAACAGTACACTTCCATGTTACTACTATTAAAAGGCGTCTTCGTGAGCTCGCTTTTTTAAATAAAGGTCTAACTATTACCTTAATAGATAATCGCAAACCGAAAGAGGAGTTTGAATATGGGGAAAGCCTGGAAAAGGAGAAGGAGGATACTTGGACTTTTCGTTACGATGGTGGGATTCAGGCGTATGTCGAACAGTTAGCCCCAAACCGTTCTCATGAAGATATCCCCTATTTTGATGAAACGATCGAAACGACTCAAGTTGAAGTGGCCTTGGCTTATGACCGATCAGAACGCGATTTAATTCATACTTTCACAAATAATATCTATACACGACACGGTGGAACACATTTATCAGGATTTAAATCAGGTTTAACTAGAGCAATAAATTCGTATGTTTTGAAGAATGAACATCTTATAAAAAACACCCATTTAAAAAAAGGATTAAAAGAGAAACGATCTATTTTCACTGGAAATGACGTTAGAGAGGGATTAGTTGCCGTTGTTTCTGTAAAAGTCATGAATCCACAGTTTGAAGGGCAAACAAAAAGCAAATTAGGTAATAGTGATGTTAAGGGGGTCGTTGAGCGCTGTAGTTATGAACACATCTTGAAATTTTTCGAAGAACATCCAAAAAGTGCGAAAGAAATTATCGACAAATGTGAACAAGCAGCTACTATTCGTATGAAATTCAGACAAATCCGTGAGGCTGTTAAAAAAACTCAAGCTAAAGGGACAGGAAAACTAGTTGATTGCTCAGAAACAGATCCTGCTAAGCGTGAACTTTTCTTAGTCGAAGGTAACTCCGCAGGAGGTACTGCTATAGAAGGACGATTTAGTGAATTTCAAGCAATTCTTCCTTTACGGGGAAAAGTGATAAATGTAGAGAAAGCAAGATTGGAAAAAGCAATGCGAAATAAGGAAATTCTTGAGATCATAAGAGCAATTGGAGCAGGGTATCGTGAAAACTTTCAGATTGAAAATGTCAAATACCATAAAGTTATTCTGTTAATGGACGCAGATATTGATGGACATCACATAGTCTGTCTTCTCTTGACATTTTTCTTTCGTTATATGCCCGAATTAATTGATGAAGGTTATCTTTTCATAGCTCAACCTCCGTTGTATCGTATTAAGAAGGGTAATAAAGAACTTTATGTTATTTCTGATCAGGAAAAAGACAGGATTGTTGATGATTGGGGGAGAAATGTTGAAATAAGCCGCTTTAAAGGTTTAGGAGAAATGAATCCAATCCAATTGCAGCAAACCGTCATGGATCCTAATGTTCGAACCTTATTACAAGTTACTCGTGAAAATATCATTGAAGCTGAACAAATATTCAATACATTAATGGGGGAAAACGTGCCTCCACGTCGTGAATTTATTGAAACTCATGCTCTAGAAGTCGAGAATTTAGATATTTAAGCAAGGAATGTTGACGATAATGAGTAGTAACATTAAATTAACCCCCATCGAAAGAACAATGTCGAAAAGCTACCTAGAGTATTCTATGTCAGTAATCACAAGCAGAGCTCTTCCACATGTACGAGACGGTCTAAAACCGGTTCATCGTCGTATCTTATGGGCCATGCATAATCTGGGGTTAGTACACAATAAACCTCCCCGAAAATGTGCTCGAACTATTGGTGAAACACACGGAAAATACCATCCTCACGGAGAAACAGCAGTATATGATGCTTTAGTAAGGATGGCTCAACCCTTTTCTCTACGCTACCCCTTAATTGAGGGACAAGGTAATTTTGGAAGCATGGATGGGCAGTTAGCAGCAGCTCAGCGATATACAGAAGCTCGTATGCAAAAAATTACTGAACAGATGTTGAAAGACATTGAAAAGGATACAGTTGATTTTAAAGATAATTTTGATGGCTTGGACAAAGAACCAGTCATTCTCCCGGCTAGGATTCCTCAGCTTTTAATTAATGGGGTAATGGGCATCGCCGTCGGGATGGCTACATCAATGCCCCCTCATAACCTTTCTGAAGTCTTAGATGGAGTCATTGCAACTATTAGCAACCCACAAATCAGCATTGATGAATTGATGGAGTATATTCCTGGGCCAGATTTTCCTACAGGGGGTGTTATTTTTGGAACATCTGGGATAAAACGAGCATACCACACTGGTAATGGTAATGTCATTTTACGAGCGAAATATGAAGTTGTGGAAAAAAAAAGCAAAACTCAGATAGTAGTTACAGAAGTTCCTTATCTTGTTAAACGTCAAGATACGGTTGAACAAAGAGGTTTAGTTGATATAATTGGACGAATGATAGACTCTGGCAAACTTCCAGAAATTGGGAATGTAAAGAATGAATCGAACATTATTCATGGAACACGAATAGTCATTAATCTAAAGAAAGCAGCTAATTTTGATTTAGTATTGAATCGCTTGTTTAAATATACCCCAATGCAAATTTCATATTCTATAAAAAATATGGCGCTCGTAGACGCCCGTGTAGGAAATGAAACTCGGTTTAGACCGAAAAACCTTAATTTGAAGGATTTAATTACTCAATTCATTGATCATAGACATGAGATCATAGTTCGTCGAACAAAATTCGAGCTTAAAAAAGCTCAGGAACGAGCTCATATTCTAGAAGGAAGGAAAATAGTTGTAGAAAACCTTGATGAGATATTATCACTAATTCGAAGCGCCGAAACAGGAGCAGAAGCTCAAAAAGCGTTAATTACACATTTCTCACTTTCAGAAATTCAAGCCAAAGATATTTTATCGCTTCCATTAAGGAGCTTGACTCGTTTTGATCGTCAAAAAATCATTACTGAATATAATGAGATTTTAAAGGCAATTCAAGAATATCAAGCAATCCTAGAAAGTGAAGAGCGTATTTTTGGCATTATTATAGATGAATTAGAAGAAATTAAAGGAAAATTTGGTGATGCTCGACGAACTGAGATCTTAAGGGATGATTCTGATTGGGCTGGGAAAACAGAAGAAGATTTCATTCCAAAAGGAGATGTTGTAATCTCTCTAACACAGAATGGTTACATTAAATCAATTTCTGCAGAGGCTTATTCCGCTCAACACCGAGGTGGGAAGGGGATCAAATCAATGGAGATTGGAAAAGACGATTTTCTAAAAGAAATGATTATTGCTTCAACCCATGACTCGATTCTCTTCTTTACAATTAAGGGGAGAGTTTTTAGGGTTCGCGGTTATCAAATTCCACTATCGAAACAACGGGTCACAAAGGGAGTCAATATTGTGAATTTATTAAAAATCGAGAAAGATGATGAAATCGAAACAATGATCCCAGTCTCAAAATTTGATGAAACTCATTATTTAGTTTTAGCAACTAAGAATGGCCTTATTAAAAAAACTCCCCTTAGGGATTATGCCAATATACGTTCTACAGGGATTATCGCCATTCAGCTTCGCGATCAAGATATGATTGTTGGCGTTAAAGTCACCGATGGAACAAACGATATTATGTTGGCAACTCAAAAAGGTAAAGCGATACGGTTTCCTGAACAGGAAGTACGAGCTGTTGGGCGAAGTAGCATCGGAGTATTAGGAATACAGCTAAGACCAGTAGATTCTGTAGTAGATATGGCAATTGTTGATAAAAATAAGACATTATTAACAGTATGCGAAAAAGGGTATGGTAAGCGGACCAAGTTCAATCTGTACCGAATCACTCGACGAAATGGAAAAGGTGTGATTAACATAAAGACAAAAAGAAATGGTGACGTTATTGCCGTAAAAAGTGTTGCAGAAACAGATGACTTACTGTTAGTCGCAAGTGATGGAAAACTGATTCAAATGCCAATAGATGATATTAGGACAATTGGTAGATCCACTTCTGGAGTCACGTTGATGCGATTAGATAAAACAAAAGGAGTTACATTAACTTCTGTTGCTATACTTTCAGAAGGAAAAATAGAATAGGTGGAAATAAATAATGACAAAGGCTGCTAAAAGAGGAAAGGTTGCTAAAGAGAAAGTTGTGCGTAGATCTGCAGCCGACTTCTTCCAGGATAACAAAGCTATCGCTGGCTTCGATAACACAATGAGGGTTGTTTTCACAAGTGTGCGAGAATTAGTTGAGAATGGATTAGATGCAGCTGAACGAATTGGGAATCTTCCTGAATTACATGTTACCATTCAACGATTGAGGAAAGAGGAAATCGCTAAATTACTAAACATTTCCACTTTTGAATCAGATGAAAAAGTTGATTTTATCCGTTTAACTGTTCGTGATAATGGGAGTGGTGTCCAAAATGAATTTGTCCCCCCCTTGTTTGGTAGGGTATTAACAGGAAGTAATTATGGGGCTCGTCAATCTCGAGGCCGGTTTGGCCTGGGCGCAAAGATGGTGTTGCTAAATGCAATGTCATCTGTTGACCTACCTTTAGTAATTAAATCAAAGTATATCAATGAAGATTTTACTAGTTATCATGAGTTAATGATAAATTTAGCAGAGAATGAACCAATAATTTTGACCCAAAGAGAAATTCCTCAAGAGACTGCAGAAGCAATCCCAGACTCAGGAACAGAAGTAAGTGTAACCTTTACTGGGTCTTGGAACCTTGCGTCTCGCTGGGTTCGTGAATACTTTTCCCAATTAAGCCTGATTACACCTTATGCTAGTATTTACGTTCAATATCCTGATAGTGATGAACCAATAGCAATGGAGCGCGTCGTTGAAGAGATGCCTCGATACCCTCAGATAGCCAAAGTTCATCCTTGGGGAACTGATATAACTCAATTTAAGCGGGAGCTGGCCGTTACACAAAGTGAAAGTATGGAGGCTTTCCTTCAAGACCATTTCCAAGGAATTGGCTCAAAAACAGCTCAAGATTTCCTCGAATTTGTTAATATTAGCCCCACTCTGAAACCTATCACACTTTCTGCAAGCGATATTCGGCGAATAATCCATGAAGGATTTGTAATGCCTGACTCTGACCCGAAAAAACGTCGTGAACAGAAATATTTCCCGTTCAGAAGGCCAAGTGGTGATTCGCTTGCACCCCTTGGTTGGGAACTACTAGCAAAGGGTATCGAGAAAGAATTGAACCCTCAGTTCGTCCGAGCTGCAGCAGGAGATATTTCAGCATATTCAGGGCATCCTTTCATTGTTGAGGCAGCTTTGGCTTATGGAGGACCAATACTTTCAAGCGAATCTGGCAATCCAAAGATTTATCGTTTTGCAAATCGTATTCCACTACTATTTGGCGCAGGAAACGATATTATCTCTAAATGCGTACAAAAAATGGCTTGGAAGAATTATAAGATTAAAATCAATAAATCTCCTATTGCTATTGTTGTTTCCTTAGTTTCATCAAAGATTCCTTTTCCTGAAACGAGCAAGGAGTATATTGCTGATGTTGACGAACTTCGAAAAGAAATAATGAAAGTTCTAAAAAAATTGGCTCGTGGTTTAAGTCAACACCTAGGACGAGCTGAACGAGAGCGTAGGGAAAAACAAAGACAGTCAAGATTTGAAAGCGCAGCTCCAAAAGTCCTTAGGAACTTATCGAAAGTATTGGATATAGCTGAAACCCCATTCCTTTTACAATCCTCTGAAGAGATGACAAAGCTCGAAAAAGCGCTAGCCTCCGCGGTACCACGTCTTGTTCGTCGCACTTTTCCTCCAAGCCCTTTAATTTCAAGTATTGGGGAGTGGTTACCCACTTCAACCTATGTGACTCTTGTTGAACACAATATTCAAACGATATATCAATTTTTACGAGCCCCACCAGCAGAATTGAGTGATATAACTGGATTAACGGAAGAAAGAATAGTTGAAATTAAACGTGCGACTGTTAATAGTCAGGAAAGATCAAGTAAAGCGCCTTCCATGCGTGAGTTTGAAATTTTTCCAAAACTGATTGAAGATGATTATAGTAAATATCGACAAGCATTACGGATACACAAAGCGTTGAATAAGCGGTGGATAGTATCTTCCCTTGACTTTTTTGCTACACCGATATCACAACTTCGTATAGTGGAATATTTCCCTGAAAAGTTAATTTATGAGGCGAAACAGAGAGCGATCAGTGAATATCTAGTAGATTATCCTGAAACCGCTTTCAATTTAGAAACAATCCCTTGGATAACTGAAGAAATAAAAAAAGGCTTAAGGGTAGTAAAGATTCATAATGTCCTAGATTATATCACAACATTCCCAGAAAAACTGACTAAAGTTCCCCATTTATCAATTAAACTCCTTGAATCCGTAAAAAAGGAAATTCAAGAAGGAATTAAACAGGGTTATATAGATGCAGACAAGGTCATCGGCGCTGCTACATTCGATTGGATGGACTATCGCGTTACACCACGTTTAAGGGGAAGAAATATTTCAAAAATAAGGGAATTTCTTCAAACACCAACAGAAAAATTGGCTGATATTTCAGAGCTCACAGAAAAACTAATTCTCCGTTCAAAAAAAGTTCAAAGTGAAGTGCTCATTCAACTAAATAAGGAAAAACCCTTCTTAAAAGTAACTGCTCTAGATGAGACTATGCAGCCAGATATGGAACGGCTCGAGATTAAGGGATTCATAGATTTTCTCCTGATGGAGGAAAAAGAACTACAGATCATTCGTGGGTTAATTTCTCGTCTTGTTTCTATGAAACAGGATGAGATTCAAGAACAGATAGAACAGGAACATGAAATATTCCCGACAAAAGCTGCTTGGTGGTTGGATTCAGGATTAGAAACTAACCTAAAGGGTCTTGGTATAGAAAGTGTTTATGATTTTATTCGTTGTCCTTCCTCGAGTTTGATGAAGTTAAAAGAATTAGATCCCCATATTCTAGAAACAATTAAAAGGACTTATGGTACACCTGTTCCCCTTTTGACCCCAGAAGAGCATAAAAAATTAGAATTAAATAATATTCTTTGTCTGGAAGAATTACAAGCAGCTGTAACCGAGTTTGAATTAAAGCCAAAAACATTTCATAACCGAATAGAAGAATTGCTCAGTCTATTGAATTCTCCCATTTGTTATCTTCCTGTTTCGAGTAAATACTACCACACACTTCATCACATGGGAGTCTCAAGAATTATTGATTTTCTCCTATGGCCTGATACGGATTTACATCGTAAATCAGGTATGTCCTATAAACTTATTGAAAAAACGAAAAGTAAAATTTCGGTCGAAGAAATAAACTCTCTCATTGACACCAAAGTTCTTCCTGTATCTATATTGGAAAATAATTTAGAGGGAAAAGCTTGGCAGAAATTGTTCCAAGTAGATATTAGTGTCCAAGAGCTTTACTACTACCTTCCATATTCTAATGGCAAAATAAACCAGTTAGAATTATCTAAACGTGAAATAGAGCAATTAACTACTTTATTTTTAACTCCAATTTCACGGATCCCTCAGATAAAGCCTAATTGGATAGCAAGGCTTCATATTAATAACATAAATACCTTTATCGATTTAGTAACATGGTCAAAAACCGAAATTGTTGAGCTACTCGGTCGTGATGAGAATTTTGTCAATACTTTATTATCAAGTTTTGATTCCTTCCTCTCTGGCATGTCACTCATTGATCTAGGAGTCCTTACCGCAACCGAAATGAAATCTTTGATTTCTAAAGGTTTCTCTACGGTGGAAAGTGTGTACTTTTGTGCTCGAAAGGACACATTTGGAGTTATGGGTGTCAAATGGAAAAAAATCGAGAGATTTCAACGAATTCTTGAAACACCTGTGGCTATGTTACAACTGCGGAGTAGTTCAGATAAAAAAGCAATCCGAATTTCACATAGCGGCCTTGAACGATTAGCAAGTAGCGGAATTGATCAGATAATAAAGCTTATCTATTGGTCACCAAATGAATTGAAATCGATTCTCAAGATGTCTTTAACCCGTGTTGACGAGTTAAAGCAGTCAGTGGCGATTAAAGAACATGGAATGCCTCTAGAAGCGGTGTGTGGATACAATCGCAAAACAATTTCTACATTATTAGGTTATGGCATTGAAACAGTCGAAGATCTCTACTTCACAGCCTCTGAAGATATGTTAGATGAAGATGACGAGCTAGATTGGAGTTATGTTAAAAAAGCGATGGAAGCCTTAGAACTTCCAGTGACTTACCTTACTGGTGTGATTGCAGCTAAGTATATCGATAATTTGATGAAAAAACGGATCGATACCATTATTCGTTTTCTTATTACTTCTGAAGAAGAACTTTCTGAAATCCTAGAGACACCTCCCGAAAATGTTGAGAATTTAAGGAAGAAAATTAACCTTGTACAGCTTCGAGAATCAACAGAAACTTCTGTTTCAATTCTAGAAGGATTACCTCGGAAACAGCTACAGATTCTTGCTGATGAACAAATATCAACCATCTTTGACTTTTTAACAACATCTGAAGACCAAATTACCAACATACTAGAGATAGATCTTAAACAAGTGGTTGCCATGAAAAATGACCTTAATTTCACTAATATTAAATCAATGAAGGAGGAAAAGATGATTCCTCTTGTTAAAGTTTCACTATTCGATAGAAATACCATTAGAAAGCTTACTCGTCTGGGTATAGAGAGTCTCGCTGATTTATATTATGTCGCAACTCCAAAAACTTTCGTTGATAGTGATATTGATTGGCAACAGATACTTGATGCAAAAACCATTTTAGACTTGCCAATCGAGATTAGTCCTATCCTTACAAAAGAAGAAATAATGAATTTACAGAAAGCAAAAATCAGAACGGTTCTAGATCTGATGATGGAGTCTCAGGATGAACTTGAAAAGCGTACACAAATACAAGCAGTTAGAATAAAAGCTATTCAGGATTCAATTAACATTACTGCCGCTATTACGTTCCTGAAACGATTAAAAATAGAAAAACTCAATTTTCCCTCAGATTATCACGCTATATTACAGCGTAAGGAAATAAAAACCGTTTTCGAGCTTCTAACTAATCCTAAAGAGGACATTTATCTTGTAAAAGAGGGAGATAAAAAGATACGAATCGATGGAGAGAGATGGACACGATTATTTTCTATTTTAACAATTCCTCTAAGTTTAGTTTTTGGATCAGATCGAGAAGATGTTAAGAATTTAAAACAAAAACGAATTGAGACATTACAAGATGCATACTCAACTTCTTCAGAAAGAATTGAAACAATATTAGAAACTGATCCCTCGGAATTCTTTGCAGAATTAGAAACACTCAACTTCTCTGAAATAGAACAATTCCTGAATATTCCCATTTGTTTTATACCGAAAATAACCTTGGATTGGATATCGATTCTCAACAAACATTCGTTGAATCGTATTGGAGACCTATTAGATAAGAGTACAAAAGAACTTGCTGAAAAAGTAGGGAGTTCAACACCCAAGACTAGGGCACTGGTAACAGGAATCAGGATGCCTGAAGTCATTAAAACCTTAGAGGATGAGATGATTCCACTCGATAATTTCTCGAGTATTATTCCCGCTGAAGTAATTTCTGATTTAGATAAGAAGGGAATTACTTCAATTCAAGAATTTATTCTTCACGATAGGGGAGAACTTAAGCTTAAGGAATTGGAAAAATTATACAACATTCTTGATAGCCCGATTAATCGGTTATCTGAGGAGCTTCCGCTGAATGATTTACGAAAACTGTCGCAAAGTGGAGTTTCAACAATCTCTGACTGGTTATTCACCCCCAACGACACTTTGTCAGGGCTTTTAGGGATGAGTGGCTCTGAAATAGCTACTTTGAAGAAAAAATTCGATTTCGAGGCTGCTGGTGAAATCACCGAGGCCGATACTCCTCTTCAAACCTTCATTGAGTCAGGTTACATAGATTTCGAAGAAATTGAGAAACATGGGATTAGAGTTTTAGAAGATCTTTTATTTATTGACTTAGCAACAATTTCTGTCTCTGACCAAATAAAATCTCGCTTGGCAAACCTGAAAGACGCTCTTAATTCATCTTTAGCTTATTACAGCTTACTCCCTCCGCAATATGTTACCCCATTAGCGTTTAACGGTGTAACTTCAGTAACTCAACTGATTAAAACTGAATTTTCTCAATTAGAAGATTCCATGGATATCATTAAAGAAGAGGAATATAATTCAGCGAAGAATTCGATAAATCTAGTGGATATTATAACCCATAAAAAAACTGATACAGAATTTAGGGTCAAGTTATCATCACTAAGAGCATTTTCTCCAAAGCAATTGGAACAAATTAATAATCTGGGGGTCAACAATGTTGTAGACTTATATTTCCGCTTGGATGCGGAAAGATTGACAAAATCACTTGTAAAACCTGTTGAGACCGTGAAACGGGTATTAGAAAAGCCTGTTGCTATTTTACCAAGCGTACAAGATGGTTTTCCCCAGAAGATACCTTTATTGTATAATGCAGGAATAACATCAACAATTGAGTTTCTATTTTGGCCTAAAGACGACTTGGCGGAATTACTTGAAATAAAGAGATATGAAATTTCAAAATATCGGAAAATCGACCTTGGGGCATTAAAACGGAAAAAGAGTTTAGGAACACCTATCGAGAATTTTGTTAGGATCCCAGAAGAATATATTGCTACTCTGCATGAATTGGGGATTGACAATATCGAGGATCTATACTTTCATCTTAAGAGATATAACTTCATTCCTGAGGAATATGTCCCATCGAAATTGATAAAAGCCTGTATTCATGACTTAGAAAGCCCGATTGTCCGACTAGCAGACTTACCCATTCCTGTTGCCCAAGAACTAGTTAAAAGAGGAATAACACGGATAATTGATTTTCTTTATTGGCCCGATGATGATTTAAAGAAAATTTATGGTTTATCAGCAACAAAAATCAAACAAATAAAAGCTAATGTCCGACTTAGGAGAAAAGCTGACGTTGTTGGACGACTGGACGCATATATGACAAAAGATTAGGATGGATTATTCGTGTCAAAACAAATTATCAAAGCAATCATTGAGGATTATTCCTTCACTAATAAGGTTATCAAAGCTGATATAGAAAAAGATGGTTCTCTCACTGCCATCAAAACGATAATAAAAACGAAACTAGGTTTGAAGGCAAAACAACCTTTTTTAATTTTCTTTGGACCAAAGAAAACGAAACGTTATCATGAACTCAAAAAGACGAATATTGATTCGTTATGGCAAATAGCAAAATCGGAGGAGGTAGTATTACAAATACGTCGGAAGGTCGATTTATCAAAAGTAAAGGAACTACGAAAGATGATGACATCAGAGGATGTCGACTTACCTGTATCAGTTCTTAAAGTAGACAATGTACTTCCAGAGGAAACAAGGACACGTTTACAAGCAGTTGCGAGAAAATTTCTTGAAGAAATTGCAGAAGATCCCAAAGGAGCAGCATTTCGTATTCCGTCTCGTAGTTCTGAAAATGTTGGTTATGATGACAATTCTAAAATGGTTCTTTTAGGAAGTCATGTTGTCGATAGACAGTTTCGCCACCTTAGCAGTGTGAAAAGTGTCGTACAATTGACTGGTCTAATGCGATATGTTAGTGAAATCCTAGACACCGAAAAACATGCAACCAAGCGCCATTTATTTTATCGGGATGTCAACCTCTTTGAAAATCAACGAGTATCAGATGGGTTAATTGAAGACCTGGGGGCATTACTACGGGTATCTCGAAATTCATTGAACGTAATCGCCTCTGCTAAAGGGAAAGTTATTGGTAGAATGTCTTTCACTGAAGGGGGAGATCGAATTGATTGTACTCAAGGCCTAGGAGGGCATGCTATTACTCCAATGTTGGATCAGGTTGATAATATTGAGAGTGATGCCGAATTCGTCTTAGTAATAGAAAAAGATGCGGTTTTCCAAGATTTAGCTGAAGATAAATTCTTTAATTATCTCCCTTGCGTTTTGATAACCGCTTCTGGCCAACCAGATATGGCCACGCGGATGTTTATCAAGAAAATTCATGAAGAGCTGCAAATCCCAATCTTGGGGTTCTTAGATGCTGATCCTTATGGTTTGGATATTCTAAGAGTGTACTCAATTGGGAGTAAAGCCCTGAGTTTTGAAAGTGTAGAACTTGCTGTCCCAGATATTCGATGGTTAGGATTACTGCCTTCTGATATCAAGGAATATTCTATTCCAAAGTCAGTACTCATTAAAATGACAGAAAACGACATGAAACGAGCCGATGATTTACTTCAAGAGGATTTTGTGAAATCTCGCCCAGAATGGGAGAGACAGATCAGAATAATGACTGATACAGGAAAGAAAGCGGAAATTCAGGCGTTAGCTGGTAAGGATTGGCGATTTATGACTGGTACCTATCTGCCCACAAAAATCGACTCTGCAGATTGGGTTTAATAAGCTATGTCTCGCATTCCATTCTTTTTATTTCCTGAATATAAAAATCAGATTTCCTCTGGTGCATTACAGAAAAGCCTAGACTTGGTTGAAAGTATTATTGGTTTTTCCAAGGGTAATAGTCTGAGGCGTGAAGAGATAAGCCGAATTTCACTAAAATTAGGCGTTCGGATGAGAGGAACAACGCTGTATCCTGGTGGGAGTAGTTGTCTATTTGGTTGGAGCTTTCCTTTTGATAAAATTGGCTCTGTTATCATAAAACCATATTATAGTCGAGAACTTTCAGCATTAATGATTCATTATTTAACTTGGCAAGATTTTGTCTCTGAATTCCAGAATATGCGATTTTGGTTGGATGACAAAGAGATACAAGTGATGTTACCTAAAGTGGTTGGCGTAGCCAAGATTGAAACTTTTTCTCGATTCTATCCTGTATTAATGACGACAGAGGCATCAGGGGAGGGCATTCAAGCTTATCCTTCATTAATCCGAAAGGTTGGGACATTCACTAGTGATCTAGCTAAAAAAGGTATTATTAGTGATCCTTATCCCTCTAATTGGAAGATTTCTTTCACTGAGAGTTATGGAATCGTTCAGTACATCGATCTTTTGAGCTCCAATCGGCTTAAAAATGTTCAAAACCGCATTTCAGAGTTATTAAAAGGCTTTGACTAAATATTATCATTAAAGTACGTTTTTATTTATCCGCATCCCTAAAATAAACAGCACGCCGAATAGCAGATGCAAAAGCCGTTCCAACACCTTTATTCTTGATGGCTGATGTCGGAAAATATGGTGCATTCATTCTATCAGCAAATTTCAGACCGATATCATCACTGACTTGTCGTTCTTTCTTGAGATCAATTTTATTCCCAATTAAGATAGCAGGACTTTTAGGTATGGTTTTTTTTACTTCTTTCACCCAGGCTGGAAGAGAAAGAACCGTGGACTCCCTAGTCACATCAAAAATGTAGATTATGGCGTGAGCTCCTTCATAGAAGAGGGGTCGTACTTTGTCAAACGCAGGTTGCCCTGATAAATCCCAAAAAATGGCAGTTGTGGTTTGGTCACCTTTATCTCCTTTACCTCGTAGTTTAAGAAAAGAAATATCAGCTCCTGCGGTCGGTTTGTGTTCAAAATTTCTACCAGTGAATACAGATACCAATTGAGTCTTTCCAACCAACGCGTCACCAGCTACAACGATCTTGTATTGCGAGAAATGAGGCATTTCAAATAGAATTTCATCAGTGGACATTGAAGTCATCTCCGTAATGTAATAAAATTACCATCAGCTATATTAAGAATTTTTTATGATTTCTTAAGAAACTTTCTTTTTGATCTATTCTTATTTCTCTTTTCAAATTACAGTTTTGATGAATTTTTCGAGTTTAGCTTTCAGTCATTCCTTTATTGGCTCTCTTTTCTTCAGTAAGTTTTTCTTCTAGGTGAATGGGACAATAATATTTTCCCTTGTAACTCGCGTAAAAAGTGTTTTTACATTTACAACATTTTCGAGGTTGGTTCACTTGAGTCACAACTCTGGGATCAATGGCACATTTTTTGCATAGTTGGACACTTGATAATAATAATCCACTTTTTTAATTGATTCTAAAGGAATATCTGTATCTTCAAGAATTGTTTTTGCAGAAGAGCCCGCTTCTAATCTTATTAGAACACGATCAACTTCATCAACACTAATATCAAAGAAATATTGATAGATCGTTGGCGATTGAAATTTTTTCGAATTTAAGTATTCTTGAAGCCCAAAATGATTCGCGAGTTGAATGACTTGAGTTCGATAAAGACCAGCTAATGGTAGGAAATCACAAGCGTGATAAGTCCCAAATTTCGTGAATAATCCTAGTAACCACTCTGTTCTGTTAGGGGATCCGAGAACGGAACTGTTCTCAGTTTCAGCCAGAAGAAATGCGAGTAGAGCACCTAAGCGTATCTGACTCTTATGATGAGCAATAGTTCTTTGGATAAATTTCTCTCTACGAGAAGCAGGTTTTTTCAATGGAGGTGTATATGTACTTTTTTCAATTTCACTACTAGCCATATCACGTAATAAAAGATAACTAAGGTTATAATTCAGAGCTGAAATTGGTTCATGGGAAAGTACCCCATATTTGAGTTCATATTGTTCTGCAAAAACAGCTCGAATTTCGTGAAGAATTCGCACTTTATTTGCAAAAATAATATTTTCTTCTGGTAATTTTAGGTATTTATTAATGGTTACAAGATCCATATCTTCTCGGGGCTGCTTATTCATAAGTCTCCCTTTAGTAACCAAAATTTTTACGTTTGATCTTCCTACTACTTCTGCAGCAAGGTGGACATTCGTGATTGATTCAATATGGTCTCTATATTGGACAATAAGGCCATCAATCCCTCTTTTCTCTAAAATAGGACGTATAAATTCAATAATTCTCGATTTAACGTCAGCTGGATCAATTCTTAGTGCTTTGTCTGTTACCATTCTGCTTTCTCCACGACTAAACACGAAATTCTTTTCCTTTTAAAATCATTTATAGAAGAATCAAAATTAAGTAAAATCAGGATGAGATAGGAATCGAGAAGTTTCACACCATCAAGTAAGTTAATAGCAGCCAAAAAATTCTTGAAGAATAAGCTCTAATCAGGTTTATCAAGATTTATAAGAAAAGCTGAAGAATAATAATATAAAAAACCATTCCATTTTGTAATTTAAGGTTTAAACTCCATGTATCTTCTAAGATAATGAGTTTGAAAAAAGGTTGTAGCATAAGAAAATGACAGAGGAAAGAGACCAAGACATTTTAGAAAAAAGCACAAAAAAATAGCTCATCCTCGGTTATTGGACTATCAATGGCTTAAAAGCCAACGAATCTTTGATGCACTTTTAGTTACTCTTTTAATTTTACTCATTGCATTGTTTCTGTTTTTTTATCCAGGAGACCCTCGTGCAGGCAATATGATCCTATTCAGTGTAATTTTTATTGGAAGCTTCTTACTAGTGGCAAAATACCATCATCGTCAGCTTACTATTATATTTGTGGCCTCGTCAATATCTTTGATTTTAGCCTATCTTCTACTTGAAGATTTTCAATCACATGGTTGGAGCCGTGTAATTGATCATTATATGGAGTGGGAAGTTCTTGCTGTAGTTTTTGGTATGTCAATTTTAGTTGAGGCAACAACGGAGACAGGACTTTTCGATTGGGTGATAATTCGGATGTTAAAGATATCAAAAGGGAACATTTTCCCTCTCTTTGCTCTTACTTTTCTACTTACTTTTTCTTTGTCCACAGTTCTTGCGAATGTGACTGCAATGATCTTGGTGAGCTCAATGATCCTTACAGTGTGTAATGGGTTAGATTACGATCCCATTCCTTTTTTACTTGGTGCAGTACTCGCAACAAGTCTTGCAGGCATGGCAACCCTTGTTAGCTCATTACCTGCAATTATGGTTGGAGCACCATCAGCTGGGAATATTGGATTTATTGATTTTATCTTTATTTCAATTCCTTTTCTTATATTCACAATTCCAATTACGATTATCTATCTGAAAAGAGCCTTTCCTACTGAAAAAATTCCTTTAGGAAACATTTCGATGAATGGTATTGACAGCCAAATGATTCTCTCTCTTGATGAGTGGGGAGTTGTTGAAGATCGACAAAAATTCTATTTAGCAGCATTATCACTAGCATTAACTGTTGTGGGATTTGTTCTGTCCCAGCCATTGGATTTACCCATTGGTGTGATTGCTATTCTGGGAGGAATTTTAGCAATAGTTTTGACAAGAAGTGAGGAACACCAACTCATACGCGGGCTTTCTTGGGATGCGCTATTATTTTTTGCAGG
>JAEOSR010000137.1 GCA_016840285.1 Candidatus Hodarchaeota archaeon | reverse complement strand
TACTAAATACGACTCACTCATCATTCTAATAAAAATGGTCTTAAAACCTATTCATAAAACATTCATATAGGTTATATCGATGGTTCTATTGACCCCAAAGGCCGAAGCTCTTAAGCATTCGTTAAATAAAGAAGAGTTCAAAGATTTCTCATTTACTATTCTTGACAAACTCGAAAAAGATCGCTATAACGGATTATCTCTTGAGCAATATCAAGATATTGCTGAAAACAAACATAAAAAGATTTTTAATGCTCTTACAAAGACTTTAATGAATAATCCTTCTCATCAAAAAGGAAAAATCGTTTATCTGAACATTATTAGTTTTTTCTTAGACGAAGCACTTTATCATTATGGAACTGAAGCATCTGAGATGGTTGAAGACAAGGTCCTTAATTTTATTTTCGATCGTTTTATTAGAAAGTATTATGGTTCAGTTCAAGAAAAAAGGCAAGCCCTAAGAGCGCTTATTTTCTTATATCGTGCAATGTATTCTTGGAAATTGATACCTGAAGAATTAAATCTTTTCGTAAAAAGTTTAAAGGATGATGAACCTTTTTTTATTAAGCATTGTAACAATTACAAAGGATCTGGCTTTTTCTGGGACAAGAATCCAGCCTGGGAAGCAAACTATTATAACTGGTTGGATAGAAAAGGGTTAGCCTTGTATCTTTATCCTCAAGATATCTCTTCAGTACAATATGTTGGTTTATTAGAAAATGATCTTACTAGAACACTCGAACCATTATTATTTCTAAAAAGGAGAGAGCTAATAAAAAAGTACGAAGAGAACTCACCAAAGATTCAAGAAATCCTCATTGAAGAGATGAATAGTTGGTATGATCAACCACAAAATCTCTTGGATGGTTTGACCCCTCGTGACGTTATTTTATTAGAGAGAGAGTTCATGAATATCGATCTTTAACTATCTTAATGAATAGTTTCTAAGAATTTACAACTTGTGTAATACCAACGAATTAGTTTCTAAAAAAATTTGATTTAGGAATAATTTTTATTAATGTATAATAGGCATATTTGTTACTATTATTCTCTTATAAGCAGTAAATTACTGACAAAAACCATAGAAAGGTGAAATTCCATCAAAGTAATCAAAGTTGCTAGTTTAAACGTTAAGATAAGGTTAACTGATGAGAGATGGAATCACATTATTGAAGCACATCCAGAGATGAAAGATTTTAAGAATCATTTAGTAAATAGTGTTAAAACTCCCGACCACTTGTTTTTGAATGAATTTACTAACTAATACATATTTATAAGAGAATTTATCAATTTTCTTACAGACTACTTGATAGTTTAACTAAAATTATCAATAATGAAGGATTCGTGATTACTTCTCATCCTATCTCTAGGAAAATGAAGAAATGGAAAAAACTAAACCTTTGATTCGAATGCAAATTGATGCAACTGGAATAATTAATAGAATGGCTGCTAAATATGCTTTATCATTATACCCCAAAAGATTATAAGAATGGGTTATGATGTAGAAGCTGATGTTCTATATGCACATTTTGAATCAAATGCTGAAGCTATAGATAGTGATATTCTAGAAGCTAATGAAAACGACATTTTGGGTTTAAATCAGAAAGAAAAAGTGGTTCGGATTACTATCTTAAATGCTTCTGTCTTTAACTAACATCCTATCTTTATTATTGATTTCTCTCATGCTATTTACAAGTATTCTGAATACATGTTGAAATTTATTTAGCCAGAAGGGTTTCATCTGAAAATTAAAGAGATTTTAGAAGAATTAAAGTTCAATAAAGGAAAATTTCCGAAAGAAGTGTTACTAGTCGCTATTAATCGAAGAAATGAAATTATTCCAGAATTATTAAAAATATTAGAGCACACAATTAAAAATATTCATGAATTACACAAAGACCCAGATTATTTTGCACCAACCTATGCCCTATTTCTCTTAGCTCAATTTCGGGAACCGAAAGCATATCCCTTAGTAATTCAGCTTTTTTCAAAACCAATTACTTTTTTAGATTCCCTCTTTGATGATATAATAACTGAGGATCTACCTGGTATTCTGGCCTCCGTATACAACGGGAATATTGACTTGATTAAGAACCTAATCGAAAATAGAAAAGTGAATGAATATGTGAGAGGATCATGTTTGAGAGCGCTAGTGGCAATGGTGCTTAATAACTTACTCGAACGAAAGGAAGTTGTATCATATTTCAAATCATTATATCAGGGTAAATTGGAACGCAATTATTCACATGTCTGGAATGCATTAGTCAGTTGTAGTTGTGATCTCTATCCTGAAGAACTGATGAAAAATATTGATGGGGCATTTCAAGATAATTTTGTTGCTCAATCTTTTATTGGAAGACCTGATATTGATCGAGCGTTAAAACGTGGGTTAAATGCTCAATTAGAACATTCCTCAAAAAAACGTCAATATGAACTTGTTGATAATGTTATAGCTCAAATGAATTGGTGGGCATGTTTCCAACCTCGAAAACAAGAGAAGGTGAAACCAAAAAAGGAACCTAAAATTTTTTTAGAAAAACCTTCTCCAAAATCAGTATTACCTTCAAGAATCCGTGATAAAACAGGGAAAAAAATTGGACGAAATGATCCTTGTCCTTGTAAGAGTGGGAAAAAGTATAAAAAATGTTGTGGAGCTCCTATTAGGAAATGATCTCTTATCTTTAACTAACCTATTGTCTTTTCTTAAAATAAGGATAGATGTCCATAAAAAAGGAAAGGTATAAAGTTATTTCAAATGCTTAACTGCTACTCCTCATTAGATTCCTTTATACTTCGATTCAATACACATTTCAATGGAATATACGGAGGTTCGTGTGTAATACCAACGATATCCTCCTAAATAGATTTGTTTTAGGAATGATTTACAACAATTCCTGAATACGGATCATGTGAAATTTTAATAACCTGGATATATTGTAAGACTTCTTTCTAAAATTTTCTTTTTTCTAAACGTTGTATTTAGGTTTATGGGTGTTTTTACCAGAAATCCTTAGCTGAATTATCTAGTGTGGGTAATCTTAACCCTTAAACAATGCTTATTCAGAAGCGGTACCACATGGAGAAAAAGTACAGTAATGAATTTTGGTTAATTGTTATGGGAAAATATTTTGATATTTTTTAGATAACAGACGCGTAACACGTCGGAATTCCGACGCATATTCACACACAAGCTTTTTTAGGAAGAGAGGAGCGTGACCAGAATTATCAACGAATCCGTCCGCTTTATCTAAGATAGCGCCTAAAAAAAAGAAAGATGTGCAACAACCAACGAAACGTTCCCAAAAAATGCAATAATAAGTCAGATTAATCTTGTTAAAAAATCTAAGCTTGGAAAAGGGAATCATCCTAGCGGTTCAATTTTCAAGATTAGTTCGTTTTCTGCGATTCCTACGACCACGACCGACTCATTCTCATCGATTGGAATTTCCGATTGTGCTTTCCAAATAGCTCCCCCTATTCTTACTCGCCCTTCCTGTTTTGGAGAGACAAGAGAAATTGTTTTTCCATTTTTTCCAATTAAATGCGTTTTATCTCCAGCAACAGGTATTTTTTTCTGTGATCCCCGAACTCTAAGCCAAATTAGCATGATAAAAACACCTAATACACCGATACTATAAGCTAATCCACGGATGGGGTCATTCCAGAATAATAAGCCGCTTATGAATCCCAAAAGTCCTATACCAAGTACTACTGGTAAAAAGGGGATGATAAAACTCAGATCACCACCTTGTGTGCTGAAGAAAGCGATTATAATAATCAATATGATTATTATTAGTGGCCAAGTAAAAACTTGCGTTTCAGCTGACTGAGACACAAAATCACTGCCTAAAGTTAGGATTATTGTGAGAATTATTATAATAGGAAACCAATTGAGAAGTTCAACAGCACCTCCACTCATCAACCATTGTAGAAACACGAGTGTAACAGAAATTATGAAAATAAGGAAGCCAAGATTGTAAAGTTCAGGAAACTCGAGTAATGATCCAATAAACATCAAGAAAATACCGATAGGTATTCCTGAAAGGGGAACTTGTTGAGGGTCTACTGCCATTTTCACTCGATATATTCGATACCTCAATTGAGCTTTTAGGCTTTTCCTTGGTGGAACAGTTAACTATGATAACACTCAGTTAGATCAGCCTCATCCTGTACCAATTGCTTAATCACAATTTTTGGTAACTTTCTGTTTTCTGAAAGCAAAAATACAAAATTTCTTTCTCCAAAGGGAGCTTGATGTTTCCCATCAAGAAACATTCATGGAGACCAATTAAAATATGTTAGAGATCACAGTATTTGGCGCAGCAGATTCGGTGGGAAAATCTTGTGTCATGATTTCCGATCGTGACCATAGAATTCTCTTAGATGCTGGGATACAACTCCATCCTCGTAGGACTGGACTGCTTTCAACACCACCTGAAGGAGTGGATGCATTTAGCCACGAAATTGATTCTGTATTACTATCTCATGCCCATATTGATCATTCTGCCTACATTCCCGCGCTTTATCGGGCTGGTTATCAAGGATTAGTACACTGTACAACCCCCACAAAGGACATTACGGAGATATTGTGGAAAGACCATTTGAAAATTGAAGGCCCTCATCATTATGGTATCTCCCACTTACATTCAGCACTCGCAAAAACTAGCACACATCAATATCACCAAAAATTTTCGCTTACAGATGGAATCACAGCAAAATTTCTTGATGCTAGCCATATATTAGGTAGCGCTTGCATTCTCCTCGATTGGGAGGGTACATTAATTCTTTATACCGGGGACTTCAATAATGCTAAAACCCCTTATCATGATCCTATTGTATATCCCGATCCAGATGAACCGATAGATGTATTATTGACTGAAACGACGAACGCTAATCGAAAAATAAGCAGTAGTAGAAAACTAGCCACATCAAACCTGACAAAATCATTGTTAAACTGTTACTCACGTGGTGGGAAAGCAATCATTCCCTCTTTTGCATTGGGTAGAAGCCAGGAAATACAAGCATACCTCACGAGTGATTTTGATTCCTTTCTTCATAAGTTTCCCCTCTATATAGACGGAATGATCCTAGATATGAACATGATTTATCAAAAATATTTGAATGAGAAATGGGTTTCACCACGTATTCTTATAGAACTAAAAGAAAGAGGATATCGTACTCCATTCGAACATGAAGGGCTTAAAACAATTGATGAAGTATCCTATACAGGTAAGAGAGGAAAGAAACGAGAAAAGTTGATATCTCAAGAAAACAGGAGTATAATTTTAACTACATCAGGAATGCTTGAGGGTGGCCCTGTTTATGATTATCTCCGATACGGAGGAAATAATTCTCTCAATGGGTTATACATCGTTGGATATCAAGTCGAGGGAACTCTTGGGGCGGATATTGTATCTGGGAAAAAAGAGCTAACCCTAGACAATGGATTCGGGCGTTTTTTCGACGTATCATTGGCTTTAGAGGTGAAAAAGTTTGAGTTTTCAGGTCATACATCATTAGATGGACTCATCCAAATGGTACGCTACAGCTCACCCTCTTTTGTTTATGCGATTCATGGAGCGCCTGAAGCTCAACAAGCCTATTCTCGGGCGCTTGAGGGATTTGAACAGGATATCGCAATATTATCCTCCAAAGAAGTTTTACACGACTATCCATGAAGGATTACAAGGAAATACCCTAATATTCTGTTTTATAACTAAGTTTTTTACCTATAAGATAAAAAAAGAGGGAGTAAATATTGGATAAAAAAGAAGCAGTATTATCTGAAACAGTTTATCATCAAATAATAAGTCTCCTTGCCAAACGTTTGAAAATTGAAGTCGTTGGTCTCTGTTTTGGGATACATGACAAGAATAGGATTGAACTAAGATCTTTCGTATCTATTGCCAATTTGGATAATTCCGCAACTAGCTTTTCATTAGATTATGAAGTGTTATTTAGAGAGATCCAACGCCATGAAGAAAAGAAAGAAATACTTGTCGGGATATTCCACAGTCATCCTGAGGGAGCAAAACTATATCCATCCCAAAGAGATCTTTATTTTATGCAATATTGGCCGTATCCGTACTTATGGATAATTGGTGGTAGCGGAGAGGAAGGAACTCACTCTCAGTTCGCAATTTTTTCCCTCTTAGACAAAAAAATTATTACAATCCCTTATTTGATAACGAGTGCTTAATTTGATTTTGAAAAACGGATTAAGAAAAAATCCCAGGTATGGGGGTCTGGCATTTTTCGCATTTACCTTCTGTTAAATTCTGGATCTCTGTATAAAAGCCTGCTCTTTGTATTAAAAGAGTGTTGCAATGATGGCAATATGTATCATTGCCTTTATGACTCCGAACATTTCCTAGATAGACGTAGTTCAGGCCAATATCTTTTGCTAGATTATAGGCAGTTTCTAATGTTTTGATAGGTGTTAGAGGTAAGTTACGTAGTTTGTGATCAGGATGAAAGCGTGAAAAGTGTAAAGGTACATTAGGATCAAGGCTATTCAAGATCCACTCACACATCTCTCTAATCATTTCCATAGAGTCATTTTTTGTTGGAATAACCAGGTTTGTTATTTCTAAATGAACACCCAGCTTATGGAAAATCTCACAAGTTTTAAGTACTGGTTTCCAAGATGGCGAACTGCAAAGATCCTTGTAAAATTCGGATGAGAATCCTTTCACATCAATATTTGCTGCATCGATCAATAAACCTAATTTTTCGGCCAGTCTCTTTGTGATATATCCATTATCTACCACTACCATCTTCAAATCGTGTTTATGCGCAATTTCTGCAATATCTCGTACATATTCAAAGGCTATCATCGGTTCATTATAAGTTGAGGCAATCGATGGAAGTCTTTTTGTAAGAGCTGCTCGTACAACCTCCTCTGGCATCATTTTTCTCAGAGAAGAGATATCACGATTCTCTGAAATGGAGTAATTCTGGCAATGGAGACAACCCATGTTGCATCCATGGGAACCAATAGACAAAATCCCCGTTCCTGGTAGAAAATGATAAAGAGGCTTCTTTTCAATGGGATCAATTGCAAGTGATGAAATTAAACCATAGGTACGAGGGATAATTTTCCTTTTTATATTGACTCGTGCCCCACACCAACCGATTTCGTCATCTGAAAGTTGACAATGTCTGGGACAAGCTAAACATTGTAACTTCCCCGATTTCAGTGGCCTATAAAATTCCCAATCGTTCTCCTGCGCTAATACTTTCGACAAAAGGAATGTATCACCTTTGGCCTGCTATCGGATCGAGATAACATCATTAGATTCGTCATAATTTAGTAAATTCTTTTCAGCCATTCGTCCAAGAGTTCGAGTTATTATTACTGGAGAAATCAGTCCTTCAAGCATCTTCTTCAATTCTTCTTTCGATGTTCTTTCTAGCTTCATTACTGCTGCAAGAATGTCAACTTCAGGAATATCTTCAGCTGATTCCTCAAGAAGAAATGAAATGACGGCGTTCTTTGCTTTTAAAGTTTCAAGTTCTTTTCTTAGTTCCGCATTTTCAGCTTCTTTTGTTTCAATTTCAGTTTTTAATTTGATTTCCAGGTTCTGATTTTCTTTTGACAGAGAGGCAATCCTCTCTCTTTTTTGTGTGATTTCAGATTTAAAGTTATTTATTTCATCATTAATTGCTTGAATAGCTTCTGAAAGGTTATTTTTGTCTGTTTGAATTTTCTCTGACCGATTATTTTTCATCTGAAGCTCTTCTGCGGTATTTGATTGCTTCCTGACTAGTTCTTCCTTCAGATTTGCCTGTGAATTTATTTCTTCTTGAAGAGAAGAAATTTTAGCTTCTTGTTCTGTAATCTGAGTATCGACTGCTTCTTTTTCCTTAATAAGAGTTTCAAGATAATCTCTCGATTCTTTCAAGTCTTGAATCCTAGTGAAAACTAATTGTTTCGTATCGTCTCCCAAGCGACTCAAAGCTTCTTCGCTTCTTATGAATTTCTCTCTTAAAGTATCTGTATCCATAATTAGACCTCCTTGTCAAAAAGATCAATCTTTACTAAGAGCGTGACACCATCTGCTGACTCATCGAATTCTAGGACTTTTCGTGATTCTAACAGCTTCAAAACCGAATTTAATGTGTTCGGATCCATACCTAATGCTGATCTAATCTCTGTCAGCTTTGAATGTGGGCTTGGTTTCATTGCTAAGAATTTAATTAATCCGACCTCGGGGCTTTGAATATAATCTTTTGTACAAAGAATTCTGATTGCCTGAAATCTATTTGCAAGTAGAGATTTTTCGGAATCCAATCGATTAAATTCTTGCGTGATTGTTTTCATACTGGTTTCAAACTTGGGTTTTAATTCATTGTGAATATTCTTTAATGAGGCAAGCTCTACTTCCAGTGAACGAAGAGTAGTTGTATGATTCGTTTTTTCAGAGTCAAGTATACCAAACCTATTTTTATCTGCTAGTAGATCAGATTGGTTTTGAGATACTTGAGTATTTATCAAATCAATCTTACTCTGAATTGAAGAGATTTCATTCTCAATCTGACCGACTTCACTTCTAAAAGTTTGAAGATCATTTGTTAGATCAGATACCTCTCGAGTATAATCATTAGACATTCGACGTCGTTCATTTATGTAATTTCTAAGGGATTCAATATCATTAATAAGAGATTTTAGATCTTCTCGTATAAGCTGGACTCGGCCCTGAAATTTATTTACTAATTCCTCTAAACTAAGTTCCAATTTTCTAATTTCTTCTGCAGATTTGGGGGTACTCATAATGGTATCTCCGTTTTTCTTTCTATTCCGAGATCTTTACGTTATAATCCTCTTGATCAATTGTTAAGTCTTAATACTATCATCTTGGATTGAAAAAATCATACAGTGTTTTACATGAAAATGACTTCAAGATATTTTTCACCTTTCCCTTTTGAAGTCTTTCTATATCAATCAAATATAATAGTAACAAGATCGGTGAGGGGTCTTTTTATCGATTTATTTAACACACAGAACTCTCTATGCTCATAAAAAATCAATAATAGCTATAAAACTCCTTCAATAAATTGGGATAATCATCTTTTGAGTTGTTGATGTCCTTTCATATCTCATTTTCAATATCAGCTATATTTAATTTAATTTCATGTAATGTGAATTTTAATTTTTTTCCGAGTTTCTACATTTTTTAATTTGAAAATCTTCCTTCCTAAGGATTAACAACTTCTAAATGTTTTTATTCACATGAAGAGAAAACTTTATGTGATTTCTTATACATTGCTTTATGTGAATTATTCAAGCGAAAATTGGAGTTAAATGTAATGTCAGATCCCACTGGTGACAATTATGATGATGAGGATCGTCACCCACGCCGACGTCCTCGCGAAAATCCATTTGATGATTTGCTTCGGAACTTTATGAATCAATTTGGTGGATTCAACTTTGAAAACATCTGGGATCAAATGGATTACTTTCTTGAGGATATTTTTCGTCGATTTAATGCGCGAGACTTAATGGATGAAAGCGGTAGCTCTAAATTCCCAGGCTTTGTCTGGGGTTTTAGAATGACAAAAGGGCCTGATGGTCGCCCTCATGTTGAACGTTTTGGGAACAATCCTCGAAAAGTAACAGGTAGTGGTCCTAGTTTACAGCCATCTTACGAAAGAGAACCTTTAGTAGATATTATTGATGATATAGATTTTTTACGTGTTATCGCTGAAATACCTGGAGTTTCAAAGAAAGATATTGATCTATCTGCAACAGAGAATAGCCTCTTGATTCAAGCGGAATCAACTGATAAAAAACGAAAATATTACAAAGAACTGGATCTTCCGTGTGTTGTATTCCCAGAGTCTGCTTCTGCTAAGTTTAAGAACGGTGTTCTTGAAGTTGAATTGAAGAAAAATGCTATTTCAGACAAGACAGGAAAGAAAGTCAATGTGGATTAACTTTACTCTGAAATAGTTTGGAGCCTCGACTTTTTAATGAAATCCACTGAAATTAAGTTAAAAGTTAAAGAAGCACATTACCGTGATGTTGGCCGAGGTATAGCGCGCATCTCAAAATCGCATATGAAAGAGTTAAAGCTGTCCTCTGGTGATGTGATGTTAATAGAGGGATCTATTGGGAAACGAACAACTGCAATTGTCTGGCCTGCTTATAGTACTGAAGAGAAAGATTCAGTGATATCAATTGATGCGACAACCAGATCAAATGCAGGAGTTCGCTTGGATGAATTAGTAACCATTCGAAAGGCATCCACAGCTGCAGCAGAAAAAGTTGTTTTTGCTCCCACTACAGGAAACGTCTTGAAGGGCATCGAAGGATATCTACACCGTGAACTTCAGGGGAGAGCCTTTTCTCTTGATGATAAAATTCGTTTAGAATATATGGGTAATCTATTTGAGTATAATGTAGTAAGTATCATGCCAAAACAAGATTCTGTTTTCATAGATCAAAGTACAGTGATTGAAATCACTTCCACATCTGTCATTTCTGAAGAAGCATCCGCAGGCTATAAACTAATACCAAAGATAGCTTATGAAGATATTGGAGGATTAGATGATACAATTCAAAGATTAAGAGAGATGGTTGAGCTCCCTATGCGTTATCCTGAATTATTTCAGCGTTTGGGCGTAGAACCACCAAAGGGAGTTCTTCTCTATGGTCCTCCTGGTACTGGGAAAACCTTATTAGCAAAAGCAGTTGCAAGTGAAACCAAGTCACATTTTATTGATGTTTCTGGCCCCGAAGTTATGTCAGTATACCATGGTGGAAGTGAAAAAAGGATCCGCGAGATTTTCAAAGAAGCAGAAGAAAAATCTCCTAGTATATTGTTCATTGATGAAATTGATAGTATCTCTCCCAAACGTGATGAAAAATCTTCGGGAGAGATGGAACGACGAGTTGTTGCCCAAATGCTGGCTTTGATGGATGGTTTGGAAAGTCGGGGTGAAATAATCGTCATTGGAGCTACAAATCGTCCTAATGCAATTGATCCAGCTTTACGCCGTCCTGGCCGTTTTGATCGTGAAATCGAAATCGGAATTCCTAATAAAAATGGTCGGTTGTCCATATTGGAGATTCATACACGATCAATGCCTCTAGCTGACACAGTTAATATAGAAGACCTGGCAACGCGAACTCATGGGTTTGTAGGAGCAGACTTGCTATCACTCACAAAGGAAGCTGGAATGCATGCAATTAGACGTGTTTTCCCTAAGATTGTCTGGGGGGAAGAAATTTCTCTGGATATTATTAATCAAATATCAGTACAACCAGAAGATTTCGATGTTGCTTTGACAGAAGTCAAACCTAGTGCCCTCAGAGAAGTTTTTGTGGAAGTACCCACTGTAACGTGGGATGAAGTCGGAGGGTTAGACGAAATAAAACGCGAATTGAAGGAAATCATTGAATGGCCTTCAAAATACCCAATGATATTCAGTTATTTAGAAGCTGAAATTCCTCGGGGAATTCTGTTGACGGGACCACCCGGTACTGGGAAGACATTGTTGGTTCGAGCCATTGCAAGTGAATCTTCAAGAAATTTTATTTATGTGAAAGGTTCGGAAATTCATTCAAAATGGGTTGGAGAAAGTGAAAAAGCAATACAAGAGACCTTTCGTAAAGCTAGAATGAGTGCTCCATGTATTATATTTTTTGATGAGATTGATGCCTTACTTCCATCACGAAGGTCCAGTACTTCCGATTCTGGAGTCACAGATCGGATTGTGACTACTTTCTTGACTGAGATGGATGGATTGGAGGAATTAGTTGATGTCATTGTTGTTGCTGCTTCTAATCGTCCAGATATTCTTGATCCTGCTTTATTAAGACCTGGTAGATTTGAACGAGTCATTGAACTCCCATTACCAGACGAGAAGGCCCGTGAAGAGATTCTAAGAGTTCATACAAAGAAGAAACCCCTGTCCTCTCGTGTATCGCTATCTGACATTGCAAAAAGAACCGAAAGGTTCAGTGGAGCTGATCTTAAAGGAGTTATCAATCGTGCGACTTTTCTAGCGATTAATCAATTCTTAGAAAATAACAAAGAAGCATTAGAAAAAACCCCACATACAGATAGAGCCAAGTTCATCGAAAATCATCAACTTAAGATTGAGTTATCTCATATAGACGAAGTTCTAGAATATTTTGGATCTTGAATTATTAGATATTAATGATATTAGTTGATCAATTATTGAGAGATTTACCATGTATCTAGAAAATCTGACTGGAGAAATCGAAGATTGGTTTGAAAAAGTTGAAGATGAAGAAACTCTCAAATTTATTAGACAATCCAAGTCTCAACCTCTTGAGGGGGCTGTTGTTATCGAAATGTTAGGGTATTACGGATCCGTAGACCGAATGATTACGAAAGAAATTCAAAAATTAAACCAAAATACAAAAAAACTTGCTGGGTTCTTTTCGAGTTACTTTAATGAAATGGTACAGATGTATTCTGGTGAAATTTTACTCCCAATCACCATTCTTCAGTCACAAATTGGATCTAAAGACTTTATTTTAACCACAAGCAATTTTGCTATCCCTGATGTAATAAGTTATAGATTAGCTGAGGAGTTATATGGATTCTACAAGAAGCAAAATGTTTCAAAGATATATCTACTGGACGGGGTATATAATTACAAACGTGACATAAAACAGAAACCACAAGTTCATAGAATTACTTCGTCAGAGTTTCAAATCAAGGTCACAAATCAAAAACTAGCTAATTTTACTTTGATGGGTCAAATAGCTAGTTCATTCTTGACATATTGGAGTTATGGTGGAGACATACCAATTGAAATTATAGTTGTTGATGCTTTTTCCGACTATGACCCAATATCCTCACTTGAATTGTTAAAGGTTTTAACCAAACAATGGGGAATAGAAGCGGATTTGAATGAATTAGAGAAAAGATCACAAGAATTTAGCCAATTACATAAACCATCCAAAAAGGAAATCAATGCAGAGGAACAAGAAGGGGACTTTGATCCACGTTTTTTTATCTAAGAGGTGGAAAAAGATGAGTAGAGATCCCTTAAATGAAATTGAATTGATATTGAAGATTTTTTCCTACCAGATTGAGAATAAAGGTGTTCTTGCGATTGATGAGATTGATGACATTCTTCATTTATTGGCCAATAGTACACGAAGACGAATGCTAGCTGAACTAGCACTTGGTGAGGGATTTGTGAATGAGCTAGTAAAACGATTGGATGATCACCCTCAGTCAATCATTAGACACCTGGAAGTTTTAAAGAAAGCCAACTTAGTTATCGGAAAACAACGTCCAGGGCTAGGAAGGGGGAGACCGAGACTTTATTACACATTATTTCCCGAAGTTGCAGAGCTAATCCGTAAACCAAGAAGAAAAGTTTCAGAATTAGAGGGAATTCACGTTTGTAGCAGCTTTCCACGCTTGAATACAATTAAAAAACGTCTTAATAAAAAGGTATCACACTCAGAACAGAGAAAAATTATTTCTGAAGTTGATAGTATTAAGAAAGAACATGAAATGGCTCTCCAAGTGTGTAATGAAATTCTCGAGAAAGTGAAGGAAAGAGTTAAAAAAATAGAAGTAAAATAAAAAGAAAGGTTGATAGAAACTGTCTCAGGGCTATACCCAGAGTTATCAAAGAACGCTTTTCCTCTTTAAAAATGAAAAAGAAGCCATTACTATTTTTTCGGAGTTTCTTCAATATTGTTTAGAAATAAAACATACTAATCCCACTGGATTAATTATATTAGATGATAAAATAAGTCAATCAAAAGTTTTTCAAAGTATAAACCATGTTCTATCATTGCTTAGAAAAAATGTAAGAAGAATTCATTCTAGTGAAATTTCTACTGTATTAGGTCAAACTGTGGATTTCCTTTTTCTTGATCTCCGGGAAGTTTTTGTTCCTAATAATGTAAATATTCTATTGGAAACTGTTCGTGGAGGTGGTGTGATTTTTATTCTTGGTCTCCCTTATTCTGAATGGATTTACTCTATCAATCAGAAGCGAGATTTCATTGAGAAAAGGGCATTATCCCCAAAAAGAAAGAAATCTATCTTATTTAATTGGTTTCTTGAAAATATCAAGAATAATTCTCAATGTAAAACCAAAGAAATTAGTTCCACTGAAGTTATTTCATGTTTCAATCCGCTGCCTTGTGATTTCAATCTGGGTGCTCAAATTAATGATATTCCTGTTACTATTGAGCAAAAAAAAGTAGTAAGAAGTATTGTTGATATATTTTTTGATTCTAAGTATCCTAATAGCTGTTCCGTTTTGTTAGCTAACAGGGGAAGAGGAAAATCAGCTTCTATAGGACTATTTATATCTCAAGTACTTTTAAAAACAGGTAAGCGTTCATTTTCAGCAGTCATCTCTTCCCCCCATCTATTAAATGTTCAGATATTATTTGATTTCCTTTCTAGGGGTTTATTTTCCGAGAATATTAAGTTTCGTACAATTAAACAAGAGGGGTTAATCTCAGGTATTCATACCTCCTCTAATGCGAAAATTACATACATTTGGCCCAGCGAGATACACAATAGCTTAAAAACGGATTTATTTGTTGTTGATGAAGCAGCTGCAGTTCCTGTGGAAATTTTGAAGAAGATAGCGAAAATCAGCGCCAGAAAAATATTCTTATCAACAATCCATGGTTATGAAGGAGCAGGAAGGGGATTTCAACACAAATTTCTTCACTATTTGAAAAAACAGAAACAGATCCATTATACTGAATACACTTTAGATCAACCAATAAGATATATAAAAGGAGATTTAATAGAGAAGCTACTAAACCAAACTTTTCTTTTAGATGTTGAATTAGAAGCGCTTAATATAGATTCCCAAACCCTCAAGAGAGCTTCTATAAAATTTCAGGCGTTTAAAGATCCAGAATACTTATTTTCGGAGGAAGGATTACCACATCTCAAACAACTTTTCAGTCTCCTAATTTATGCACATTATCGAAATCAACCAAACGACTTAGCAGTGATATCAGATTCTGGAAAACATTTTTTAGCTGGAGTTTATGGAGAAGACAACCAAAAAAACGACTTATTACTAGTGTCCAGTCAGTTAGCTGAAGAGGGAAGGATGAAAAGAGAAGAAATACAAGAAGTTGCTTCTGGTAAGTTTATCAAGGGAAATCTTATCTCGAGTGTTTCTATACGTCACTTTTCTGAGGAATTAGCCAAATTACGTGGTTTAAGAATCGTTAGAATAGCTGTTCATCCGAGTTTAATCAACAAAGGATTTGGACGGTTAGCTATAGAGCTTCAAGATCAAATGTTTTCATCTTATGACTGGGTTGGCGTAAGTTACGGTGCAACAGTTAAATTAATGAAATTCTGGAGAAAATTTAATTACAAATCAGTCCATATTCGCCCGATAAAAACATTGGAAACGGGTGAGTGGAATATTGTCGTGATACGTCCATTAGTACCTTCTGCAGAGGCTATCATTGATCAAGCCTCTGCTGATTTTCTTTTACAGTTCATAGCTTTACTCAAACAATCATTACATTCAATGAGACCGGAATTAGTAGCTCAAATTCTCAATAGTTGCAGTCTTATTCCTGATTATGAGCCTAAGATCACCTCTAGTGGAACAATTCGGTTGAGGAACTATTTAAAAGGTCATCTGAACTTTTTACTTGCAGTTGATGTAATCTATGAGTTAGCAGCTAAATATTTTGTTTCACCAAAGACAATTAAACTCAGCTCAAGTCAAGAAGCATTATTAATTACACGTATCCTCCAAGGAAGGACTTGGGGTCAAACATTAAGTAAAACAGGGTTGAAATGGAAGACAGCTAATAGTCTACTAGAGAAAGCTGTCGCTAAAATCGCACAAGAGTACATAATCCAAGGATGAGAATTGAGATCAAAAACCTACCGGTCAAGAATTGTATCTAAGGAGAAGAGGTTAGAGTCATTTTTTCCTGATAAGGAGGTTTCTACTTTTTCGGAAATTGTGAGACGGTTGTTTAAAGTGTATACACGATGTTTATCGATTTGGACTGCACAACAAACCAAACTCAAAGAACAATTGCCCTGAGGATGATAATCCTCACCATTGAATGATAGATTCCCTTCATCACAATGACAGAGTTTGTTTAAAATCGATGTTGAATCATTAATATTAACGGGTTTAGAAAGTTGATTGAAGAATGATTGCCATATGGACATATAAACCAGCTCTTTCCATCTTTTTGTGATTTTCACTAAATTCTTAGACAAATAAGGATGTATCATGTAGGTTTTAATAGAAACATAATATTCAGATGGTAACCTATGTTAAACCTGTCCGATAAAATTCAGATTTTATAAATCCAATAATTTTGTCGGATTTCTAAAATCGTTAATAAACTAAGGATGATCCATCTGAAAAAAGGATCTAATGAGTTTTTAGAATTGTATCTCATGAAAGGATCTTTTTAATGAATTATACTCAAGGTCAATTAGATATACAAAATGTACAACTGATTTGAAAAAGGACAAATGGTTAAACTAGTAATTGTTTTTTATTGAGAACTTCGATTGAAGTTATCAGGAAATGGAAAGAAGAAGTTTAGCATTATTAATAAGCAGTTTCTATCTCAGTATCGGTTTCATGAATACCGAAAACGAAATCTATTTACAAGGAACCTCACTAAAAAAAGTGAAGACAAAGAAGCATTAAGCCTCGATCTTAACTCCATGGATGATAGTTATGAACGGAGAAAGTCTTTTTTTAGTAATTATTGTATTAATTATTATAATCATAATTATTATCACCATGAGGAAAGGTTCTGAAAAGCACGTTCAAAGAGCGCATGAATTAGAACAACAAGGAAGGCATATTGATGCCCTTGACCATTATGCACGTGATTCATTAGAACAAGCAGCTAATCTGGTGTTAAGAACTCCTGAAGCTTCACAAATTCTTGTTTTACGTCGTTTAGAAAAAAAATATTCTCCTCAACAGATTGAAAAGGCATTTCTCCGTTCAGCTCGAACCAGTACGGAGAGAAATGATCCCCATACTGCGGCTTCTGCATATGTTTTAGCCAAAAAACCATTTGCTGCTGCGAAAGTTTACATTGACTCGGGGAGTTTAGAGGATATTCCTGCTGCGATACAGATTATCGATAGAAATATCTCACTCATTCATAATCGAGATCAAGCAATTCGCAACTTAGCAAGACATGCGTATAATAATCAAAAATATATGGAAGCAGCAGAGCTCCTGTGTACAATTGGAGCAGATGAGGAAGCTAATGCAGTATTAATTGCAGCAGCCACAGAAATGAAAAAACACGGACGTATTGAAGAAGCTGAACACTTTTTGACCACTATACGGAAACCAGCTATCGCTATAGAACAATATTTGCAAGATGTAAAAAATAATCTCAAGCAAGGTAATATTGAGAAAATGAGAAGATCTCTTGCTGTTGCCAAAGATATTGTAGAAAAACTACCAGCAGAGGAAAAAAATTCTCTTAAAGAGGATTTTGACATCCTAGCAGCTGCAATAACTGAGTATGATCGCCTTTTAAAAATTCTAGATTCAGCACGAGATATATTACGAAAAAAAAATACAAATCAAGCAATTGCACTCTATGATGAGCTGCTAGAAAGTCTTGGAGAAGAGGCTCCAACGCCCATTCTGGCGGAAGCTGCCTTAGCAAATGAAGAAAAAGATCCTCATTATGCCTCAAAATTATTTTACCAGGCTGCTCAACAAGCACATTCCCCTCGTGCGGCAGAATCATTCAAATTACGAGCCAAAAAATTAGAAATCATAACAAAAGGACAGGTTCCACATGTGGAAAAAACAGTAGTGGATTTTGACAGAGAAGTCGAAGAGTTCTGCAGTGTTTGTCGAATGAGAATATCTGAGCCATCAATCCTCGTACGTTGTCCTGAATGTGGATCTCCAGCACATTATTCACATCTTGCTGAATGGTTGAAAATAAGAGGACACTGTCCTATCTGTAAGAAAAAAATAAAGATCCAAAGGCCAAAAAGAGTCACTTTCTAGAAAACCTTTATGTTTTTGATTTAATTACTTCCTTTCCGAAGAAGCATGGAACTTTCTAGCATAATTTAATCTTTGAAATGCAGAAATATTCGAAAGTAATCCTATGATTAACACTATTGAAGCTAAAAAGCCAAAATGAAAAAACCACCACTCCCCTATGCCTATGAAATTTTCATGAATTAAAATCTCAACCAAACATCCTATTGACAATATTGTCAGTTTCTCTTTGCGTTCGAAGACTCCTGTGGTTGAATC
Organism: Candidatus Hodarchaeota archaeon; assembly: GCA_016840285.1. The sequence goes on along the minus strand of JAEOSR010000137.1, from coordinate 132,254 downwards.
CATGCTTAAACCACCACGTTTTTCTGCAGTTGATCTTATATAACTAGCTAATATCATACCTTCAAAACAGAAAAAGACCCATTCTGGATAAACATATCCCCCTATCATAATTCCAAGTAAAAAGAAAAATTCCGAAATACGATCTAATGTTCGGTCAAGTAAGGCCCCAAAATGCCCTGCCACCCCTTTTGCTCGGGCTAAACTACCATCTAACATGTCAAGGAGTGATGAACATCCGAGTAGAAGCGTTCCCGTAAGTAATCCTAAACTTAACCCAATAATAGGACCTGATGCATATGCAACACAGCTGAGGACACTCACACTTACACTCATGATGGAAATCATATTGGGAGTAATTCCCGTTTTTGCAAGAAATCTTCCAAATGGTGCAAAGAAAGATTCATATCGTTTTCTCAACTTTTTGGGAGGTTGTGACTTCTCCAACCTATTACCACATTCCGAATTCATATTTTGGAAGTGATCAACGCATTTTTGTTCTATATGATAAATTTTTTTGAAAAAACTGTGATAATTTTCAATTACTCATCTATGGCATCAAAAACATATTGACCATTCTCTCTTCTCCTATCAATGTATTATGAAACCTGATTTTAATTGAATTCACGAGTTTTCTGTCAAACTACCTAGTATAGGAAGACATATTGTGGAAGTTATTGAGAATCAGCTAAGAAAAATCATTGGGAAGCAGCGAGAAACTAGTTCTGTAGGCTTACTTTTCAGTGGAGGACTCGATTCATCAATAATTGCCAAAATTATGGTCTCATTGATAGAGCCGACTTCTATTGCTTTTGTTTCTGTTGGGGTAAGTGGTAGTTATGATCTGAACAGAGCTAAAACGGGAGCTTCAGAGATTGGAATTAAATTGCATTCCTATTACCTTACAAAAAAGAGGGCAATGGAAGTAATTCAAAGTTTAAAGCAATTGAACATTATTAATAATCCTGTTACTCTTTCAATTGCGATTCCGATATTCTTGGGAATGCAAAAATTAGCTAATGACCTTCATATTAAAACCATCTTCCTTGGCCAGGGAGCGGATGAACTCTTTGGAGGTTATCAGAAATATGTCGAGCTTTACAAGAACAAAGGACTTGAGGAGACAAAAAAGTCAATGAACAGCGACTTGAAATCCTTACAAAATGATCAAATCATTAGAGAACGAAAAATGGCTCATCATCTCGGCCTGGATCTAATATATCCCTTTTTAGATTCAGAAATAATAACACGTGCGGAATACTATCCTCTTACTACTCATATTGAACAAACACGCCAAGGAGAGTTCATTAGAAAAGCTTTATTACGAAAATTGGCACAGAAATTAGGTTTATCTAAGGATATAGCTGAACAACCGAAAAAAGCTATTCAATATGGATCTGGAACTGTGAAATTACTCAGAATAATTGCAAAATCAAGTAATTATCAGAACATTCCAGAGTGGTTTCAAAAGTATTTTCAAACAGATGATATTTTTTAAATTTAGGAACCTAAATTCTACAAAAAAAAGCAATATTCTTGATTATCTATCTGATCTTGATAAAACTGTAACCAATCCTTTTGGCTCTATTTGCACAATTAAAATATCAATTGGATTTATTAAACGATATGATCCTTTTGGTAAATTAGATAAACAATCTGAAATCTCTGTTTCAGTATAACGAATCGAAAAGTGAATTGGTATCAGTACTTCTAAATTAGACAACTTATTTGCTTCCTCTATTAAGGATTTGATATCTGAGTGCGAATCAAGATGATATCCCTCCTCTTGCGTGAGATAAGTTGATTCATGAATCAAGATCTGACTATTAGTAAAGAATTCGAAGAGTTCTGAATCGACATGGGTATCACCGGAATAGCATAAAATAGTTTGGTTTTCAAAAAAAATGTCAGAACGGGAGATTTCTTGAGATCCTATCCTAATTGAGGCTTTACTTTTCTCTATTTGCTTTAAGGTTCTGTTAAAAGGAATACCTAGTTTTTTAGCTTTTTCAACTTTTAATTTAGTTGTCTTAAATTCTAGTTTATAGGAAAAAGAACCAAAAGTGATATGATTATTCTTTTTCGCTGATAATTCGTATCCAGAATCTAGTGCAATTGTTTCACTATTATTGATAACCTTAATTTGTACAACGGTTCTAACAGATTCCCCAACTTCGACTGTGAGTAATCGATAAAAGAATTCATCGTCGGGTAAAATTAAATCCAAACCCGTGTTGGTGAACGTTTTCCTCATCCGTATCTGAAAAGGAACGGTAGAATCCTTAGGAATAATAATTATTAAGGGTTTTGCTGTCCTTTTCTCTTTTTCCAACAACATTATCCGATGAATTATATGAGCTAATCCCCCCCAATGGTCAAAATGAAGATGAGATAAAATGATATGAGAAATTTTTCCGAAAGTCGGTTTTCCTAGAGCTACAAGTTTAGGATTAGACGATAAATTTGGCTGTTCCATCCAGGACTGCTGAAATTTATGAAACGCTTGTACAATTTCTGAAGGACACTCAAACAAAAAACGATTGTCAACTAGGAATGAGACTGTTGCTACCTCGGCAGTTGGTACTGTACCTCTTGAACCAATCAAACCGATGATCATTCGCTATCTACTCCACATGAATTAGATCTCAGTAGAAAGACAAAAATGTGGTCAAAAATAATTTGAATACATTAATAAAAAATTATCGTGTTCTTCGGCGTTCTTTACGTTTTCTTTTTCTCAATCGTTTCTTTTTCCATTTCTTTCGCATGTTTACTCACTCAATTGATTATTGGATTCTGTTAAGAATTTCCTCTAGCCAAGCTTTGAATTTTCCTTTTGGAGTTACCCCTGTGCGTTGGTTGAATTTTTTTCCAGCGTTAAATACCATAAATGTTGGTACAGAGAAAATTCGGTATCTTGATGATGCCTGTGGATTGTGATCAGTGTTGATTTTCACAAAAAGAACCCGATTTACAAATTCATGGCTTAATTCCTCATAAATAGGCCCCATAACTTGACAAGGTTTACACCATGCGTCAGCAGAAAAATCTACTAGGACTGGTATAGGAGACGATTGAATAATTTCATTAATATTCGTATCATTTACAATCGTGACGCCGTCACGATTAGTCTTGTCAAAAAAGGATGCTCTCTTTTGTAGAGATGATGCCTTCTTTCTAAGGATTTCTTGGAGTTCGGGATCAGAATCGGTCATTTAATAATTTCATTCTCCTAATGTGTCACAAATGGCCCAAACTAATTGGGTCACTCCAATTTATCCGAGAGGAGTAAGCCTTAAAAATATTTCATCATCCCAAATTTAGGGAAGAAGTCTTCTCATGATGTTCACAAAAATGATCGATAAAAAATGTTCATGATTGCCGAAGTAAAAACTTTGATAAAGGAACCATAATCATATAAAATAACCACCAAAAGACTGGATTTATGTGATGGGTTGAACTGAGCAGTAAACACATTGGCAGATTCCAATAGGGTTTCATTTTTAATTATCATTGGTTTTACAGTATAAGATTTTCTAAAAGTATTAAGAAGAATTACTACACTTATCAATCTCAATGTAAACATGAATGAAAGTATATAAGTTAATTAAAGAAGTGTTAGTGCTTTTTATGTGAATTTCAGTATCGGAGGAATCTTCATTACAAAAATATTAATTGGAATACCCGTATATAATGAGCAAGCTTACCTCTCTGAATGTATAAGCTCTCTTTATGAATTTATAAACACGGAATGTCAAGATTATGAGATATCTGTATTATTGGTGGATGATGGGAGTACAGATCAATCTCAAGAAATCTATGAGAAATCTTTAGCTCAAATATATCCATTATCCTATACTCGTCACAGTAGTGGGCCTCTTGGTTATGGTAGAACTATTTTAACGCTATTTCAAAGAGCAAAAAATAATTTTGACATTTTAATCACTTTTGACGCAGATCTCCAGCATGCACCTTTCAGTATTAGAGAAATTCTTGAAAATTTTGTTACTAATCCTCAAATTAACCTAGTTTCAACAAGTCGTTATCTTTCATACCGTTTTTGGAAACAAAACACGAACCTACCTGTAGATCGATATATTACTAATATGTTCGTGACAAAAACGATTAATAGATGCTTTAATCTCAATCTTACAGATAGCTTTTGTGGATTAAAAGGATATAAGACAGAGACGCTCCCAACGAATCTAAATGAAACTGGGTATGCTTTTCCCCTTGTTTTTTGGCATTACATCTTTCAGAATAGATTGACTATCAATGAAATTGAAACTCCCATAATATATAGATTAGATCGCCGTACAAGGGGTGAATGGAAACAAAGAATGGAAGATTATTATTTAAAACTAGAAAGCCTTGTTTCATCAACAGAACTAAAACACTCAATTCAGCAAGATTATCAACAAGGAATAGATCAAATGGATGATCTGATTAATCACTTCAGTAACTCTTCAATATATACTTATCAGGATTTTATAAAAAGAATTCAATCGGATCAGGTCTGACTCATCTATTTGCTTATCGATTTAATAATGAAGGATAAAAAGCCGCTGGTGGGATTTTCATATAAGATTCACCAGAATCTTATAACTTGAACCCACGGCCAACAGATCTCTCGGGTTTCTCTCTCAATGGATTTAACCTTACGAGTCTGTCGCTCTACCAACTAAGCCACAGCGGCTAAATTTTTTATTAATATGCGAATTAGAATAGTCTTTGGTCAATAAGAATTTATATAAATTAGCAGTTTTAATCTTTCTTCTTCTCTTCATATTTGAATTTGTTGTATAATCGGCTTTAAGTGTTCATATTCAGAGTAGATGTGCTCTATGAGACTTTTCTCCCCTTAAAATAATCTATTCGATAATTCCTTTTCTAAATAGGAAATGACATAACTTTCATCAGTATTAAGGGTAGCTTCTTCATTTATTAAAATGAAGACCAGTAGCTTCTAAATTTAGGCAAAATTAAGTTATCATTGGACTAATAATGACTCAACTGGATCAAAATATCTTAATATGATTTTTTCAAAAAACTACTAAGAAAGTCACTTTTGATGATTCATCGAGAAGGTTAAAAAGTCTATTCAAAAAAGTCTAAAATTGAATTAAAGCAGAAATGAAGGCATTTTTCCATTCACTCACTAGTGATTTTTGCTTAATTTCAATTTGAGTCTATTATTTAAAAGAAGGAATCATTGATGGCTGCGATTGAGGTTGGCCGGGTTATTGTAAAGACCGCTGGTCGCGAAGCGCTGTTGAAAGCAATTATTGTAGATCTTGTTGATCCAAATTTTGCTTTAATATCAGGAGCAGGAATATCTCCTGTGAAAAGGCGGCGGTGTAATATCAAACATCTTCGTCCTTTAGACTTCAGTGTCACAATTAAACGTGGAGCGAAAGACGAAGACATTGCTAAAGCAATCGATAAAGCAAACATCGTGAATGAGATAAAAACTCCATTAAAAATCACACTTTAATGGGTCAGTTCGATGGTTGTGTTGGATAGGTGAGGGAGAAATGTTACAAACTAATCACAAAGTTTACGATAAGGTCCTAAATTATTTTACCAATCCTAAGGTCGGAAAATCCCCACAAGAAAGAAGTGTCGTGGAACTCTTAGGTCTGGGGATAATTAATCTTGATAAACCTGCAAATCCCACATCACATGAAGTTACAGCATGGGTTAAGCGTATTTTGGGAATTGACAAGGCTGGACATGGTGGGACATTAGATCCTGCTGTTACAGGATCCTTACCAATCGCGTTAGGTCGGGCAACTCGTGCTTTACAAGTTCTTCTTCTTGCAGGGAAAGAGTATATATGCATTATGAAGTCTCATGCCCCTGTCTCCCTAAAAAAGCTTCAATCTGTTCTTGAAAATTTTCGTGGGAAAATTTATCAAACACCTCCTCTAAGAAGTAACGTTAAACGAAGACTTCGCGTTAGGAAAATCTACAATTTAGAGTTACAGGAGCATTTAAGCTCCCAGTACTCTTTACTTCGCATAGAATGTGAGGCCGGAACTTATATACGTAAGTTAGTTCATGACATTGGACTTTTACAAGGTACAGGAGCCCATATGCAGGAATTACGTCGCATAAGAACTGGCCCGTTTTCTGAACAATCTTGTGTAACGCTTCAAGATTTATCTGATGCTTGGTATTATTATAAAATGGAGGGAAACGAGACTTTCATTCGGAAAATAATTCAACCAATTGAAATCATTTGCCGACCCCTTCCCAAGTTGGTTATTCGTGATTCTGCTGTTGATGCGATATGCCATGGAGCAGCGTTGACCATTCCTGGCGTTATACGGGTTACTGAAGGCGTTGAGAAGGACTCATTAATTGCAATTCTTACAATGAAGGGAGAACTCGTAGCATTTTCCCAGGGGGTATTATCAACGAATGAAATTTTGAATCAATCGAATGGTATCTGTGCTCGTACAAAAATAGTTTTCATGGAGAAAAAAACATATCCTTCCATGTGGAAGTCTTCTTAAGGATCCATACTCGGACTTTTGTGAACAAATCTTTTTCTTTAGAGATGAATTGGTGAAACAATTTTTGTATGAACCGTATTATTCAAACATTTATTTTATGGGAACAGTTGATTTTTCTTATGAATATTCTAGATCCTGTAAATAGTAAAATTATTTTGTTTAACGAAAGCATAGACTTATCATCAGATTTTTTGCAATTGCTTAAAGAATTAAGGTTACAAATTCCAGATATAAGTCATAAGAGACGTCACGAAAATAAATTCATGCAAACCATTGATTTTTCTACCCAGATAATTACTTGGGCTAAAAAGATAAAAAGACCAATAACGATCCTAGATTGCGCGTGCGGAAATTCTTATTTAAGTTTCGTTCTCTATTATCTCCTCACTGAAGTTTATCACAAACGAGTGTATATTATTGGGGTAGATTTACAGGAGCCCTTAATTAAGAAATGTAATGCAATTTCTAAGGAAATTGGATACAATGGTCTAGAATTCAAGTATGCAAATATTAACGAGTTTGCCCCTGACAAGGAAATTGATGTAGTATATTCACTCCATGCATGCGATGTTGCAACTGACTATGCTATAGCAAAAGCAATAAAGTTGGGAGCAAAAGCAGGTTTTTTCGTCAGTTGTTGTCACAGCCAAGTATCAAAACAAGTCCAGCCAGAAAATTTTCCAATATTTGCAGAATTATTGCGAAATAGACCATATAAGGAAAAAATAGGAGCGTTTGTAACGGATACAGTGCGACAATTGGTATTGGAAGGATATAATTATAAAACTAACATCTTTGAGTTCACTCCAGTCCGTTGGACAGACAAAAATATTATGTTAAAGGCTATTCTTACTGGAAAGCTAGGTCAATCGCACAAAATTGAAAATTACAAAGCTTTCTTAGAGAAGAGGGATCTAAATTCAATTCTAACAGAACTATTGGAAATCCAAATACCAAAAACTAAGGTTGAAAAATGAATAATGAAGATATTGTAAATGATTTGGGTAAGTTTTATCGATAAATATACCCTTTTAATGGAATGGTTAGGCTTTCATATGATGCTCGAATAAGAGTTAAGAAACTACTACATTGATATTAGGAAAGGAGCAATAATTTTATACAAAAAATGATAATCTTTGGATTAAATCAAACCCGACGACCACGGCGTCCCCCACGTGCCCTGGTACTATCATGAGGGATAGGTGTGACTTCCTCAATCCTTGTAATTTGTAATCCTGAACGGGCGATCGCTCGGATCGCAGCTTGAGCACCTGGGCCTGGATTACGAGCACCAGAACCTCCAGGTGCACGAACCCTAACAACTATCTTTTGAATTCCTCTTTCTTTCGCAACCCGTGCGATTGCATGTCCAACTTTCATTGCTGCATAGGGAGATGATTGATTACGATCAGCCCTGACGACTTGGCCCCCTGATGACTTAGCAATTGTCTCTGCACCAGTCATATCAGTGAGAGTAATTATTGTGTTGTTGTATGAGCTTAAAATATGAGCAACAGCCATGAGAGGGGCTTGATTTCTTTTAGACATCTCTTTCACATTATTAATGGCTTTTAATTTTCAGAAGAACCACGTGTTGGAGCATTGGAAGAACTAGATGGGGGCACTGTTAGAGCAGGATGAGCAGCGTCATTATACGGGGAACTTGGTGCAAATTTAATAAATTCTTCTTCTCCGCGGGAGACATGGTAACTTGGTGATGTTACTTTCTTTCCACGAATTGCTATATGCCCATGAGTAATCATTTGTCGAGCTTGCCAAGGAGTTTTCGCTAATCCAAGTTCGTGCACAATTGACTGGAGTCTTCTTTTGAGAAACTGTTCTATCGAGAGGGATAAGATCTCATCAGTTAATCCATCCTCAGTCAGCATAATTCCCATTTGATAAAGTTTTTTTAATAAAATATGGCGTTCATATTCCCGTTGCTGTTCAGGAAGTGCTAATGACGCCCGTGCTCTAGCTCGGAATTTTCTGAGAACTGTTTGAGCTTTCCAAATCTCTTTCTTATTTCTAAGCCCAAAGTTCCCTAAGTAATTCATCTCCTCCTCGATACGAGATTTATTAAAGGGATGTCGGGGCCCTTCAAGTTTTTTACGTAGTCTGCGAGGATCACCCATTTTTTAAACCTCATTTCTTGGCAAATTTCTTTTTTGACACACCTATAATTGCTCCACCACGACCAGATGTTTTAGTGCGTTGTCCCCGCACAGGAAGACCAAGATAATGACGAATTCCTCTGTATGAACGGGTTTTCTTTTCTCGTTCAATATCAATCCTAAGTGTATCAATTAAATCATTACTGATAATATGCATGTCCTCACCCGATACAAGATCCTTTTGCCGATTTAGCATCCAATTTGGTATTCCAAAAGCTGAACAGTTCGTTAGAATATCCTCAATTAATTGAATCTCTTCATCTGTTAAGAATCCACATCGCATTTCGGGATCTAGATCCGCTTTCTCACAAATCTGGGACGATAATCGGTATCCTACTCCTTTAACTTGGGCAAGTGCATAGCCCACCAACCAATCACCACGACAGTCTGCGCCTGCAATCCTTAATTGATGGTTGTACTCCATGCTGAGTTCCTACTAAGGTTTTTTATTTAAGCATCCAATAATAGTGATACTTCCGAGTATGTACATTCTACTCTTGTATTGAGGGATTTTCGAGGGATTATATTATCTTTTGTAGTTCAGATCCTTAATCCTTACTATTCACCATATAGGTGTAGGACTAATATCTAGTAAAAAAATTAAACGCCGAGGGAGAGATTTGAACTCTCGAGCTCAGAGAGCACATGCTACCTGGAGAAGCGAAAGAGCTTCTTTCGTCAAACTTTCCAGGCATGCTTCCTACCGGACTAGAATACCTCGGCTTCTATTTTTCTTTCTCTGTTGATGAAAGAGTGATAAATCCTATTTCTGATATTATTAAGGCATGGTTACTTCTTTCTCTATCAATATTTATGTTTTCTTTTCTAAGCTTTCTAGAGCCAGTTGAGTCGAGTTTTTTTAGAGATAAACGATTAATTATTTGAGTAAATTAATCTATCAAGATTTTGAGCAACTTCTTCTTGATATAGATGAAATCTAACCCAATCAAAAATTTCAGATCAAATTAAACCAAGTAATATCGCATAAAGTACGAAATCACTCATTTGATTAATCAATTGTAATAAGAAAGACTTATTTTTGATGTGAATGTTAATGCAGGGATGTTTCTTAGATTTCACTAGACTTTTTAAGTCAACTTTTGATATAATAATAATAATGGGTTTTCTAGTATTGATGATTAGGAGATTATTTTGTTGAGAAAAACAGTTGTAAGATCATCAAAAGTGCTTCTCACCCTCGCTGGTATTGGTATATTAAGTATGATCGTTGCACTTCTTTATTTTACAGGAGTGGCAAATTCAATTGATATTTCTGCTGATCCTGTAACATGGAGTAGAACGATATTTGGATTTGATTATCGAGTATTAACTGCTTTTGGATTTTTTTTGGTGTTAATTGGATTTCTTCCTATTCTCGTAGTTATGGATGCCAGTGCAAAGAAGAGTGTTAAAAAACTCTATATTCACTTACTCCTAATATTTGGTATTGGGATTTTGATACTAATTTATTCTGCTTTAGTATATGGAACCTATCTAACTCCATTCGATCCCCTTCATACGTGGTTTGAATATTTCATTGTTGCGGCTTTACTCATTACTTTGGGTTTAATGCCAATTTTATTTAGTATCCAAGACCACGAACGATTGTGGAATTTCAAACTTCTCTTTGCAATATTTATTTTGGTTGGAATTGTCCTTGAAATTATTAGTATTGGAATCTATAGCCAAATTTTAGTAATACCTGACGTTGGATGGGATATCCTTTTCCTATTCGGAGTAATAATACTATTTCTGGGTGTGGTACCACTTTTATTAACTGCAGGTCCAGGCTTTCGTAAGGTACTTTATCGTTTGCGGATTATTTGGATATTAGGTGTTTTAATTGGGATTGTGCTGGTATTGGTATCTTATCTAGTAGTTTCTGGGATTATCGAAGAATCATTAGTTCTTGATACGGACTGGTTTGTGATTTTAGCCTATGGTGGCCTTCTTACACTATTAGCAATTTTACCATTAACAAGTGTTGTACAGCTAACAAAGATCATCCATAAATTACGATTTCTATGGTTGGTTACTTTTTTCCTTGGAATAATATCTGTTATTATTTCTGTGATCCTCATCTTACCAGAGTCACCTGAAATTGAAGCAGCTGTCGGAACACTCCTCGGAACCTCACTTCTCGGAGTTACTTGGGATATTTATTATATGTATGGAATTCTCATCATTATTCTTTCCCTCTCGTTCATATGTTCAATTCTATACTTTGAAACTGTCGAAATTAGCGGACCAGAAGGATTACTGGAAAGTGTCGATAGATTACCTGACATTGAAACCACACCAAGCGAGATGGTGGCCTATCTGGAGATTCTGAGTAAATCCCAGGAAAACATGGTTAATCAATTTAAAGAAGCGGTTAGAGCAGATAAGTTTCGCCCCCGTGTATATGAATCAATAGTTAAACTATACCAAGATCGAAACCGAATGATAAAATCAAGAATAGCAAGATTTCAGAAAGCGGGAGCAGCTATCTCTGCCGAAGAGGATGTAGAAAAGCTATTCGATGTTGCATTAGGCGAAGCCGTTGAGGGCGCACCAAGCGAACCCCCACTTCCACCTATTACGGGAGCCGTGACTGCACCTACACCTCCACCTCCAATCTCAACAACTGGCCCACCAGTCCCACCATCTGCCCCACCAGCTCCTCCCTCTCGAGCTCCACCTCTTCCCACTTCTACAGGGGCTCTCCCCACCCCACCTTCCGCGTCTTTAGGTGCCCCACCTCCTCCCTCTCCTGGAGTTACACCAGGTCAACCATCTGAGTCACCACTTGATTTAATCGCAGATGCCAGGTCGACAAGTATTGCAGAATTACGTGGAGAAATGTTAAAGGAATTACGAAGACTTCGTGAAATCTTTAAGGAAGAATAAGCCCTTAGAGAAACAAGCTCAATAGAACTAGAATTTAGTGTGCACATAGGGTGTAACGAAATTCTACCACCCCCTTTTTGAAATGTTATTTTCTCAAACCAGTTTCCAGAATATTGTCTTCTGATTTATTTCTAGAACTTCCTTAAAAACCGTGAAGGCCTTATTACGAGTTGACAACTTAATTTTTCCTGATTTTGATGTTGTTCCTACAAAAAAAGGGTCCTTTTTCCTATCTAATTGGTCTTGAGTAAAGAATTGAATAGCCATATTATTCATCTGTTTTGGAAAACTGATATACAAAGTCTTTTTTCGAAAAGAAATCATTTTGTTTCTCACAATGCCGAATCCAGAGGGAAAAGAATCCTTAACTGATTTATTGACATCTAATTTTACATGGAATGTCCTTTCTAGCATTCGGATGTTTTCTCCCCCTTTCCCTAGAATTGCTGGAATATCCTTTTGAGTGCATTGAATTTCAAATCTCTTCCCATAACGATCTTTTGGAATTAAAACAATAGGATGAGCAGTAAATTTTTCAATCGCTTCTGTTATATTTTGAATAGTACGAGCATCAATTAATTTTGTTTGGTTATAATTCTCGTTTTCAAGTGGAATTACTACAGTTTGCTCTCCAAAAGTATACATCTCATAAACGGTTTCTCCAGTCTCAAAATCTTTTACCTCAACTACTGGTCGTGCTAGATCACTTTCAACTAACCCAGCTGGAACTTTAACTGTCATCTTTACATCCAATACCCCAGAAATTTTTCCTGCTTCAATGTATATTATAGTATCAAGAACACTAGGGATCACACCTAGTTCTAATCTTCCAATAAAGCGTTGAATGGCATCTATTGCTGTGCTAGAGTGAATTACACCCACTAAACCGATACCAGCTAATCGAAGGTCTGTATATAGCTTAAAATCTTCTGTGTCTCGAATTTCATCAAAGATAGTATAATCTGGACGAGAGAGAAGGAGTATATCATGAATCTCAGAGTGAGAACCGAAATTTTTGGAATACTGAGTAATTTCAGCTTTCAGATCTAAGTCCCGTGGTGATTCAATGGTTTTTACAACCTTTGATTTTTCCTCATAAAAAAGAGCTAGCGCTCTTGTGAAAGTCGTTTTTCCTGTTCCAGGGCTCCCTGCAACTAGAATTCCTTCTGCTTTTTCTTTTAATCGTTGGTAAAGATTGGGTGATAGGTGATAATCATCTATTGTAAGCTTAACAAGAGGTTTTACTGCAGTTATTTCCCACCCATCTGAAAATGGAGGACGACAAATTAAAATTCGAATATTTCCGTATTGAACAATTGTTGAGCCTTTACGGTCAATTTCAATGAAAGTATCTTCGAAATGTTGTGCTTTTTCAATGATTTCTTCATTTATTTCTTTAAGAAATCCTTTTGTACAAATTTTATCGGAAATTTGATCTAAGCTAAAATTCCCAGGAGCCCCTCGTTTTCCAAAAATAGGAACTCCTTGTTTCAGATGGATGCTCATTGTTCTATCATCAAAATAATCCTCGATTCTAAGAGTTTTTTCGAGAGTCATTTCCTTTTCAGGAATATGGATAACTTCTAATCCAATAGATTTTGCTGCTAAATGTTGAATATTGTCTGATGTGACAAGAATACCACCTTCTTTCCAAGCAAAATCCCGAATGATGGCATCAATTTCACCACTTCGAGCTCGTTTTATCTCAGAAAGATATGGTCTTCGGCCTCCGTAATCTAATATAATACCCTTTTTATCACAAATACGACGGATTTCTGTGAGTTCATTCAACCCCTCAATGCCTACTTTTTTCCCAGTATTCGCTTGATGTTCGAGCTCAGCTATTATTGAAGCATGAATGGTTATCCTGGAGATGAGTTCGCTTTTTCTAGTTTCAAGAAGGTCTTTCAAACCACCATTGATGATAGCTGATGTGTCGGGGACATAAAAATTATCTTCCGAGGTAATTGAGTATCTACCCTCCATATTCGTTTTTCTCCTTATTTTCTTGATTGGTTTGAGTTAATTCATCTCGATATTCATATTCCAACTCATTACGTTCTAATTCTAATTGCGAGGCCTGGTAATAGGTGACATCCCCAAGACGATCAACAACTGAAAGCAATAATTTTTTCCTATCGATTTTTGATTGATTAACAAGTTGATCCAAGAAATCAAGATCAAGATCTTCCCCTTCTGAAAGAGGAAAGATAACTTTTTTGCTTATCGATTCTCCTGGCTTTCCTCCTCGTGAATAAATTCGAAATGGTGCCGTGATTTGCGTTCCTATTCGGACAACATAACCTCTATTTCGAAGATCCTTATAAACTAGATATCGGCTCCAAAAGGATTTGTTTATTTCAGTAAAATAGGCTACTATTTCTGACTGAGTTATTTTTTGGTTCGTTGTTAAATTAATAACTACAATTCTTTTTCGATCCATGAGGAGTAGAATTTCTTCTGGTTCTAAGACAAGAGAATTCTTTGAAGTCCATTGACCAAAATAACCATTATCGAAGATCTCATGTGCAATGTGATCATTAACCGTTAGAGATGAACTTTGCATATCAAAATACAATATAGGAACTGAAATTTCTTCATCAGTAGAATCTTGGTTAAGAGACATGATGAATATTTACCAACCAAATAAGTATTTAAGTTAATAATAGGGGTTTCTAAGTCTCTTTTCAGCTTTTACGTGATCAGAGCCTTCTTGTTTAGCCTTCGTTTCATTCCCTATTAAAGGTAAATACTGTCAAATATTCAATTATCATAAAAATTTGGAAGACAAGATGATTGAAACCTAAGTTAAATTTGACAGGAACAATTTAGGTCAGTAAACATTTCCAAGAAGATGAAAGGAAATTAATATAAAGAGCACCTGGCTCACTTTCTTAATGAAGTTGAGACTGGAGTCCCTGTCTTACTAGGTTTTATGGTAACAATCCAGATGACGAGAATATTGGTATCCTAGCCAAATTTTAATCCTAAAATGGCCACGGTGGGAATAGGTTTAGTTAATGTATTGAAAATTGATTCATCTGATCATAACTAGTTGTTATTGAGCATATTGGATCCGAACACATGCGAAGAGGCCATAAATGATCTGGATAGTTTTTTAATTAGTCTAAATCTGTTGGATTTTCCACTCCTTTGAGTATCTAAATTTTTTGATACTAATGTTGGTTGAGTCAAAGAGTACGGAGGGTTTAAATCACTTGTCGAAAACTTCCCAAAATGACGTGTACTAAACATCAGAGATTATTCTGTTTACTAAAGTAGATTTATTCTAAAAAAATCATCAGGATGTCGACAGGAGGCTGTAAGCATGGGTCATAGGAAAAAACACGCGCCACATCGAGGTTCTCTAGGATATCGAAGGAAAATCGCGAGAAGACATACAGCACGATGGAGAACATGGCCAAAATCATCAGATTCAACTCCAAGATTGTTAGGTTACGCAGGATATAAAGCCGGGATGACACATCTAGCAATGGTTAATACTGATAGAAGATCTCCATTTTTCAAACACGAACAATTTGTTCCTGTGACAGTTATTGAAACACCTCCGATAGCCATTTTTGGGATAAGAACATATACTATTGATCAATTGACTCAAAAGCTTCGTGTTGAAACCCAAATTTGGGGAGAAAATATCGAAAAAGATCTCGAGCGTCGAATTAAGATTCCAAAAGAGAATCAAAACAAAGACCAACAAATCGTCGAGATACAGACAAATCTAGACAATGTAAAAGAAATTCGTGTACTTGCTCATACTCTACCTAGAGAAGCAGGATTTTCCCAAAAATCCCCCGATATCTTAGAAATCAAGGTGGGGGGATCAATTAATGATGCATTTAATTATGCAGTGTCAATTTTAGATCAGAAGGTCTCCGTTGAAGACGTCTATAAACCTAGTGATATTGTAGACGTTTGTGCTACTACAAAAGGGAAAGGATTTGCTGGGCCAGTTAAAAGGCATGGAATTAAAATCCTTCCTCGAAAAACCAGAAAAGGGCGGAGAGTTGTTGGGTGTATTGGACCTTGGCATCCTGCACGAGTGATGTGGACCGTTCCCCGTGCTGGTCAGCTAGGTTATTTTGCACGAACAGAATATAATAAACAAATTCTTAAAATTGGTGAAGATGGCGAAGAAGTTACTCCTGTAAGCGGATTCAAAAGATATGGGAAAGTTGGAAAACATTGTATTCTTCGTGGAAGTGTTCCAGGATCAGCTAAACGTTTAGTACGACTAAGAGATCCAATTAGATTGAAACCTAGGGAAATGGAGGATCTTCAAATAACCTATATCAGTACTACAGCGAAGAACTAAAATCAATTAGGTGAGAAAATTGAATTCCACTAAGATTCCTCTGTATGACTTGAAAGGAAAGGAGATTAAAAAAATCGATGTTGGTTCGATATTCAGAACTCCTTTTCGTCCTGATATGATTAAACGCTGTGTATTAGCTAGCCGGCGAAATCGTCAAATTCCATATGGCGTTGATCCTCGTGCTGGTAAGAAGACATCCGCAGAAAGTTGGGGTACTGGACGTGGAGCTGCTCGGATCCCAAGAGTGAAAGGATCACGTACACATTCTGCTAGTCGTGGAGCACTTATTCCCTTTACAGTAGGAGGTCGTCGTACACACCCCCCTAATGGAATGCAGAATTTCACAGAAAAAATAAACAAAAAAGAGAAAATTCTAGCAAGAAAATCCGCGATTGCCTGTACAGCTAATCCAATCCTAGTTGAGTCACGAGGTCACATCATAGAGGATATTAAATCATTACCCTTGATTATAAACGATGATCTTGAGTCATTAGAGAAAACAAGTGAGGTACAGACTGTTTTTGACCATCTAGGTCTGTCATATGATTTAACCAAAGCAAAAAGACGAAATACTCAAATTAGACCTGGTAAAGGGAAAAGACGTGGAAGAAAATATAAGAAAGGAAAATCAGTCCTAGTAGTTATTGGACACGATTATGGAGTGGGTGCTGCAGCAAGAAATCTGCCTGGTGTTGATGTCGTTGTGGTTGATCAATTAAATATTGAACATCTTGCTCCTGGAACTCATCCTGGACGGTTAACACTCTGGACAAAATCCGCAATCGATTTTCTTCGCGAATCAGAATTAAAATAAGACTTTAAAACTACTTTCGATAATAGAGGTGAAACCAAGCTGAAGTTCAGACAACCTCAGGACATTATCAAATACCCATTAATCTCAGAGGCGGCTTTCAATAAAATGGATAGCATTTATGAAAATGCTTTGGTTTTCATTGTTGATCGTCGGGCTACGAAACATGAAATTAAACAAGCCTTTGAGGCCCTTTATAAGGTAAAAATAGTGAAAGTTAACACTCTAATAACTCCTCAAGGTAAGAAGAAAGCATTCATTAAGCTTTCACCAGATTATAGTGCCTTGGATCTGGCAACTGAATTTGGAATCATCTAAGTCGGTGTAAAGAATGGGAAAACGCATTTTAGTTCAACGACGAGGCCGAGGTTCACCAGTGTTTCGAGCTTTGTCACATCGAAGACGAGGAAAAGCACGATATCAATCACTCACAGAAAGAGAGCGGAGTGATATAATAGAATTCACAATAATTGATTTTGTCCATGAGCGTGGTAGAGGCGCCCCCTTAATGCTTATTAGATATGAGGATGGAAGTGAATGTTTTCTCCCTGCTCCAGAGGGTGTTTTCGTAGGACAAAAACGAGAACAGGGCGTAAATGCTGCTTTAGAAGTTGGAAATGTTCTACCTATCCACAAAATCCCAGAAGGTGTCTGGGTATGTAATGTAGAAATGCGTCCTGGCGACGGAGGAGCATTATGTCGGTCTTCTGGTACTCATGGATTAGTAAGAAGCCAGTCTAAAGATGGTTCTTCGATTCAATTACCCTCTCGAAGATTGAAAAAAATTGATAACAAGGCTCGCGCGATGATTGGTGTTATTTCTGCAGGTGGTCGTCCAGATCGTCCGTTTGTCAAAGCTGGATTAAAAAGAGCTTTTATGCGAGCAAAAGGACATAAATCATTTCCAGTAGTCCGAGGTGTTGCCATGAACATTGTTTCCCATCCGTTTGGAGGAGGAGCACATCAGGGCCCCGGTCAACCAACTACAGTTTCACGCAATGCTCCACCAGGAAGAAAAGTAGGATTGATCGCAGCACGTCGCACAGGACAAAGACGTGGTCGTATTCGAGACTAATAGAGAGAGGTCACTCACTTTTTAGAGAGTTTCTTTTTTACTTTTTTTAATCTTACAAAAGCCTCTCGTTCTCGCTCTGCTAGGGTCAAATGGATCCATCTCACTGTTGCCCCGATGCGGGGTATGATAATATAATTCAAAGCGTTTACACGACGTTTCGTTTCAATTATCTCTCTAGCAAGTCTAGTTAGAGTTGATTGAATCTCTGCTAGACTCACAATCGCTTGAAGAGCATTTTCGAAGATTTTCAAGGCTGTATCAAATCGTGCGGTAGTCTCACGCATTGAGTAGTAAATTAAATCTTCTTGATAAAATGTCTCTTGACGAATTTGGAAGACTGGAACGGAAATCCCCATTAATCTTCGACTCATACTTTCTAAGCTATACTTGCGAGGATAACCATAGGCGATTCGATTGACTGTAAATTCACCCATTTGTAGTTGCAACTGAATAAATTGATCTTGAGATTCCTTTATCGTTTCTTGAACATTCTCTCGCTTTTCTTTGTATAGCATAACCGTTGAGAACAGTTCTCCTGTTAAAGCTTCTAATTTTTCGCTTAATAATTCATACCCCTTGTTAGCGAGTTCCAATCTTTGCTTTAACTCTAATAGCTGCATTCGCGTTGGTGTGATTCCTGGAATTATGTTCTCTGTACTCATGAAAGAACCTCAAAGTAAAATTAAATTTGGTTTTCATTTCAAGCATAGCTAAGGAGGAGACGGAAAGATTTATCTAGGGGGTTCGAATTAACTAGTGCGGGGGGTGAGATTTGAACTCACGAACGCCTATGCGAGCAGATCTTGAGTCTGAGACATGTATTTATCGACTTAACGTCCAATAAACACATTCTGGCCCCGTTGACCTGGCTGGGGTACCCCCGCGGTCAATTAAGGGAGTAATAGCATTTTTTTTCTACATCTCATAGATTTGTATTAATCAATTTAAAATTTTGGAGTCCTCAATCACCTCATGTTACCATTACAGAAGACGTCACAATTTGTAGTATTATCTAAGCTTATATATTCCGAGTAAGAATTGTATCCAGTTTAATCTGAGATATGATATAATAATGAATTAGAAATAACAAAAATGCATGTCGATACAGGAGATCTACTGTAAAATCTTAAAGCAAGAATTTTGAGTGTCTGGTAGATTAATTTTAAAAGTTATAAAACCAAACCATGTTTGAAACTAAGGAGCAACTAAAAGCAATGTTTATTCTCCCTATTCTCCCTTTAAATCATTATAATTTCATAGGTAGTTCAATTCCAACTTCAAATACGATCTTATCAGAGTTGCCTTTTTTACTTGTCCTGTTTGGGTCGTTTATAATCTTGGCTTTATTATTCAGATATTTTAGTCGAAAATCCTCTGGATGATTAGTTATTTGTTTTTAATCGATCTTCAAGCTTACTAAAAGTAATCATTATGGCTTCCTCTAGTCGTAGGGAGCGTGTGCCATAGTTTTGCAGAATATTAAAGCAGCAATTGAATAAATCACTAACTTTTTTACCTTCCGCTTTAACCATCTCTGGGATCCCTTGGTAAGGCCCCCCGAATGCCACCAGAAGACTGGCCTCTTTTCCTATATCTGTAGGAAAGGATGAAATTGGTTGACAAGATTTGGAAGTGGCGATTTTTAATCCTGGTCGGTTCATAAGCAGCTTTCCAAGAG
The DNA here is from genome assembly GCA_016840285.1 of Candidatus Hodarchaeota archaeon. The sequence continues at coordinate 112,779 of JAEOSR010000137.1, read as the reverse complement.
TTGCTGTTGAAGTGTGAACCGAGAATCCCCAGTAAATATTACTAGGTGGTTTCGGAAGAACAATTGCTTTGAAACCTCCCTCTGTCTTACAAATTTTTGTTGTGACTCGTAAAGTTTTATTCAATAGTGATTTTCTGGGAGGAGAAAGAACTTCAAGAAGAAGTTTACCTCCCACATCCGCTACGACACGGTTTTGATTGAGAAAAATCGCTGCTTCTCTGATTTCATTTGGTTTTAGCTCTCGAGAACGAATGTGGTGTGGTGTCGCTAATGGGGAGAGTACACCAACAGCAGAAGTATCACGGGAAAGAGGAAACAACCTTTTTCTAAGATATTGTGGACATTCAATATATTGAAGAATTCTAGCAATGATGCGTCTTTCACGGTTTGCGCGAGATGGTTTAAGAAAAGGATCATGATAAAGAAAAATATCTTGAATTCGGAAGATCGCAGCGATTCGGGCAAATTGAAATATTTTCTCAGTTTTTGTACGGAGGTCAGTACAATCAGTAACAGCAGAATCAGGAATAGCTATTGTGAGGTGCAATTGAGATTTTCACTTCTGGAGTATAAAATAAGTAAGTTAAATGGAAATCATTAGTTTATTTCAAAAATAACGGAAGAGGGAATAAGACTTCTAAGATAGGTTATTTTCATAATAATGATCTACATAGGCTCTGATAACGTCTTTTTGATTAATAATCCCGAGAAGTTTGCCATCAGCGCTCACTACAGGAAGTTGATCGAATTTTTTGGAGCTCATTTTTTTCGCAACCTCGCTGATTGTGCTTCCTTTGTAACAAACTTCGATGTTTCGTTCCATTATCTCGGATACTGTCATATTTGAAGGTAAAGTCAATGTTTTAGATCCAATTATCAACACTGATTCACTATCCCAGGATGAGCTATCATTTTCGGCTCCGTGTCCTGTTCGGCTTTTACTCTGAGAGTCAAGGATTTCCATTACTTTAAGAAAATCATGTTGAGTGATTAATCCCACCATTCGGGTCTCATTTATGACTGGGATTCCCTTTTGATGACTTAAACGAAGGATTGAAGCTGCTGCAGTTAGAGGTGTTCCTTCCCAGATTATCGTAATATTAGGAGAAAAATAGATTTCTACATCAGATTGGATTCTTGCTGGGACAACGACTTTTTTTACAAGATCATTTCGTGAAACTAAGCCAATAAGGGTTTTCTTGTCTTCGTCGACAATAGGGATTCGTTGAAAAACCTCTCTGACAAAAATCCGTGCTGCAGTTATTGCCTTATCATCGGCCTTTAATGTTACTACATCACGAATCATCAATAAAGAAAGTTGAGTTTCATCAGGATTTCGAAAAAGATCAGAACGAGATACAATACCGGCAAGTTCATCTGTTTCTTTTTTCAAAACAGGATATACACTAAGTCCTGTTTCCCGTATTTTGTCTAATAAAATGTCCCTATTTCCAGGAATGGTTATAGTAACAAGATCTTCTTTTTTTGTCATAATTCTGGAAATTGGAAAGTCTTTAACCATTTAATATCACCTATTCAGCAATTTTTTTTATTTCTAAACGAAAATCAGTTTTTTCTTTTCCCCGATGAAGAAATGAATGGATGACCAGATGAGAGCAAAAGCTATTATGAAGCGTTAATAAGGAGTATATTCAAGATCAAAATTATAGCAACAAATGCAACGGCCAATACAACAGTCCAATATGGCCCCATTTTTAAACCTGGTGAGTCTGATTCAGAATAAAACCTTATTAATCCCGCTCCCGTAGCAGGCATTGGAGAATCATCTCGACGCTTAGATTTTCTAACACTCAAAGTTGATACACCTTTTTATGTAAATATAGATCCTCGTGTGAATTAACAGTTATTTATATAGAGTCCGAGTTGTATACTAGGAAAATATCATCCCAGTAAAATCGTGAGCTTCGTCAGTAAATTCAATACTAACCAGAACATATCCTTGGACGTAATAAATATATTGTCTCCGATAACTAACTTCATTTATCACTTATGAAGTTTTACATGATGACGTCAGGTCTATCAATTGTTATTAGAGTTTTTTCGGATTCGGTAAAAATGCCCTCTGATATTCACTTAACAATTTGAAATGGCGTGAAACTTCAGCCCCAAATACTAACAATTAATGATTTAATCTTGTTCAGTCGCCACCACATCCAATCCAACCAATCTGCAAATTGATCAATAATGGGGACTGGTCCGATTTTCTCAATCACAAAAGCGAAAAAAATTGTTCCAAAAAAACCAATAACTTTAGACGAGACGTCGTGGGCCCAATAAAATGCTTCTTGGGGATCCATGTGAAATTGAGTGATGAGGATATAGACGCACCAAAGGTGGAATGTAATTCTTAAAGCATTTCCAACAAAGAGAGCGATGAAAAAGGCAATGCTAGCACGAAATTTAGCAATCCATGGAGCTTCGGTTACCATAATGATAGCGATGAGCAACCCTCCAGCCTGCATTCCCGTACAAGCTTTAACGATCCAATAATCCCCATCAGGAAGAGGATCTGCATATGGGATCCTTATTCCCGGTGTGTGAACCGTAGCTTCTAAAAATGGGAAGGGACCGCCTCTCAATGTTTCAGGAATTATAGTACTTGGGTCAGTTGTAGGAATTAGGTAATTTTCTATTCCAAAAATATTCAGTAACATATGTATGATATCACGGGTAGGGATTTCTATAAATACCCAATCAGGCAACGTGTAAAGTAAGAAGGTAACAACTGAAGCAATTAACAAAGTCATTATCATAAGTTTATCATTATGAAATCGTTTTGTGATAGTCTCGTGGTGAGGTTTGGTTACTGTCTTATCTGGAGATTTAGTTTCGTGGGGGTAGCCAACAGAGGGCGGTGCATGTGTTTTACTTGTCATATAGCTCAATCTCTATTTGTTTGGACTGAATGAACTGAAATAGTATCATTTAAAATCTTTATTCTTCGAAGAGAAATATTGATTTTATCCTTGATTCAGGGTCGGAGATTTATCCAAACCTCCAGTGGATTACCACTTTTTACACCTGATTCAGCCTTAAAAACAAGTTTATGGCTTAGGGGGAATGAAATCTAACAAATCTCAAGATGATTGAAATTGATTTGGATCTTTGAGGCAATACCAACCATATTTAACTGCACAGATTTCTTTCTCTACTAGATCTCGTAAAACTTGTTTGATTTGTTCTTTGGGGAGTTTAACATCTGATGTCAGAAGATTTGATTGCGCTTTATAATGAGGCCTCTGCAAAAGAGCTTTAATTACTTGTTCTTCGAATGGAGTAAGATCTATATTCTTAGGGATCTTATATTGGATAGATTCTTTCACTTGATCAGGTGTAGGGCCTCGTTTGTGTTCAAGGATGTTTTTGTCCTTTAAAATATACCATCCATAAGAAACTCGTAAAATTCCCTTTTCTACTAGATTTCTTAAAACTTCTTTCAGAACGCTTTGTTTCAAACCCGTCGGTCGGGTGAGGAGGTTTGATTGCGCTTTGAGGTTTGGCCTTGACTTAATTGCCTTAATAGTAGCTATTTCTTCGGGTGTTAAGCCTTCGCCAACCCGAGAGATACGAGGCGATTTCTTTTTCTTCTTTTTTCTCTCACCGTCACTAAAAGTTTTCTTAAAGAAGGGTAAATGGCTTTTTTTAATGATATACCATCCAACCTGTGTACGAAGCAGTCCCTTTGATATAAGACTCCTTAAATGCATTTCTGCTTTATCAATGGGGATATTTAAATCTTTAGCTAGAATTTCTGGCTTTGTACGATGCTTAATTCGCATATATGAACGTTCAAGGATTTCCATCTCGGTTTCTGTTGGTAAATCTTCCTCCCAGTTATCACGTCTAAATAATGATGTTGTCTGTTTTAAATAGGGTTGAATAGTATTTGAATAAGATTTTTGAGGGGGGATTGGATGGAAAATATCTGATTCTGCATCATCAGTCGAGTCTTCGTCCTCGGAATCGTTAATTTCTTCTGAATTTTCTTCGTTATAGTCGACAGTATCGGTATCTAACGATGAAGAAGAACCAGTGGTAAAAGAAGCTTCTGCTTCGACAGAAAACATTGGTACTAAATCAGACACCTCTCCATCCTGAGCATTTCTCTTTTCAATTAATTGATCGGAAAAGTCTGATATTGGAGTACGCTGATTTTTTGTCTGAAAAGAGTTTTTTCCCTCAAACTCCTCAGTAATAATGTTTTGTGATGCTTTTATCGGTATAACGGGAGGTTTTATACTCATACGAGGTTGTGGTTTAGTGAATTGTTGAGAATATAATTGCTGATCATTTGAATCAGTCGAATCAGGGCTAAAAACGAGTGTTTTCTGAGTTTTACTGACAAAATAATTCTGGTTGTCTAGGAGGGTGATTATTTGATGTGTCAATGTATCAAATGGGGAACCAATACCTTCAGCTTCAACAATGAGAGAATCACCAGTTTCAGTAGTAAGAGAATATTTCACTCTCATCTTCCTTAAACTCAATTGATTTAAGTTAAAAAATTCCAGGATTTCTCGATTCATAACAGTCGATTCATCGCCATGAATTTCGAGAGTGTAATCTTGTTCTAAACGGCTTTCTTCGATATAAAAAACAAGACTTGGAAAATCTGGAATCCTTGGAGTCGCATGGACACTGTTTTCAATAAATTCGATTTCACGGAAACGACCACGAGCTTTCAAGAAATTTACAAAATCATTTAATATTGCATTTTGACGGTACACTCAAACCATATCCCATTAGATGGGGAATAAAGCCCAACAGAGAAAAAACAACAGAGTTAATCCAACTAGAAGCTCTTTTGTATCGTCTTGAAAAACTTTTTGGTGATTTTGAGAAAATTATCGCCCATTTAGAGACTTATACATAGTAGCTGGGATTAAATTTAAATTAGAAAATAATACACTTGAAATGATTCCTAAGTTAGAAATAGAAAGAGATTATTAGTTAATCATTGAAGATTTACAAAGTAAAGATAATTTCTAAATATAATATTGAACAAAAATGAAAAAAAGAATATTAACAACCTCTATTCAATAATTTTTGACGAATTTCTTCTAATGTCAATTCCTCAATCTCACTTCGAAGATAATCTGGGATAGAAAAGATCCAACGATTCATCTCACTGAAATTCAATTGATCAGGATGTTGGAGAACTTTTTCCCATAAAGAAACATAATCTTGAACAGGAATTCCTAAAGGTGTAGGTGAGATTAACCTCTGGTCTTGAAAGAATCTTTTTTCTTCTGCTTGTAGGGTGTTCTGGTTCTGAGTGGAGGTATTCATCACTGGTGCTCGAACTCGTTCAACAAAACCAAAATGATATAATTCACCCAGGACCGCAATCACAGTTGGCATATCAGCATCATAGTTTTGCAAGGATTTGGTAATTTGAGGGATTGATAATTGATTGTTGGTTAGTAGTTGCAATATTGGAATTGAAAGTGGATTTTCCAAGAGCTTAGCTATCATATTGCGAAACTGCATCATTCGAAAGAAAAATCAATCTAGAATCTTAAATATAATCCAATTGGTCAAATGGATTTTCTTGCATTATAAAAAGACAATTTAAATATGTGAATTTAAGATCAAATATCTGGTGTAAGCATTGGTCTACAAGTTTTTTCATAGATCGAGGAAATAAATGGTAGTAATAGAGGAGTCAAAATGGTAGAACCCAATGGAAGTGACATAATTGTTGAATGTGTTGATTTAAAGAAATCCTATATTCTAGGGGAAGTGAAAGTGGATGCATTAAGGGGAATTAACATGAAGATTAAACGTGGGGAATTGATCGCTATCCAAGGTCCATCAGGCTGTGGAAAAACAACCTTATTGAATATTATTGGATCATTAGATTATCCAACCTCTGGAAAAGTGCTTCTTGAAGGGAAAGAAATCTCTAAAGCCAGTGAACGTGAACTCACTGATATCCGTAGGAAGAGTGTGGGCTTTATTTTCCAATTTTATAATCTATTACCAGTGTTGACAGCTCTAGAGAATGTAGAGCTCCCAATGCTAATAGCAGGGAAACCCAAGGAAGAAAGACATGAAAGAGCAATGGATTTACTAGAGAAAGTGGGATTACTTGAACGAAAAGATCATAAACCAGATGAGCTAAGCGGTGGGGAACGCCAAAGAGTAGCAATAGCTCGTGCCTTAGCCAATCATCCTTTAATTTTATTGGCAGATGAACCAACTGGAGATTTGGATACAGAAACTGGATTAGCAATAATTAAGTTACTCAAAGAAATAAATAAAATGGAACAACAAACATTAATCCTAGTCACCCACGATGGTAATATTGCAAATCAATCAGAGAGAATATTCCATATCACGGATGGATTGATTTCATCAGTGCAAGAAGTGATTTAATCAACTAGAAGAAATAATTCATATTAATATCCTAAATAAGTAAGGTACGGAGGGAATCATTACCTGTTCTTTTAGATTCATCGTCTAAAATCTTTATAAGCTCTTTAAAACGGTTTCTTATGGTCACAGGAGTGATTTTTGCCACATTTGCGATCTCCTGTTGGGTTCTTCTTTCTCCTGTTTGGATTGTAGAAATATAAAGAGCGGCTGCAGCAAGGCTCATTGGATTTTTACCTACAGTTGCTCCTTTGCTTCTCGCAATATTCAGAATGACTACTGCCTGTCTACGTGCTTTCATAGTAACACGCAAACTAATCCCTAGACGATGGACTAATGCAGAATAATCGCTTGGGAATACTTTTAAGTCAAGCTTCTGAAGAATTATACGGATACATCGTCCAAGTTCTTTTGATGAAATATTAGAAACCGAGGCAATATCTTTGAGTGTTTGAGGCAACTTCTTTCTTCGGCAAGCTAAATATAGACTTGCTGAGATCATCCCATCAATGGAGCGCCCCCGTATAAGATTCTTTTTCAGTGCTTTTCGATAAATCATTGCTCCCATTTCCGCAACATCTTCAGGGAGCTCTAACTGACTTTTGATTCGTTTTAGTTCTTTCAATGCAAAACGTAAATTACGAATTTCTGATTTTCGTGTTCGATTATCAATTCGTGATAAACGTCGATATTTAGTTTGAGAAGAAAAAGGGAGAGTTTTACCCGAAATATCTTTTCTAATATTACCAATTTGTGTTCGTAAACCCATTTCAGCTTTTAAGGGAGTAATAGGGCTACCAGTGCGCGAACGTTCTGCAAGTTCACTGGAATTATAAGCCCTCCATTCTGGACCCATGTCGATTTGCTTGTCAAGCACAAGGCCACAAGAAGCGCAAATCGATGTCCCTTTGGTAAAGTCCATGACAATATCAACACTACCGCATTCGGGACATTTAGGTTCTTGAGGCGAAAGAGGCGGCAAAAGAGGGCCCTCCGAAAGTTTGAGGGTTAACAATGTAAAAGCTTTTAAATAGGTATGGGAGGAGACTGTGAATATGAGTTCTTCGTCACCTTAAAAGGGTATCAGTATTCCATTTCGTTCGAGAATTTCCAGCAGAGTACTATTGTTTTTGGAATTTAATAACAAAGAAATCAAATCTTATCATGTTTTGACTTATAAAAAGGCTTAAAATCGATTTTCATTGGTAAAATAAGATTATTTTGATTCTTAAACCATTATCTGAGACTTTTTGTTGAAAGGCTTTATAAAGCTTATAAAGTACTTTTATAAGGTAAGGGGAAAGTAATATTCTTTGTATAATTAATCTCCGTTCCTTTTATCCTGGAGAATTGGTGGGTTCTAGATCAGTTTATTTTGGTGAGGTTTATGTCTGACAATCCAGAAAGAGATGACTTATTTGCTGAGGTTCAAAATGTTGTAGCTTCAGTTGATTTAAGATGTAAAATAAAATTAGAAAAAGCGGCAAGCCGTCTTCCAGGTGATGTGCAGGTTTCATATATCCCAGAACAATTCCCAGGAGTTGTGGTTAAGATTAAGAAACCCAAGGTCTCGATTCTAGTTTTTTCCTCGGGTAAGTTGGTTGTCACAGGAGCAAAATCAGTCCCTATGATTGAGGAAGCGGTTGAAGTAATTTCAGAATTACTCAGGCAAGCTGGTCATAATGTCAAACATGAAGCTACAATTACAGTTCAGAACATTGTAGCGTCAGGAACCTTAGGAAAAAGAATCAATTTAGAACTCGCTGCACTACTGTTAGAACATTCGATGTATGAACCAGAACAATTTCCAGGACTAATCTACCGAATGCAAGATCCAAAAGTCGTTCTTCTCCTCTTTCAGTCAGGAAAGCTTGTATGCACAGGCGCTAAAAAAGAAGAGTATGTTTATCAATCAATCCACAAAATTTTTGGGATTCTTGAAGAGATAGACGCATTTGAAGTTAGCGGAGTTCAATTTTAGATTGTATCTTTTTGAATGAAGTCAAATCCCTCTTGTATAGCTGCAGGAACGTGTCGTAGAAGATTTGAAAGATTAAAATCCTTTTTTACAAGTTCTCCCGATCTTCCATTGATGTATGCCCCAATACAAGCAGCATAGAATGGTATTTCGGTTTGAGTAAGAAATCCAGCGATTAATCCAGCTAGTATATCGCCCGTTCCCCCTCGGGTCATCCGAGATGTGCCAGTTTTGTTAATTTTTACTTTTCCTGTGTTATCAGTAATAATATCCCAATGTCCTTTTATTACCCAAACGTTTGGGAACTGTACTGAAACCTCTTGAACCAGTTGACACCGTTTGAAAAATTCCTGGGTACTAGCAGGGATAGAAATATCTGTAAGGACGGCAAATTCTCCTGCGTGTGGTGTTAAGATCGTTTTAGAAGAAACCTCTTTCATATCTAGAAGCTTAAGGGCGTCTGCATCAATAACAATTGAATTGTTGGATTGTTTGACTAACTTTAAGACCTTTGAGACCGCTTTTCGTGTATCAGGATGTTGACCTAGTCCAGGCCCTATAACAGTAACATTATTTTGTTCAATTAACTCTTTTGGGAGTGATTCTTCCGTTAAGTGTGGAGCTGGATAGTCGTACACAATAAACTCGGGTGAATATGATCGAATTACAGTACTGATCTTTTGTGGGGCTAGTATTGAAACCAAATCTACTCCTGATTGAACAGCTCCCATTCCAGTGAGTGCAGGAGCTCCAGAATATGTTTCATTTCCCCCAATTACCAATATTTTTCCATTATCTCCTTTTTTCGACCAAGAAGAACGGGGTTTTAGAGCTAATAGGTCACCTGGTCCAATGATCTTTTCAGCTTCAGGTGGTACCCCAATGGGTATGACTCTTATCTTACCAGCATTATTAGAAGATAGTCCCTGTTTTTGTTTATGAAATATCCCAGAAAACTGCGGAGTCAAAAATACATTTGCCCTTTCTCCCGTATTTGGATCAATCCCTGTAGGTGTATCAGCACTGATTACGATAGCTCCTTTTTCCTGCCATCTCATGATCGATTGAACTAAGGTAGCTAGTGGTTCCCGTAAAATTCCTTTGATTCCTGTTCCAAGTATACAATCTACAATTATAGAGTTTGAATCTATATCCAGAGATCTTACATCCTCAGTTTGTCTCAGTTCAGAAAGTATAACAGATTCTGGCATATTTTGTAATATTTTCCAATTTTGAAGAGTTGACCTCTTTGTAATATCTTTTTGCGATCCCATCAAATATAGGCGGATAGACAGATTACGCGAGAGATGCCGAGCCGCCACCATTCCATCACCCCCATTTCCACCTTTCCCTGCAAATATTACAATGTTCAATGGTTTATTCACAGAATTAAAAACCTCCCAGACCAGCTCGGCTAGTCCTCTTCCAGCATTTTCCATCAGAATAAAGCGGTTTACTCCAAGATATTCTGAGTTTACATCAGTAATACTCATTTCAAGAGTAGAGATCTTCTCTGAATTCACCTTTAATCACCAGAGAGAATATAAAGAAGGATTATAGAGAGTGATTAGACTATAATCATTTCCTTCTGAAAAATTTTACCACCAATAAATATTCAAAGTCCATAATACACTACGAAGCACTGAAGGATTGAAGTGATTTGGACTATCTATTTCTTTTCATCTTGAGCATTAACATCATTTCAGGGATTTTTCTTCTCCCATATCCAATTAATATGTTTCTCCTCGCGATTTCGTCACGTAAATGGAAGGATCCTCAAATTAAGGAATATTATGAAGAATCTGAGTTACCTAATGTTACAATTCAGCTGCCTGTCTTCAATGAGTCTAGAATCATTCAACGTACTATTTCAAACCTTACTAAACTATTATATCCTCGGGAAAAACTTCATATTCAGATTCTTGATGATTCTACAGACCAAACATCAACGATTCTTGATACAGAAGTTCTATCTCTTAAAAAACAAGGAATAAATATCGAAGTAATTCGAAGGAGGAGTAGAGACGGGTATAAAGCTGGAGCCCTAGCGAATGGATTGAATCATGGAGTTGGCGAGTTTGTGGTGATTTTTGATGCTGATTTCCAGCTCAATCCCCATTTTTTGGAGCGGAGTATACATCATTTCAAAAACAATGCTCAATTGGGTGCCATTCAGACCCGCTGGGTTCATTCTAATCTTCATTATTCTTTATTCACTCGATCTATGGCAATTGGGCTTGACGGTCATTTTCTTGTTGAAAAACCAGGTCGTAAAAGAAGAAATGCTTTCATCACTTTTAATGGGACTGGTGGAATATGGCGACGTTCAGCAATAGACGAATCTGGGGGATGGTCTTCAACAACGCTTGCAGAGGACTTAGACTTAGCATATCGTGCCCAGGTGAAGGGTTATGAGATCATTTATTTAAGGGATGTCACGAACTCACAAGAAATTCCTCCCACGATCCGCTGTTGGATCATACAACAGAATAGATGGTCAAAAGGGTTCTCTCAGAATATAAGGAAAAACTTTATTTCATTTTGGAAGAATTCAGGAGGAAAATCACGCATACAGGGGACGATCCATCAAACACAATATTTCGTACCCCTTTTTATCTTAGTTATAACTATAACAGGATCAATTTTGCTATTTTTTCCTGAATTTGATGGAAAATTATTTACTATTTTCGGTATCTTCTATTCTATTGCTGCTACATTAGGTGTCTTTGCCTATATGGTTTCAGTAATTAGAGCAAAAAGACCGATAAAAGATATTTTATTAATACCATTATTTCTTTTTTGGGGCGCTGGATTAATAGTTAGAATGGGAATAGGTACACTAAGTGGACTAATTAGGAAAGGCGGAGAATTTGAAAGGACTCCTAAGTTTAATTTATTCAATAATCAGAAAAAAAGCTCCATAAACATTAGGGAGAAAATTCCTTTAGATAAAGTATTTTTGACTGAATTAGCTTATATTGTGATCATTAGTTTAGGTTTACTTAAAGGGATAGAATTGGGAGGATTGTTTTTGATACAAGTGGTCTTCTACTTGTTTCTTCTTATTAGTTTATTGAATTTGGTGTTCTCCGAACTGTTGCATGCCCTTGCTAGGTGAATATTAACTTCTTCTAATTCCTATACAATCATGCTTCTCTGGTAAGCGGTGTTCTGCACAAAAATAGCTATCACAATAACTACAGGTAAAGCCCATCAGTTCCTTTTTCCTACAATATTCGCATGAACCTTTCATTACAGTTTTTTTGACTATTTTAGAAGGAGGGATTATAGTTGGACGAAAAGATGGCGATCTTGGAGTGTAATACTGATTATAAGGAGAAGTTCTGATTTGGTTCCTCATCGGTTGAATAATAAAGATAAAAATAATTATTAAAGAAACTCCAACTGTAGTTCCACCTAAAAAGAGTGTATTCTCCATTAGATTTGATGAAAAAAATAATGCTTCTAAAGCAAGGAGTATGACTGAAAATATTCCAATTATAACTGCTAATTGCTCTTGCTGTGTAAGTTTATACAATTAGTATCCCCCAAAAACCCCTAGAATTCCTAATGGATGAAATAACCATGATCCTGCGCTTAAGGAAAACATTAAGATGAAAATTGACTGATTCCATCGAAGAACCTTGGCACCATCGAGTCCATTGAAAGGTAACATGTTAAACAAAGCCAAATAGAAAGAGAACCAGCTTGCAAGTAAAAAAACAACCACAGCCCAATCAAACGGCATAAAGGATGAAAAAACTAGAAAGATACCTCCAATGAGAATGTTTGTCAGTGGTCCTGCAATTGAAATACGTCCTGCTGTATCCAGTCGATATTCCCCAAAAGAAAGTACGACTCCTGGGGCAATGATCTTTATTGGTAGAATAATAGAAAATAACGAAAAAAGGGCCATATTTGGATCGAGTCGAAAGTCCGAGATTAAACCATTACCTTGAGCTACAAATTTATGTGCTAATTCATGAAAAAGCCAAAGAGGAATGGTAAGAATACCTAGAATTAACAATTCCATAAATGTATTGATATAGTAAATAGCAAGAGAAAGTTCAACTAGCACAAATATTAATGTTCCAATTAATAAATCACGCTTTTCAATTTGTGTGAATGAAAACATCCTAAATAGCTACCTCTCTCCTCACTTTTCACTAATTTGATCGACTAATTTTTCCCATATACCAAGTTCCTGTTTCAATAAATCTTCAATAGCGATCCTCAAAAAATGAGATCGAGATTCAAACTGTTCGATACGGACAAAATTGTCTATAAGAATTAATATTTGATCTGGAATTTTAATACTGATGGGTTTCTGACGTGTCATTGGTGCTTCCACTCACTAATCAGGAATATAGCCAGTTTTTACCTTTTATATTCTTATTCTTCCATTTTTTAAATGCTTTCTTAGAGCTAATAACTTTTTTTGTTTTTTCTGAGACTATTATTTTAATAGCTTCAGATTTTCTTAATAAAAATAAGAAAGATATAAGTTAATAAAAAAAGAAACAATTTTATATCTTGGCCATCCTGCTTAATTTTTAGAGTGAGGTGTCCTAATGTGAAAAGTGTTCTAATAGTGCCTACTGGTATTCTCTTAGGGGGGGAAGTTGATGATACGCCGAAAATAATTGATTCTATATGGTTTGATAAAAGTTTCACAGTAACAGATGAAAATTTGGAAGATTTTATTGAAAAAGGTGGGGAAAAACTTGTAGAATTGTTTGACCAAACTGGAGAAGAGATTATTTCTGATAATTCCCAAATTGTAGACTTTTTACGAAGAACAGGCTTCGAGAATGCTAGATTCGCAACAGCCGAGGAATTAACTCCGTTCAGAAGTTTATTGAATGATTATATTAGGAAGAATATGAAGATAGAACCGTCTATTTCGATATCAAGTATCATTCGGGAAAGAGCAATGCAAAGAACACGAATACTCTTGAGGGAGAAAGTCGAAGCGAGGGATGTTTACCTTGCACAAGCAATCAAGAGTATTGATGATGTGAATTCTATCCTAAACTTAATTTATGCTCGATTGTCTGAATGGTATGGTATTCATTTTCCAGAATTACAAGATTTAGTTCGAGATAATCCTCAATATATTACATTAATTTCGAAAACACGTGGAGCGATCCGATCCAACATTGATGAGGAGACATTATCTCATTTGTCTGATAAGAGGCGTGAACTCATTTTACAAGCAGCAAAACAATCTCTTGGAACAGAGATCTCGACATATGATATGAATCCAGTCTCGCAGCTAGCACAGTTTGGGGTTGAGATTTTAAAAACAAAAGATGATTTGAATAAATACATCGATGAGAGCATGAAAGAAGTTGCACCAAATATTCAATGTCTTGTAGGAAGTCTCCTAGGTGCACGCTTAATAGCTCTTGCAGGGAGCCTTGAAGGCTTAGCTAAATGCTCATCAGGAACTGTTCAAGTTTTAGGGGCGGAAAAAGCATTATTTAGACATTTAAGAGCAGGAGAAGACCCACCAAAACATGGAGTCATTTTTCAATCTTCTTACATCCATTCATCTAAAAAGCACCAACGAGGGAAGATTGCAAGAGCACTAGCTGGTAAATTATCTATAGCTGCCCGAGTAGATTTTTTTAGTGGAGAATTTATTGGCCCAACTCTTTTAAAAGATTTAGAAAAAAAGGTTGAGGGTATTAGATCGTCATTTCCTGAGCCTTCAGAACAGCAACTCGCACAAAAACGTCTTAAAAAGAAGCGAAAACGTAAACCCACTTTTAAAAAAGGGAGAAGGGATTTCAAAGGCAAAAAAAGGTAGAAAAAATAAGTAACTCCTGAGCGTGAGAAGAATGAAACTTACAAGGACGACTATAGATGGACTTTTCCAAGCAAAAGTTAATGAAAAATCACGATTAGTAACACCTAACAAAGTCCCAGGTAAATCCGTGTATGGAGAACAGTTACTTTCTATCGATGGGGAAGAATATCGTGTATGGGATCCTTATCGGTCAAAATTTGCAGCTGCCTTTTTATCAGGGATGAAAAAACTCCCCCAGATTCAAGATAAACAAATTTTATATCTAGGAGTATCAACAGGAACAACTGCTTCTCACTTCTCTGATATTGTGGATAATGGGGTAATTTATGGAATTGAATTTTCTCCCAAGGTAATGCGACGATTCTTTCGTTTAGCAGAACAAAGAGATAATCTAATTCCGATACTTGCGGATGCAAGACGACCAGAGGAGTATTCTTCATTTGTTTTTGAGGTAGATTTGATCTATCAAGATGTCGCACAACCAGAACAAGCAACTATATTCGGCCGTAACTCTCAGGAATTTTTAAGATCTGGAGGATATGGGCTCTTAGCGGTCAAATCACAGAGTATTGATGTTGCTCTCAAACCAGATGAGATATTTTCTAACCAAATGGAAGAGTTAGAACAAGAATTTGGATTAAAAATTCTAGAATCTCGGTCTATTGATGCTTTTGAGAAAAAACACGCTGTAATAATCGTTAAAAAACCATAAGATTGTAATTTAATAAAGGGTAATTGAAGATTTATCCATAATCTCTCCAAGTATGTCCACATCGTTTACAACGGTAAAATGTTGTTGAAGCTTCATCAGCACTTCGAGTTTGCAACTCCCAGTAAACAGCTTCATTGTTCTTACATTTCTCACAATTAACATTTGCAGTTGGCATTGTTTCCAATCCAAAAGGTTCTTCAATAATAACAGTTTTCTCCATCTCCGTATGACGAATCTTTTGAGTTATTTCGAAAGCCTTTGAATTTGAATCTGAACTAATAATTTTTCCACAAGCGGGGCATCTCATCTGAGTTTTCCCGTTTGGTTGTCTTTCAGGAACTAGAAGAGCACCACAATCACAAAATTGCATAATCATCATCAGATTTTTGCTGAAGGGGTGTATTAAGCGAAATTAGGCTGTGTTTTTAAGTAGTTGGATGATTAAACAAGTCTACCGAAGAAAATTACAATTAAATGTTCCATGAGTTATAGGATTACTTAAAATATTCCATGATGAAACTGCTAGTGACACAACAATATCGAAAGAGAAGAAAATTTCTTGTTAAAATAGTAAGTACACTCATCTAACTTATTAGCTTGTGATTCAGTTATCGACGTGATCTATTAATAGATTTTCTAAGTTTGCCATAAAGTTTAATAGAACTGTAAGAAGGAGATGAAATGAGAAGAAAGTTTTCAGTACCTTATGACGAAACGACGATCCTGTCTCTCCATAATATCGCTGTTGATACAAAGTTCCAGTTAATTGCCAAGGTTAAGAATATTAATCAAACTAAAATAACAATTACTGATGACCACGAAAATTTAGAACTTAATATTGAGGGAGAAGAATTACCAGGTTTAGAAACTGGAGACATTGTCATAGTTTTTGGTAAAAAATTAGATTCGGGGATCAAGAAAGAACGTATTATCAAATCAAATCTTGATTGGGGTCTTTATCAGAAAACACGAGAATTAGAGGCAAAATGATCAACAATGATTTGTGAGTCCTTTTTTTAAACCTAATAGGTAGCTTCTAAATTGATTGTAATATTCCTAATCTTCAAAGCTTAGGTAATTAGAAGAGAATATTTTTTGAATATTCGTCAGTAATACTGGTATTGCCAAGGTTTTCTTAAATTGGGGTTTCAGTAATAATCCCAATTAATTGGAGGCATTTGAGTTGTCCATGATTGGTGCTGCTAAAAGATCATATCAAAAGGAGATTATTTCCTTCGTTAATAAGAGAGTTGCCGTCATTTTAAAAAACCAAAAAAAGTATGTGGGAGAATTAAAGGGCGTTAATCCGGAAACTCTTACATGTGTATTAATTAAAGCAAAACGTGAAGAGGAAACAACAGAGCTACATCGAATCTGTATAAATGGTGATCAAATATCTGAAATTTATTTAGAAGAGGCTCCCTTCGATCTTCTGGGATTAAAGGATGAGTTAGAACAGATTTTTCGTCGGCCGGGAGATGTCAAGGTCTACGATGAAGCAGGGCTTATAGTGGTACTTGAAAGGGTTCGAGTCTCAGAGACTGGCGTAGAAGGCACAGGACCCGTTGCTGATCGTGTTCGTGCCATATTCGACCGTTATGCATTAACTCAAACTTCAGAGGAATAAGGGGCTACCTATGATAATAAAAGCTGAAAGGATGCGAACTGAACTTGATTCAGACAATAACCTTTGGCTTATTGATTTCCGTGATGAAGAGCAAGGTTTGAGAGGAAGAATCGAGATTCCCTCCAAAATAGCCTCTATGGAAGATGTTAAAAATTTTGAAATCGAGGTCATCCCCCGCGATACTGTAAAAGAACCATTAGATTATTCAGACGCAATGATTGCTTATAATGCAATAAATTTTCGAACAAAACCCTTAGGCACAGAAAAAGTGTACTCATTTTCTGCTGGGGGCTTAACGCTTCGCCTATTTTCTGGAAATCCATTAAAGGATTTCAAAACTGTTCTTAAAGATTTTATAATCGTTGTACGATAAGTCATGTTTAAGTCCGAAGTATTCTCCATAAGTTAAACCGAAACACAAAATAAAAAACCATATAACAAATGAAATCAGCGAAGCGGGGGTTTCCCAGCCAGGTCAAAGGAGCTAGGTTGAGGTCCTAGTCGCATAGGCGTTCGTGAGTTCAAATCTCACCCCCCGCATTAAATTATAAAGGAATCTCATATCATTTACTGAAAATTTAGTTTTCTTTGGGTAAAAATCTCACTCTTAGTCAATCCAATAAGGAGGGGTTGGAAATTAAGATTTTATAACAGCTCCATCCTAGATTTCGATAATAGGATTATACTATAATTCCTGTAATGAATGATAAAAATTACCTAATTTGCGGAGTATTGAATCAAAGTGCTTTTTAATCAGTGTTACATATGTTTTGGATTGAACTCTAGATGACATCTACAGTTCTTTAGGGAATTGATCAATTGAAAATTGGATTAGATTTGGGTGGAGGTTTGTAGTTGAAATTTAGTCTTGATTCAATTTTATACCGATTATATGAGAGGAGGTTATGGGCAGAAATAAAGGATGGAATAGAACAAGGAGTCCACCCCCAACATGTTGCGTTGATTATGGATGGGAATCGACGTTATGCTCGTTCAAAGAATCTCCCTAGTACATTAGGCCACCATTTAGGCCGTGAGAAACTGAAAGATATTTTACGCTGGTTTTACGATTTACAGATCGATTATGTCACATTATATGCCTTTTCAACCGAAAATTTTGAACGGGATGAACAGGAAGTGAAAGAGTTAATGAAACTCTTTGAAAAGAGCTTCCGTGAAATCGTGGATCATCCTGAAATTAAAAAGCGAAAGGTAAAAATTAGAGTTATTGGCCGAACTCATCTTCTCCCTCAACATGTTCAGGAGGCTATAAAAGACGCAGAAGAAACCACGAAGACTGAGGCCCAGGGACCAACTCTAATCATTGCAGTTGGCTATGGGGGTCGTGCAGAGATGATCGACGCTATCAAATCAATTGCAAAAAAAATCGAAAAAGGAATTATAACTGTAGATGATATAAATGAAGTCGTAGTTGAACGTCATCTCTATACTAATGGGATTCCTGATCCAGATCTCATTATTCGAACCTCAGGTGAAGAACGTCTTTCTGGTTTTTTAACTTGGCAGTCAGCATATAGTGAGCTATATTTTGCAGATGTATTTTTCCCTGGTTTTCGAAAAATTGATCTATGGCGAGCCATTCGAACGTATCAATCTCGACAACGCCGATTTGGGAAATAAAATGAAAATTATTCAACAGACTTAGAGTTTAGAGAAGAGAAGCTCGATTTCTTCTCCTTGATTTATCTGAATATCACATTTTTTTAAGACCTTAGGTATACATACGTCTAGAGGTTAATTTGTCTTTATTTGGCTCTTCCATTGAAGCCAATTGTCGTTTTATCTCTTCTTCGATCACCCGTGCATTATCTATTAGCTCATTGGTCTTGACTTCTACCTGCAGCAGGGTGTTAAGTTTTTCAACTGCAGCTACTGCTCCTAAAGGGTCAGGCCGATCTCTTTCTGCGTATGCAAGAAGACCAACTGCAGGAAACATATTCATATCGAGATATCCAAGCATGATAGCAAGAGGTCCCGCCACAAATAATCCAGAATCAAGCAAATTCGTGTTAACTTCTTCTGTAAATCCATCAGGTAAACATGAATAGGAATAGAAGGCCCGACTTGGGATATACTGGAGAAAACTGTCTGAGGATTTTAATTGTATATCAACCCCCCCGACAAAATAAGCCATTTCGAGTTTTTCTTGGCTGAGGATCCATTCAGAGAGTTTTTCGGAAAATTCAATCTGTACATGACGATATGGTTGAAGATGAGGAATAAAAACTGCAAAATCTAGATCAGGTTTCCCATAAATTTCAAATGGCAGCCTAAGTTGGTTTTCTTGGACTGAAATGAAGGGTGGTGCCCCACTTGACATTATGGTCGCAATCCGCTGCATATTCAGTTCTTGTATGAAGTGGGAAACTGTAATGTATCCAATTTCTCCCAGTCCATGCCATCCCCCTATGAAAACATGACATTGGTTCAGAATTTCAGACTGTTCGACGAAAATTTTAAACTTCATGAACATCTACTCCTTGTGCCTTAGTTATTCTAGTCTGTCCTCTCTTGCAATATATCTAGCTCTGCTTTGAATTTTTTTCATGTGTTCAAAAGTTTTCCTGCCTTTCTTGTATACCCTGAAATATCCTAGCTGAAATTCCTCAAATAGCGCCTGATAATCATAAGAGATTGCCTTCAAAGTACTATAGAAAGTGAGTAAATCATCAGCTTTTTTTTCTATTTCATTTGATATATGTCCTAGTCCAAAATCAATCAGCCATGGTGAGCTTTTCTTTTTAATAATGACATTGAAGACTGTTAAATCTCCATGAATAATATTATTTTCATGAAGATGACCAACTTGTTGTCCTACTCCCTCAAATATTGATTTCAGCAAAGTGAGAGGAATCGAATTCATTAAGGAAAAAAGAATTTCTCCTTGTATCTCCTCTATTAGTAAAGTGTAATTATTTGGATCAATTCCAATTAGAGCAGGTACCCGAGCACCAATTTTCCATGCTTCAGTTAGAATGCGAGCCTCTGCTCTTAATCGTTGTAAACGGATAGTTTGATCTATTTGTGGTAGTCGATAAGTCTTTGGAAGCCGATGTTTCAGAATAATCGGAGTTTGGAGGAATAAACCGCGGTAAATTACCGCTTCAGCCCCCTTAGCTAACTTTTCCTTTTGTACAATCTTCAATGAATCCAATTCACTTCCACTTGATCAGTTCGCCAACGTGGCTTTACATGGCTCTGGTTAACAGAAATAAAGTTGTTTTCTCTGTACATATTTGCACCTGCTAAGGCAATCATTGTTCCATTATCTCCTGCAAGCTTTTTTGGGACTGCAAAGAATTTAGTATCTTGTTCAGAGGCCACATCTTGGATCATTTTCTGAAGTCTTGTGTTTGCTGCTACTCCACCAGTCAATAAAACAGATGGCTTTTTGGTACACGATAAAGCTCGTTCTGTTGCCTCGGCTAATGCAGCAAAAGTATATTCTTGAAAAGAATAACAAATATCTGTAATCTCATGTTTCGAAATAAGTTTTTGAGCAGCAGTTAACACACCTGAAAATGAGAACGACATTCCTTTTATTGCATAAGGAAGAGGAAGTATATTCTGCCCGTTCTTTGCTTCTTGTTCAATGTGCGGTCCTCCAGGATGCGGGAGGCCTAATCTCCTCCCAAGCGTATCTAATGCATTTCCAATAGCAATATCCAGTGTTTCTCCAAGGATACGATATCTTCCATTTAAGAAAGTAATAAGTTGAGTATTTCCTCCACTCACATATAGAACCATTGGATCCTGAGCTGGTGTAATCATTCTCCCCAGTTCTACATGAGCTACACAGTGATTTACGCCAATCAACGGTTTTTTCAGTAATAGAGAAACAGCCCTGGCAATAGTAGCTGTTATTCTAAGACACGGCCCCAGACCTGGGCCTTGAGAAAAAGCAATAGCATCTATTTTTTTCATCTGAAAAGGAAGTTCATTTATCATCTGTTCTAACAATTCTGGAAAGTTATTTCCAAGAAATTCCGAAGCTTCTCTTGGATGAATCCCTCCTTGTTTAGGAAAATAAGTGGCAGTCTTACTATTTATGATCTTGTTACCTTGAGTAACAGCTACCCCTGCAGTATGAGCTGTTCCTTCAAATCCCAGAATTATAGGTTCTTGAATTACCATGTTAATATCAAAAAGGTTTCATTTAGAATCAGAACTCTGTATAACCACATAACCCACAAGAGATCCTATCCTTGTGTTTTGCCATAAAGGAACCTTTACATCTAGGACAAAAAGTATTCTTTCGTTTTAATTTTCCTTTTTTATAGTCCACTTCATAATGAGAATGAACAGGCTTTCTTCTGGGACTCATAGTTCTCAACTCTTATTTGTAGTCTCTTCCTTTATGATCTTATTTCTTTTCAAGCGAAATTTTGGTTCAAAAACAAAAACATCATCGGCATTATTATAACAATGAACAATTACACGTGATCTTGGTTCACCAAAATGTCCCTGGATGCTCTGAATGACAACATGATCAAGATCCATGTTTAAAAGGGCAGCAATTTTGGCTCTAACGGCTTCTCGTGTTGGAGTTATCTCACCCAAATGCGTAAGGAGAACATCAACTTCCTTTCGGCCGATTAACGGATTATACTTTTCCTGAATAATTGTCGTCTCCATTAATTAATTCCTCATGAGTTTCAAATTTATTTAGTAATTCTTCTGCTAAATTCTTTAGGGAAGGAGTGATCAAGGCACAAACTATTCCTTCATCAGTAGTAATAGGAGGTTGTCCATATACTACCATACTTCCAAGAGGTAGTAAGATAATGGCAGGAATTACTAACAGATCCTCTTCGCCATCAATCCTGACAGCAACACGGCATTTACTTGAAGTATATGATTGTATTTGTTTAATCGTGCTATCAAGAATCCTCCATGCTTTATATGAGATCCATTCAGGAGGATTGAAAACTTTCTTATTTTGATATAAATCCAGATTGAGATTAATTTTCTTTTTTCTGAGGGTTTTCCCATCATAAATTACAATATCAGGGAGGAAATGGACTTCAAACAAAGTTTTAGTGCAGTAATCGCCTATAGATACTGTGATGACAGGATTATTTGCATTAATATATTTTTTAGCATTTCTTGCAGCATTTTGGGCTGATCCTGTGAAAAGTTCTCCAATTGGATCACGCAATGATGCTCTAAGTTCTTTTGGTAGTTTGTACCCCAAAAAAAAGCCCCTAGCGCACCTTGATAGCATATTTCCCTGGTCGAGTCACATTTAGTTTGTGAGCTATTTTGCTTTCATTCGCATTTCTGATTATAACCATACCAACAAAGGATCTAGAAAGATGATTATGAGTCTTACAAATGGGACAGACTTCTTCTCCATGCACGATACTATTACATTTCTTACATGCTTTCAGTTTTACCATCTAAGTCTTCTCCTTCGCAGTGGAATCTTCGAGCCAGCTCTTTAGCCCAAGACCTTCCCCTTTCATTGTAACTGCAATTTTCATACTTACGTGATCAACAGTGGCAGTGATAATCTTCCCGCGAACAAGATCCCCAGGTCTAATTGTACGACCTGATTCTCGTCCAACTAAAACACCTGAAGAACGAGAAGACATTTGGAAATATTCATCTGCAATCTGACTGATGTGAGCTAATGCGTCAGTGCAGCCTATTCTCATGAAAAAACCAAATTTTGTAGTTTCAACTACTTCTCCTTCGGAAACTTCGTCATCTAAAGGCCTAAAGGTGATAGCTTCATATTCGACGTCATGAAATGTTGCTCCGTCACCTGGTACGATCCGACCTGGTGAAACTTCGATGATAGATAATACTGCGACAATCATTCCGACATCTGCGCCAATAGTAGTCTCGTTTTTCGCTCGAGAAATGTCAAGTATGACATTTGCTATCGATTCCCCAAAGCGCTTTGGAGGGACACGGATTGTTTCGCGGATTCGAGTTAAGTAGTACATAGTTCTGGAGCCTCAGTACGTTTCCCTAGTACTGCAACTACTAAAAAATAGATCATACTCGGGTTTATTCGTTAGACTATTGAGTCTTTCCACAGCAGGAAAAACTCGAATAGAGTAGTTAAGAAATCACTAATGCTTCATTGAGAGAATTAACTAACTGAAAAAGGCCTCGCTATGAAGACAAAAGGATGTACCATCGATCGGAAGAAAAAAAACATAATGTGTTCAAAATCATTACCTATAGAGCGAAATTAATAACTACAATCTAGTGAAAAAAAGAAATTGGGGATAAATCCCCGCTTTTCAAGTTTTTTCGAGCCTAATTCACCATAGGCGTTGCTTTTCGGTTACTCTTTCGATAAGCCCATATAAACATTCCGAAGAGTACTGCAGCAACGATCATCAAAATGAAGTTAAGGTCAGGTTTTACTGTTGCTTCTACTAATAGAGGAGCTAAGATAAGGCTGATTAAATTAACAACTTTGATCATAGGATTGATTGCTGGACCAGCAGTATCTTTCAATGGGTCTCCAACTGTATCACCGACCACACCAGCTTTATGACGTTCGGAACCTTTACCTGTATTCTTTTCAGGGTCTCGGGGTTCATCTTCTACAGCTTTCTTGGCATTGTCCCATGCTCCGCCAGCATTAGCCATGAAGACTGCTAACAATTGTCCTGATGCAATGATTCCAGCTTGAAATCCCCCCAAAACTTCAACCCCTGATCCAATAGCTGCCCTTGCAGCCTCAGGAAGTTCAACTATATCAGCTCCCATAGTTATCAATACTCCGAAGAATATTGCTACCATAATTGGAACAGAAAAAGCAATGACTGCTAAACTTACTAATTCCTTCTGTGCTGCTGATGTGGAAATAGAAACTGCTCGTTCGTAATCAGGTTTCTTTGTTCCTTCCATAATACCTGGAATTTTGAACTGACGTCGAACTTCTTCAATAATATCGCTAGCTGCCCGACTAACAGCTCGGATATTAAAAGCAGCAAAAATCCAAGGTAAAGCGGCACCAAGTAGAAGGCCTACAAAGACTGCAGGAATATTGACACGCAGGCCATATTGAAGTGGATTAACCAAATCCTGATACCCAGCTTCTACCAAGTTATCCACAACAACTTGTACATCGGTAACAAAAGATGCAAACAAGCTAACTGCAGCAATAACAGCTGAAGCAATAGCAATTCCTTTAGTAATTGCCTTTGTAGTATTCCCTACAGCATCCAATTCTTCTAGTACACTTGTTGATTCTTTATCCATAGAAGTTAATTCAGCGATGCCTTGTGCATTGTCACTGATTGGCCCAAATGAATCCATGGCTACGTTGTTCCCAGTATGAGAAAGCATGCCAATACCAATAAGTGCAATTCCATAAAGCATGTATTGAAGGATTTTTTCTGGTATTACAAGTAATGTGCCAATTCCAAGGAATCCTCCAAAAACCTCATTTCCTGGTAATATAAGGAAAGTTCCTACAGATATTACAAAAGAAATACAGATTGCTACTACAGCCCATACACTAGATTCGTACCCAAGAGCTAATCCTGAGAGGATAGTTGTCGCTGGTCCACCGTGCATTGACTCTACCACTTCTTTGACAGGCCCTCGTTCTTTAGATGTGAACCTGGCAGTTATAGGATTAAATGATACTGCGAGCATAACTCCTGTAGCAATTAGAAGAGCAAGTCTCCAATCACCAACATAGAAAATGGCAAATAGAAATGAAGTAAAAATAGTAATTCCGCTTGATAATTCATATGAATTAAACATAGCTTTTTCCGCGTCGGGTGTTTTCCATAGAGCAACTGCAAAAGTGCCAACAATTGAGCTAATTACCCCTATTCCTCTCACAATAAGTGGAAACATAATCCAGACAAGATCACCAACAATTTTACCGTCTACAATTCCTCCAGATAATTCAAAGAGGAAAAGCCCTAAAATTAGAGAAGAGACAATCGTAACTTCATATGATTCGAAAATATCTGCTGCCATACCGGCACAGTCGCCTACATTATCCCCCACTAAATCCGCTATCACCGCTGCGTTTCGGGGATCATCTTCAGGAATATCTTTCTCTACTTTACCAACAAGATCTGCGCCTACATCAGCAGCTTTAGTATAAATACCACCACCTACTCTCATAAAAAGAGCAAGGATCGTTCCACCAAAACCAAAGCCCAGAAGTGCATCAGGAGCAGCTGTTCCGAAAGCAATAAAGATAACAGTACCTCCCAATAGTCCAAAACCATCAGTCAACATTCCTGTGACGGTTCCAGCATGGTAAGCTATCGCGAGTGCTTTGTTATAACGTTTATCTACATCTAAGAGTTTTCCATCTTCATCTGTCGCTCCTGCTGCAGCTGCAGCTACACGAAGATTAGCATGAACGGCAATTCTCATACCAAATTGGCCAACCATCAGAGAGAAACTCGCTCCTAATATGAAAGCCACTGTTCTTCCGATAGCTATCATCAACACTGGATCGAGTCCTACAGCGGTAAATTCATTCTCAGCTGCTTTTGAGGGATGAACTAAATATACACTAAGAAAGAGAGCTACAGTGAGAATTAATACGATTGGTAAAATCGTTTTTAATTGTTTCCAAAGATAAGCGTCGGCACCTTCCTTGATGGCACTCCAAACCTCTTTCATTTCATCAGTTCCAGTATCTTGCTTCATAACATCTTGTCTTAACCACCAAGAATAGATGAAGCTCACAATAGCAACGATGATGACACCAATGAGGATTAATTGTGCAAAAAAATCTAATTGCATAAATGTAGTGAACATGATTCCACTTTTCCTTTCTAAAAATCCATTCAGAACCTTAAATCCAACAGTAGATACAATACAATTTGATATTAATGAATTAAAAGATTCCTATTAGATATATAGTTTATTTTCCGTTTTGTAGTTGTTTGTTATGAGGCCAAAACAAGACGTTCAGCTAAAACAACTTGATGTTTAACTCATTTTTAACAATTTTAAATAATTTTTTCCTTCTTTTGGATTCAAAAATCTCAGACTGTGTTTTTTGGAAGTCATTTCGACATGTCTATATTGTAATTGTAAATCAGACATCACTAACACGGTAAAAGTAGTTTCAAAAAGGAATTTCTTAGGAATGTTCTTATGGGAGACAAATTACTTTCTATTTATAGACTAGAAGAAACATCGGTATTTCAAGTCAAATATTTCGGTGAATATAATGGCTGAAAAGACACTTTTAATGATTAAACCTGATGCTGTACAAAGATCGTTAATTGGCCGAATTATCTCACGGATCGAGGAGAAAGGCCTCAAGATAATCGGCTTAAAAATAATACAATTAACAGAATCTAAAATAGACCAACTCTACGACATTCATATTGGTAAAAGTTTTTATCCTATATTGAAATCATTTATTATCTCTGGACCTGTTATTGCAATTGCAATTCAAAGTGATGATGCGGTCAAAGTCGTACGTAAACTAGCCGGAATAACAAACTCTCCTGAAGCTGATCCAGGCACAATCCGCGGTGATTTTGGTCTTGATTTAACTAAGAATATTGTTCATGCTTCTGATGCGGTCGATCGGGCGCAATATGAGCTAGGGATCTTATTCAAAATTGACGAACTTGTGGAATATGAGCTAATTAATGAAACTTGGACGACTTATTAATGAAACTTGGAGGTTATTAAAATTGATAGAAATATATTCAATTTTATTCACATGAGGTCATCAACTAGCTCGTTACCGCAGCTAGTCTCCATCGCGTGGGATGTAACCCGACATCCTCTATCCTGTTTGATTTGTCATCAGAGACTGCAACAAGATTGGTACTGATGATGATTCGCCACTATTCGCCTATGTATGGAGGAAAATCATCCATAGACAACCTTACCTTGGCATTTCCTTAAGCTTTGAGTGGGGTATGAAAAGTTGTCCCAAAATCCAGCCATCAAAGCCCCCTAAATCACCAGAAGAAGTACAGTCAATACGAGATCGATGCATTTTTTCTATCCAGACTGTACAAAGGCAACATAGTGACAGAAATCTAGTGATGAAGGATCCTCGAAATATTATAGTGCTTGGAGGGAAGTCACAGGGCTATTGTGACAAAGAACAACGCTTGCTGATAATTCCAGCCCTTAGTGAGTACTGGAAAAATGATTGTCCTCCTCAATATCCGTGGATAGGCCTTATTGGACAATACAGTCACACATCAAATGGTGATCCTGATGATTGGGACTTCACCCTCGTGTCCCCTTATCCTCAAATCACTGAGTCCGCTTAAGCTTTCAGTAAGCATAGATTTTCTCAGGATATCAATGATCACAAGAAAGAAAGGTTAACATGTTTATTAATATTTAAAGGATTTTTGCTAATAATATTTGATTTAATATGAAACCAAAGTATAGTCATATTTCTGAATATTTTGCAGCAATTGATTTTTTCGAACAAATGTCAAAACAAGTGGATATTGTATTAGAAAAAGGAAAAAAACGAGAGGAAATCAGCTGGCAAAACTACAGACATCTCCCGTCACTTCAAGACACCTTGGGAAATGCAGCATGGTTCATTCCTGATCCAATGGCATTTTATAACCCTGGCAAACTGGATGAGGTGCTCCATCGGGCAACATTCAACTTTCAGACGAAAACCTTACACATTGACTTATGTGGTGGGACATTAATTCTCCAAGATACTCCACTAGACTTAACCACTCCCGAGGCGCTAAATAATAGGGGATTGGATTATTTAAATCAGGAGGATTATGACAAAGCCATGCCTCATCTCCAAAAAGCTGTTGAACTGAACCCTCAATATCCGCAAGCATGGAATAGTCTCGGATTAGCGTACTACTACCAACAGAACGCAAAACAAGCTGAAACGTGCTACCGTAAAGCTGTGGAATGCTACCCCAGTTATAGTGGTGCTTGGACGAATTTAGGTCGAAGCCTTGAGGTTCAGAAACGCCTTGAGGAAGCAGAACAGGCTCATCTAACTGCTTTAAGTCATGATCCCACGTATGGAGGAGCATGGCAGAATTTAGGAAATGTGTATTTGCTCCAAAGTGAGTGGGCAAAAGCATTAGGGGCCTTTCACGAGTCATTGCGGGTAGAATCCGACAATTATGAAGTCTTAACTAATCTTGGTTCAACCTATCTATTCCAACGAAAGTATGAGGAGGCGTTAGAGTGTTTTCAGTCTGCTTCAATACTTGCTCCCCCTGGTTTTACCCCCTTTCTTGACGATTTAATTACTAAAGCGCATCAGCGAATATCAGTGGACAACCTATCAATACAGGTGGTCTGAGTCCTTGATAAGTAATTAACCCTCAAATCTTCATTAATCCCATTTACTACGATGCTACAAGGAAAATATTCACGTCATTCCTCCAAAGAATTAATCACCAACTTAGACGTTAATATTGAAAAAATCTCTCACAAAAATTGGCTATAAAGCCAAAAAGTTGAGATTTTTCTTGGAAGATACTTAGAAAACTATATTAACCTCTTTGTCCAATGATATCATGATTAAAAATACCCCTGGGTGAAGAAGGAAAAATTATATAGCAGTTGTGTAATGAAAAGAGTGCAACCGTGCCCAACATCCCCCAAAATACCTTGGTGATCCAACGAACCGAAAAACATTCTTTTTCCAACTGTTGGGTCACCCTCCCTCCCCCATTTCATATCAAGGAGGAGTCATAAAATCCTGAGGGTAATTTTTGAGCTGCAATATTATCCCTTTCCCACACGGTCGAGTATCGGTCTCGGAATCCGTAACAATCGTAGAATTTCTTTTGTTCTCATTAACCCTCATTACTAGAAAGAAATATTTAATTAATTCATTTGAGTAGCTTTTACCACGTATCAGTTCCACATGAACTGTAGTAGTAATTTAATAACACGTTGAGCATTTTTAAAAGGTGGAATTTCTTATTCAGCGACGCAATCCCTATAAAAGAATGCGAATAGAAAGTATTTCCCGTTCACAGCTCATTAAAGATGATGAAGAACGTTGGAGATTGGTCACCCCAAACGGGGATAATATCTTTCGGCTTTGGATTACAGGAATTGTCACTGAGAAATATGCTGGGGACAATAACTATGTTGGCTTAAGAGTAGAGGATGGAACAGGAGTAGTGATCGCAAAAACATGGGATGGACGACTTGACCAATTTCAAAAATGGGATAAGATTGAAATTTTAGGTCAAGTACAGATCTCTGAGAGAGATGAAAACATTGATGTCTTTCTGTCGCCTGAAATATTTCAATCTATCTCAGATGATAACTGGTTCTTGGTTCATCGCTTAAAAATTATCCAACAGCTTCGACGTGGTGCCTCGATTGAAGTCAAGTCTGCAAAAGTAGGAGGTTTAGAAATCGGCATTGCTTCTATTGAAGATCTAAAAGTAAAATTGAGAAAGGCCGTGAAAAACCTTGATAAGGGGAATGGTGTTACATATGATCAACTGGTTAGTTCTTTTCCTAATGTTGACGAGGTTCAGATTGATGAAGCCATTACAGAGCTATTAGAATCGGGTGAGTTTTTCGAACCAAAAGCAGGGGTTTATTCTTCAGCCATTGATTCCTAATTTCAGGCAACTAGTGATTTTTGTGATATTTCTTTCTTAGAAAACAAGATGTTAGGGTCTATTCCACTGGAAAACATAGTACCTTATCTGTTGGTCTGATAGTACTGTTGCAATGACATATCTTTTTCTCACTGAGGTTGCTAATCGTCCAGCACGGACTAAATCAATGGGTTCAATCCGAGATGCCTTTGGTACCACAGAAATTAAGAATGGTGAATGATCAATTCCTGGTCCGCGACGATAGACTGCAAAATCAGTACCAAATTTCAACCCAGGTCGCACAATGTAGCGTTTATTGCGAAGATCCAAAAAAACGGCGTAAAGGTCTTCAAACTTCGGAAAACGATTTTCACAAATCTCTCTATATTTTTCTTTTGATAAAACTGATCCATCACCATGTTGAATAACTATTTTGTCTTTTTCTTGAAGGAAAGCGGCTTCTAGGAGTGTAAGTTCTAAGGGTCGATCGAACCTCGGAGATTTTGGTTTCCGAATTCCAACTGGTTTTCCAAAATAACCTAATTGGTAGACATAGCTACCTTGCTCAGAATCCCAGACGATGACATGCTTATAAACTATTTGAGCAGGAATAGGAGTTTCCATGTGATATTGCTTCCAAGGGGAACTCGAGTTTTAAATTAAGTTAACTATCTACTGGTCTTCGATTAAATTTCGGAGCAATTAATCTAGCAGCTAAGATTATATCAAGAAGGATAAATACTATGAGCAGTGTAATTGCAGCGTTGAAATTTGTTAACGAGAAATCTTCTGGAGGTTCTAAAACTATAATCTCAACTTGGTTACTGATGGTTGTAAATTTGGTAGGGTTAATTTCTGAGTCATAGTACTCAATCTGAGCCGAATATAGGTAGTATGTGCCTAATGATTTTGCTGTAACCAAGTAACTGAACTGACGGGTTTCGTTAATCCCAATTTGCCCATAAGAAAGTTCAGTCAATCCCGATATCTCAAAAATCCAAGGTTGATTAAGTTTGTCAACAAAAGTAACATTATAAGCTGTCTTATTTCCGATGTTTTCTATAGTTACAGTGACTACAATACTATCCCCGATGGCAACTTCGCTGCGATCAGATGCCTTGGTGACAAATAATTTAGGATATGATGTGTTTCTCTTCTTTATATCCAGTATTGAAGCGTTAGTAGGCGTAATTGGCCGATTAAGGGTTAAACACGCGGCATTCAAGCTTATAACTGTTAGAAGAAAGAACAAAACCCATTTTGTCCTATGATACATAAGTAAGCTTCCAGTGGGCTGTTAATTCACCCCTGTAAATAGTCTTGTTAAAGATTCTTGTTTCAGTTCTTCTTTTGTCCTAGATATCAATGTAAAACAGCACTCAACAACACACACAACATTCTTGTTTTACTTTTTTTCCTCACCCTTACATGTCACTTTCCTTATTTGAAAAAAAATTCTTGTTTTTTGGGGGAAAAGGAGGGGTTGGAAAGACTACCATGGCAACAGCTACAGCCATACGAGCAGCTGACCTGGGGCTCCGCACATTATTAGTTTCCACAGACCCCGCTCATTCTGTTTCAGATAGTCTAGACCAACAGATCGGTGGAGAGAACTATACTGAAGTACAAAATGTTACTAATTTATGGGCTATCGAGCTCAATACTGAAGAAGCCATGCGAACTTATTCTGATATGATTAGTCACCAAGATCCATCAGGGACTATTTCGGAATTTATTGGAGGAGACGATCCAGCTTCTTTATCACCCCCAGGAGCAGATGAAACTGTTGCCTTTATACAGCTACTTGAGTTCATTCAAAATCCTGAGTACGATATTGTTGTATTTGATACCGCCCCAACTGGACATACACTCAAGTTACTTCAATTACCAGAAATGACTCAAAGTTGGTTATATCGGTTAATTAAAATGCGTCGTCGTCTAGGTGGAATGTTAACTGGTTTTAAGACCTTATTCGGGGGTAGTTCTGGCCCAGATGAACAGGAAGCTTTTGAACAGCTCGAGGAACTAAGAGATCAAGTAGAAATCGCACGAGTTCATTTAGCTAATGCGAAAGAAACAGAATTCGTTGCTGTTACAATTCCCACAATTATGGCTATTTGGGAAACAGAACGTTTAATTCGAGCATTATTCGAAGTTGCTTTTCCAATCTCACAAATTTTTATTAATCAAGTCCAACCTGAAAATCCCGACTGTACCTATTGTAGTGCGAGATATGCAAGTCAACAGGAGAATGTACTTAAAATTAAAGACTTATACTCAGAATTTGATCTACTTGAGATCCAAATGTTTGAATATGAAATTAGAGGTATAGAACGACTTCGTGAATTAAGTCGTGTATTGTATCAAGAAGAGGTTGGTTAAAAGGGGAAAATAAGAGAATTTATTGATCTTCGTCAGCCCAACCTTTCTTAATTCTAGCAAAAGCCTCTTTGAGTTCCATATTCATTTGGGCTTTTAGGCTCATGGGAGAGGCTCGAGGCGCGGGGGCACCTGGTCCTGGCCCACCTGCTCCAGGTGGTTGGCCGAATCCTGGTTGTGGACCAGGTGGTTGGCCAAATCCTGGTTGTGGAGCTGGTTGTGGTGTTGGAGACAAGCCAGGTAGAGGAGGAAGTCCTGAAGGTACAGATGGGGGAGCTGATGGAGATGGTGAAATGGGCGCTGGAGCTGACGCTGTTGCTGGAGGTGTAGGTAAACCTGAGGGAATACCAGGTGTAACAGGAGCTGGGGGAGGTGTACTCTGCGTTATGGGTGCTGGAGGACTTAAACTTGGTGTTGAGAAAGCCGGAGGTGGCCTAATAGCTCCTCCTCCTTTTTGAAGAAGCTGATCTACCTTCCTCGATAACTCATCAAAACTATTCGCTAATTCATCAACGATCTCTGCGAGCTGGGAAACAAATCCAAAGAATTTTTTTGTTACTGTAATTAATGTTGTTACATTCTGGGACTCATCATCACCAAAGAAATCGTCTATGTTTTTCATGGACACTGAAAGCACCTAATTATTAAATAAATCACATATGAAATCTTGTAAGAATATTATCTCATTAAATTGGTTTGAAATATACTCTTTTATTAAATCCACTCTTGAAGTATGATTAGTGTGATTACAAAGGGGGTTTAAGTTACCGTGTGAATCGAGATGTTCATTGATATTTTAGGATTTTGTTGTTATAAATAATTCCGTTTAGTCTCTTAATCAGATAATACTTTCTCTTTTCAATTTTTTTGAATACTCGTTAAAAAGTATTCTCCGCTAATCAAATAAATTTTCAAATCTACGACTTTCTCGAAATAATTTGTCGAATGATGATTAGAATCAGAAGAATTTGACTAGAAAAGAGGTAAAAAACAGAATTTTATTTTCTTTAACTATTCTTTTGATCTTCAAAAATATATTTTTTCATATAATCTGTGATTAAACAAACATCTCTTGTGGGTTTCACGTCGTGAGTTCGTATAATATGTGTACCATTCAATATAGCTATTGTTGTTGCTGCTAATGACCCCCATAGTCTTTCCTCTGGAGGAACGTTTAATATTTTTCCAATGAAGGATTTCCGAGATATTCCAACAAGGATACAGTGCCCCAATTCACCAAGCATTCTTAGATGCTTGATCAACCTGTAATCATTTTCTATGTGTCGTTGAGGTACCCAACCACCTAAACCAGGGTCTATTGTTATCCTCGATTTTTCTATGCCTGCATCAACACCCAGACGAATGCTAATTTCGAGTTCGTCAAATACTTCTTTTATTAAAAATACATCTCCAGGAACTTGGCGACAAGCCATGACTATTGCTGAAGCAGAGTACTCAGAAACAACATCTTTGAGTTTGGGGTCAGATTTGAATCCTGAAATGTCATTAATAATCATAGCTCCTTGAGAAAGTGCATATTCTGCTGTTATCGATGATTGTGTATCAACTGAAACAGGGATATCTGTACCTATTTCCTTGTAAACGTTAAAGAAGGGAGACAGACGTTCTATTTCAGTAGTTATTGAAATAAACTCTCTCTTATCATATAAGAAAGTTGGTGCGCTGGAAATAGCCCCCACGTCTATAAAGTCCGCGCCTGCACCAATTACTCGTTCCAAATGGGATTGAATCTCTACTTCAGATTTTTTGATACTCCCTTTAAAAAACGAAGTAGGTGAGAGATTCATGACAGCCATGAGACGGGTTCCAACATTATCACCAACTTCAATTGATCCTAATTTGCCAATGATTTGCATAATATTTTTGTTTTTATTGCCCCATTTTAGATTTCCGATTGTGCCAAAGAGGTCCTATATATATACAAAGTTGTGGGGAAATTTTCATCTGGTCATTGTATTCTTTGATCTCTTCAGGCTCTTCAAAAGTGATCTCTTCACATCCTCGTGCTATTACTATTGGAACTCTCTGATTTGTCTCCCCCATTAGAATCTCTGCGCCACAGACAAGATTATCAGCGATAGCGCGTGTAGTGATATGCAGTGGGCGGCCATATAGATCTAGAGTTCCAATATCATCTAATAAAGGTCTGAATCCTGATATTGCAAGAGCAAAACCAGAGGTTCCTCGTCTTAAAGGATGTGTCTTTGAATCAGCTATAATAACTCCTATCTGTTTAGCAGTTCTTCCAATAATATCTTTGCGTACTCTCTCCGCAGTTCTAATAGGATTTCTTGGTAACACAATCAAAAAATCCTCTCCTCCCGAATTACTTTGGTCAACACCAGCATTAGCTTGGAGTATGTTATCTCGTAAAGCAAGAACAGCACCTGGTACGGCGCCAAGAACTTCATCCGCTTCTTGGAAAACAACTTCAACAAATCGAGGATCGAGTCCTGCTATTTCTGCAGTTAGTTTTGCTTCTTGTCGGATGTGAGTAATGTTACGAAAAGGAATTTGACAACCTTCAATGATGGAAATGACTTTACTTGCTATTATAATAATGTCCTTATCTTGTAATTTGACCTCATTAGAATTCAATGCTTCGAGTATTATATCTACAATATTACTATCTGCTACATTAATAAGTGGGGTTTTTATCCCATAGAATTCGATTTTCATGCCATTCAAATCCAACATCTATCATTTAAGATATTTTCTAACTCTTTTTTTCAATTTGATATACTTGATTTAGAATGCAGAACAGGCAATCTTTTAAGTTTAGGTTTGATGTGTTTCTAACAATTAAAATTCGGAACATCAGAGTTTGTATTTCCCTACAACATTTAAACAATTAATCTCAAAAGAATATAAATAACAGTCTAATGAAAAAAACTCAACGTTTTCAGATTTTGTGTCTATCAAGGAGAAATCAAAAATGGAAGATCGGGCAAAATTTGGCATTCCTTTGCTTGATGACGCTTTAGGTGGTGGAGTGCCTCGTGGATCTGTCATATTAGTCGAAGATGAAGTGGGTATCAACACTGAACATATCTTGGTTCAATTTCTATCTGAGGGTTTGAGAACTGGAGAATATGGTTATATTTTATCAACAGAACATCTCTTCTCTCATTATTCTCCTCTTTTTGTTCCTTATAGTATCTCAGAAGTTACTTTTGAAACCAAACGATTGGTTTTTTTGGATGCATTTACCAATCCTTTTGGATATGCTGAAGGAAGACCTGGCGCAGCAGGAGAAAATGTCATCCGAGATATTACTCAACCACGTCTTGTTACAGATCAGATCCGCCGCTCATTATTACACGTACGTTCACAACCAATTCGGGGTGTTCTTGATTCTTTAACGACAATTTTGTTGGTTTCTGATTCGTTAAAAGTACCCATGGCTTTTTTACAGCATAAAATTGCTACTGATAAAGAAATGGGTGTGGTTAGTATCCTAACCCTGCATCGTGATGTTCATGAGGCGAGAATAATTCAAGCAGTTGAACATTACTGTGATGGAGTTATCAGGTTAGAAAAGAGGGCGTTAGATGAGAAGGAAGCCGCTCCAGAGGAAATGTTGCAGATTCGAAAAGTCCCAGGAATGTCTTTAGCAGAACTCGAAAATACTGAGTTTAAATTCCACCCCATACCTGGTCATATCGAATTAGCACCGTTCTGAAAGACTGACCCAAAGAGGACAGCTAGGAACAATGATTCCAAACTGGCTTTGGAGCTGTTCTTCCTGATTCAGCGACGCGTGCCTGATGAAACACAGGTCTTACCACCTCTCCACAGGCGTTTAAGGTCTCCGCAGAACTCTCGGCGACTGGAAATAGGAGGAACTGATAGATAGCATAATAATTGGCTACATTGAACGCAGCATTCTGATCGCGATCTAAGACCAACCCACATAACGGGCAATGAAAGACCCGATCAACTAACGTCAGATCACGACGATAATAAAGGCAATTAGAGCATAATTTAGAGGAAGGAAACCAGCGATCGATCGCAATCACCGTGGAACCATAGAAAGAAGCCTTATAAGTGAGTAAACGCTGAAACATACCATGTGACAGATTGGCCCAATATTTACTAAGTTGTTTATTTTGCATTAATCCTTTGACATGTAAATCCTCGGTAACTATCACGCTGTGGTATAAAATTAAACTCGCTTTGTTTTAGCTGCAAACAGTACATTAAAAAACGTGTTCGGTTGAAAAAAACGATCGTAGCGTTTTTTTAGGATGGTTGTCTATTTATAAAACAACAGTTAATAACCCTCAAAATAGAGTTATTGTTATTGAAGGGGATTTCATGTCTACCAAAAAAAAGCGTTGTGATGTCGAAGACTGCTCAAGCTTATCTAAGAAGACCGTTTCAAGGGAGAAATCAGGAGCCGCAATAAAACAAGCAGGGTTAACTCTTGGTGTTCGAGATAAAGTAACAAAAATACATCTCTGTGCTGATCATTACCGAAATATCAAAAAACAACTGAAAAAGGATCGTGAGATTGAAAGATTGAGATGGGGTTGACCCTTTTACATTTCTTTTCAAGACCCGAACTGAGCCTTCTCTGGTTCTTTTCTCTTTTAATTCTTAGAAACTTTATAAGAATTTAATTTCCATAGCATCTTCTGGGCAGGCTGCAATACAATCCAAACAATTAGTGCACAGGGGATTTCTCACTTTTTCTGGAGGATCCGAAAGGATTCTTACACCCATTGGACAGACATCCTCACAAACACCACAGTGGTTACATTTCGATATATTTCGTCCAATTCCTAGCAATGAGTTTTTTCCAAGATGACCCATAATGATCCCCACAGGACAAAACCAACGGCACCATCCACGTGGGACATAAATAACAAGAATAAATGCAAAGATGAAAA
This sequence comes from Candidatus Hodarchaeota archaeon, assembly GCA_016840285.1. Next base: position 76,414 of record JAEOSR010000137.1, on the reverse strand, counting down.
CGAATAGACGTAGCCAAAAAATCACGTTAATTACTACAAATTTTTCCCAAATGATGAAATTTTCAATTCCTCCCCACCAAAATAATAATGGAATGGCTGTGAATAAGAAAACTGAAGGACTTAAGACCGCCCATGGTTGCTCAACAAACACATCAAAAGATGCTTCAATGTTTGCCCTTTCACCTAAGGCAACATTGAATCCTATAAATGTCGAAAGTAGAATTGTTGCTCCAGTAATAAATTCACCTATTTGTCTAAGATTAAGGTTTGTATCCTGTGTAGGTTCGTATTTTCTGACCCATGATGTTAGGTACCCTAAAAGGTCTTGGAACAAACCAAATGGACAGGCCCAAGCACAAAAAAGTCTCCCAAAGATGGATCCTATAATAAGAAAGGCAGCAAGGGGGATTAAAGGTACAATAGCCATCGTCAACATACGCTGTAAGAGAAAGAAAGCACCTTCAGAACTTGAAAATATCGATCGCGGCATATTTATTGGTAAAACCAACCAAGTTGCCCCAAAAAGGAAAAAAGTAAGGTTCATCAATAAAAACATCACTAATTGGACAAAAGTACGTAATATGCGGAGTTTTGTTAAATTTGTCTTCTTTTTCTTGTGCCATGCCATTTAAATCACCTAGGGTAACGGAATTCCAGCTTTCGCGCTTTCTGTTATTTCTTTGATTATTTCTTGAATTAATTCGAATTGGTTGGTTGAAATGGCAATGGTTAATAAGATTATACCGACACTTAAAGCTATTAAAGCTTTAGCATTGCTTTTCATAACTATATTTCCTTTGTATTTATAGCCAATAGGAAGCAGAAGTAAGGTCTGACGTAAAACTGTGCACTTATGTTCTCTTCTTAAATCTTCAGCAAAAAGTGAGAGAAGAAAAATAAAAAAAATTTTCCACTACAAATTTTCTTAAAAGCCCCAATCTCTACTTTTGCTAAATCCATGAGCGATTATTCGGGCATCACCAAATTTTTTCAACATGGAGGGACTTAATAAAGCTTTTAAGAACAATCGAAACTTTTGAAAGGTATTTAGAGTTGTGATATCCCAACCATCAACCCAAGAGCCAAATGTTTCGATATCTTCAGCTGAAAATTTGTTGTACAATATTTCATGGGCATGTTGAATAATAGGATCCATATAAGGAAATGCCTGAAGCTTCTTCTGAAATTCACTCATTTTTTGATCATCAAACTGTTCTATTTCATGAGCTTCGATTGCAGTTTGACCAGCAAGCATACCTGAATGTATTCCTATTGCAATTCCTCCATAAAAAATTGTGTTTGTAAGTCCAGCCGCGTCCCCTGCAGCCAAATAATGGTCACAATAATTCTTTAGTATAGGACCACTAGCTGGAATAATTCCAGCTATTTTTCCAACAATATCCTTCTCATTGTAATTCTTGAAGCTTAAGTGTTTAATAAATTGATTCAATACATCCATTGGTTTGGATGCTGGTTTAACAACAACTCCAATATTAGTATGATTTTTCTTTGGGAAAACCCATCCATAATGCATGTCTTTAAACTGTTGAAAATCAAAATAGAAATCTAGAGCGTCAGTAAATATTCCATGAATCTTATATTCAACGCCTTGTACATAATCAGTAGGAGGCTGTAATCCCATCATTCGAACACTGTGAGCAGAGGGACCATCACACCCAATAACAATATTCGCCTCGTGACTTCCGTTCGTTGTATTTACTAGCAGCCCCCCCTTTTTTCGGTTGATAGAGATAACCTGAGTTCCTAAAAGTAATTCTACTCCCAATTGTTGAGCTTGTTTTGCCATTAGCTGATCAAAAAGAGGACGATTTATAGTTACAGTTTGGATTTTAGCCGTAGCGACTCCATGCTTCCCAAAGAAGAATCGTTGGTCATTTATCACCCTTTCAATAAAAGATTCAGGCCGTTGGAGACGTAAGATTTGATCATCAAGTTGTTTTTCTATTTTTGGCATGTTTTCCAGTGAAAAAAGTTTGTTAGCTGAAATACCCTCTCCACAAGCAAGTGGGTGACCTATTATGGGATGTTCTTCGATTATAAGAGTTGTTAGATCCTTTTTAGCTGTTGTAATTGCTGCTGATAATCCTGTAGGGCCTCCACCAATAATAAGAACATCATAAACAGTCATATTTCTCAGACTCCTACTTTCTATAAGATGTTATAACAATACACCATTAATCTAATCTGGACATAATAATCTATCAATCAGATTTGGAGTTTATTTAATCAATAAAAAATCAATTAATGAAATTAGAAATTATGGGTTCTGGGTTTATTTTTGTCGCAAGCACCTATTAAAATCGGAAAATGTGCAATCAAGATTCAAGGGAAGATTCTTGTTCAATTAGAAGGTGAGAAACTTCCAAAAATCAGATCTTTTGCAAAAGTGAAAAGAAACAACAAATTTAAAAAAATCGGAGAGGTTATCGAGGTTATTGGATCAACTCGGAAACCATGGATTGTTATTTCAGCCTCCCAAAACTTGTTCAACATGGTTCAGCTTGAAGAAAGTGTTTTTACAGAAGAAAGGTCTCAGAGGAAGAAAGGGAAGGAAAAGAAGAAAGCTAGGAGACCAAAGAGTAAAAGAAGCTGATATTTAAAATTATACTCAATTAACCTTACATAAGTAGAAGATCCATAAAACTGACAGTTTATCACCCCTATTGAGACACCATCAAAGGAGAATCATTCATTGGCAAGGTCACAGAAAAGATCCGTAAGGAAACCTAGTGGTGGGCGCTACCATGTTGCAATTAAAAAGAAAAAACGTGATTTAGCACGACCCGCAGCCCAAACGATATTAGGTGAAACACGCAAAAAAATAGTGCGTACTCGGGGTGGGAACCGCAAAATCAGACTTCAAAGCTGTCTTCATGCAAATATATCCTCTTTAACAAAAAGAACTACAGAAAAAGTAGAAATTGAAGATGTACTTGAGAATCAAGCCAATCGTGATTTTGCTCGGAGAAAGATTATTACAAAAGGAGCGATAATCCGCACAAAAAAAGGAAATGCACGGGTGACTAGTCGCCCAGGCCAGAATGGAACTGTTGACGCAGTTTTAATAACTTGATAGTAAAGTATTTTAATCTGGTTCTTTCCTAAAGCTCCAGAACCAAACCAACTCATTTTTAATGCTTATAGGAATTGTTTGTGACATGAATCACAACGACTCAAATGAATCGAAAGGAGAAAAAATAGAGTCGGGGAATGTGGTTGATAAAGCGATTAGCTGGTTATTAGAAGCAACTAAGAGAACTTTTAGTGGTCATACGAAATCCACATGGGTTTGGATCGTGTTTTTCATAATTATCTTCATTATTAGCATTGGTATTCTGATTCTTCAATATCAAGATGACACTTGGTTATTTGATAAAGTTGTACATTGGTTTCTTATACCCATTATCAGTTTGGAAGCTTGGGGTTGGTTATTCTTCCTCGTATTCATGGGTGTTCAAGGAGTATTAGTACCAATTCCATCGGAACTAGTTCTCTTAACCAGTGGACTTCTTTGGGGTTTAGTCTTGGGCTCGATCTTAGGAATTATTGGTTCAATGATTGCAGGTGTGTTAACATATTATATTGCTGTTCTTGGTGGACGGCCAATGATGGAACGATTTCTCGGCCAAGAAAATCTTGAAGTCCTCGATTTTTATATTGGAAAATATGGTGCAGCAGTTATTCTCTTAGCGAGGGCATTTCCTTTTATGGCATTTGACCCTATTTCTTATGCGTCTGGATTTTTGAAAATTAAATTCAGAACTTACTTCATTGCAACATTTATTGGATCTATTATTAGATGTATATTTTATGCTTGGCTGGGATCAACTTTATATGAAGGCAGTCTAGAGGATATACTAAATGATCCAGTTGCGGTGCAAGCGTTCATTAATTCTGGATCAGCTCAATTTAACACAATGTTTCTTGTTATTGTTCTCGTTTTGGGCTCTGCATATCTTGTTTACCAATTTATATTGCTGCCATTTTTAAAAAAGAAACATACTGAAACTAAAAACGCGAATCTTGTCATTAGTGAGAAGGTCGACTGAATTTTAACCTAATAAGAGCTCTGATCTTCCCAATAAGGTTACTTTGATACTTGAAAAATGATTAAACAAGTTTTTGTATATTGATTTCTATTAAGAAGTATAGTATCAATAGGAAAGGTTCATGAATAAGTAATAAGAAAACATATTTGTTGATTAGATAATCTTATTCAGGTTTGTTTTATTAGCTAATTGAAAAGTCAAAAATTCACTGCGGAGATTTCATATTGGAAAAAGATGATATACACGAATCTATTCTTCAAAGCACTTTAATAAGAACTGATATTGATGATCATGAAATTGAAGAATGGTTAACATTAGCCGACTTTCCTGAAGATACACGAGTGAATTTAACCCCTCGTGGTCGCAGATTTATATTTCAAAAAGATATTGTCTTGAAGAGTCTTGAACCTGTAGTTAGTCGTGCGCAATGGTCGCGTTATCGTTCTAATCCCGAAATGTCAATTCCTCTTTCTACGATTCGTCTTTTAGTAGGAAACCAACGCGAATTATTCATGACATCGTTTACTGTAACAACAATTGGCACTAAAAAAAATCTCCTTCCTATTAAGCTACCAATAAAAACTCAAAGCAATTCTTTTACTAAGCTCTTAGCATTACTTGCTTTGTCTAAAAACGTCTTTTTAACTGGTACTTATCAAACAAAAGATAAAAAACAGGTAGAGAGACTTATAGAGACCTTTGATTCAATATTTGATGTTCACCTCTGTCCTGAAGGTGAGATCACTCAGAATCAAAGGGGTTTTTACGTTAAAATCCCCGTACAAATTTGCTCTGCAATAGTTAAAGCTTTCACAGGGGAATTTCAAGCTAGTAACCAAGAAATAATACGTTCTATCATTAAATGTCTTGATGAAAAAGACATTGTTGATTTTGTAATAACTTGGCTTGAATTCTCGAGAAACTATAGTGACCAAGAATATATCTATAAATTTCGGGTTAATGACGAAACTCGAGATATAATCAAGCTTATTGAAAAGATTGGTGTCAAATATACCGATGGGATGATCAGAGGGAAGATCAAAGATGGTAGCAATATTCAGAGGAATATTCCTGTTTATCTGATCCCTAATAATGAAGATAATAGGGTAATTCTAAGCGCTCATTCATCCCGAGGGGAGCGCCTTCAAGCTAAAATTCAAAATCAAGAGGCCTGGATTGAAGAATTAAAGGTAATCAAAGAAGATCTTGAAAATAAATTAGAACGAGTAACATCAAGTGGTAATGAAAGTTTATCTTGGTCCCGGGCTGTAGACGAACGAGACAAAGAGAATCTTACGGAAAAGCTAGAGGAATTCGATCGGATTCTTCAAAAGACTCGACGTGAAACTGCGGAATTAAAACGGATTTTAAATGAAAGTGATATGATTACTTCTGATGAACCCATAACTATTGATGATATGACAGCTCCAAACGTGATCGATGGTCTTGATCGTTTACGAAAGGAAGTTGATCGCTTAAAAGATCAATTATCTGAAATTAGTCGTCCAACTGGACCTAGGAAAGAATTGAGCTATAAAGTAACACAAGAGATTACAATGAAATCAGAGCCCAGTTCTTTCTTATCAATTGATTCTGATTCTCATTCATTGATAAAAACCTTTTTAGCTCATCCTGACAACTGGATTTTATTTATAATGAGCACTAAACAGCCCCTTTCTCATGAACAGATTCGTAACATCTTAGGAATATCTATAGAAAAGCGAATGGATCTACATAAGCGACTTAATGACTTTGTAGACAGGAGAATTCTGAAAGTTGATATTTCACCTGATGGAGAAGAACTCTATAGAATAGATAGATTGCAGCAATCCGATCTCATAAGTAGTTATATTATAACACTTTTAGGGAATAAAGAGCTTGTTCCCTTAGAAATACGACAGTTAATCCGGAATATATTGCGTTAATTCTCCGAATTAAAGAATTTATTAAAGTTCATCAATGACTTTCAAGGCTTGTAATAATTTCTCTTTGTCGCTCTGACTTTTTTCTATTTCTGGCAATTTTATTTCTTTTTGGAAGGATTCCTCTTGTGTAGAAAGTGTAGTGACTGGACTGATGCTTTCTTTTGTATGAGGAAACTGAGATACACCCGGCCTGGAAATCCTTTCTAGTTGTTCTTTAATTTTGATGATTTCTACTTGGATATTATCGATTTTCTTATTTTGCTCCTGGATTTGGTCTCTAAGCAGCTTTGCAACCTTAGTAAGAGTCTGTATCTTTTTTGCATTTATTTCAATAGATAATTCAGTAGCCATTTGAATCACATATGAAAAAAATCTTAATTGAATTAATTTATTATTATAATTTGAGTCAATCTTATAAGGATTTAACCAAATCCCCTTTTTAATTTGATCTGTAATAATCCGAAGTTAATCATTTAAGAGCTCATTACACGGTTTACGTGATAAGATATGACTCAATATCCTCATAATTCTCTGTCATCAGAAAAAGATTATTTCGTTCTAAGCACCGTATATGATGCAAAAACTAATAGTGCTGGTATCAAATTATTTGATGTGGAAAACAAAAAAGTGATCTATACGACCGATACCTACGGCCATGAACCGTATTGTTATAGCTATGAACCTCTCCAGAAGATACAAGCAATCAATTTTCCTCCTAAAACAGTAAAAAGAATTGAAACAATCATGAAGAGAAATCTTCTGAAAGAGAGTAAGGATCCTCTTACAAAAATTATTACTCCTACTCCAAGTGAAGTTCCTAAAGTTAGAGACATTGTTGGGGAAACATGGGAGTCTAGGATAAAGTATCATCGGAATTGGATTTATGATATTCAAATTGTACCTGGTAGAAGGTATTGGTGGGACCCCAATCAAAATAAATTCATTCCCTCGCAAAGTATGAGCCACGGATTGGATATTCCAAAATCAGTAAGTGACCAAGTATCTCAATATTCTGGTCTTCTTGAGGTTTTTCGTGATGATTTTATACAAGAAATTCCTGAAATGCCAATAGTGGCTTGTGACATCGAAACAGATTCAATAGAAGGACAAATTCCTCAAGCAGCTGATCCAAAATTTCAAATAATTTGTATTTGTTTCACTGATAACCAAGGAAAAGAAATTGCATTAGTATTAAATCGTAAGGAGAGAAATAAAGGAACTAAGCCCAAGGATATATCACCTCATCTCCAGATTGAGATGTTTGATGCTGAAGAAGACCTCTTAAAACGAAGTTTTGAGATTTTAGAACAATACACAATTATTACAACCTTTAATGGGGACAATTTTGATTTTCCTTATCTTCACGAACGAGCTAAATTTCTGAAGATTGGTTTTTATAGTCCCATCAAATGGAACCGCCGCGATAAAAGCTGTGATTTCAAGTTTGGAATACATCTCGATCTTTACAGATTTTATCATAACGTTGCCATTCGGACATATGCATTTGGGAATCGGTACCAAGAAGAAACTTTGGATGCCATTGCTCAGGCAATATTGGGTATGGGGAAAGTTAAATTAGAAAAAGAGATTTTTGAGTTATCAGAATGGGATCTGATCTATTACTGCTCAAGAGATACAAGAATAACTTTAGATTTACTCTTATTTGAAAATCAAACTCCTTTAAATCTGATATTCATCCTGTCCAGAATTACCAGAACACCGATTGATAATCTAGTCCGAACCAGTGTATCAAACTGGGTAAGGAGCTTATTTTACTATGAACATCGGCGTCGCGGATATCTCATTCCAAACCCTGAGGATATTCAAATAGCGAAAGGAACACACGTTGGTTCAAAAGCAATTATTAAAGGAAAAAAATACAAAGGCGCAACAGTTATTGATCCGATCCCTGGTGTTCATTTCAATGTGACCATTCTAGATTTCGCCTCCTTATATCCGTCTATAATTTCAACCTTTAATCTGAGTTATGAGACTCTTTTATGTAATCATGAAGAATGTAAGAAGAATAAGGTTCCTCAAACAACTTATTGGGTATGTGAACACCATCGAGGGATAATGGCGGATATTATCGGCTTTATAAAGGATATTAGGGTTCAATGGTTAAAACCTGAATCTAAAAAAGATAGTCCGCAAAGAGAGTTTTATCAGATCTTAGAAAGAAGTTTAAAAGTCCTGATTAATGCATCCTACGGAGTGTTAGGTTCCGATAGGTTTCAATTTTATTGTCTCCCTGTTGCAGATGCAACAACAGCATATGGCCGTGATGCTATTGAAAAAGCTATTCAAAAATCCCAAGCTTTAGGCATCAATGTATTATATGGAGATACTGATAGCCTCTTTCTTCAAAATCCTACCAAAAAACAGATAGATGAGATTATCCGTTGGAGTAAGGAAAGACTTGGCGTGGGGTTAGAAATGGAGAAAATATATCGTTATGTGGTTCTTTCAGAGCGGAAAAAGAATTACTTTGGAGTACACCCTGATTCTAGTGTTGAAGTAAAAGGATTAATGGGAAAAAAAAGGAATACACCTCCATTTTTACAAAAAGGATTCAAAGAGGTATTAGCTATTCTAGCCCAAGTGACAACAAAAGAAGAATTCGAAGAAGCGAAACAACAAGTTATTAACATGATTCGTGGTATTTATCAAAAATTAGAGAAAAAAGGATATTCAGCAGCAGATTTATCCATTACAACACAACTCACTCAATCCTTACATCACTACAAAGTCCAAGCTCAACATGTTAAAGCAGCAACTCAGTTAAATGATTATTATCAACATAAATATAAGGATAAAAAGAATTACGTAAAAGCAGGTCAATTGATTCGTTTTGTTAAAACTCGAACTTCAAATCGTGTCACTCCGCTCTTGTTGATGACAGATAACTCGAGAGTTGACGTGAAAGCTTACAAGTCTATGATAGACTCGACCTTTGACCAGTTATTTGGAGCACTAGATATTGAGATAGAGGAGATTGCGACAGGACAAGTAAATTTAATGGAATTTTTCAGCTAATCAGAGATCTTTCCAAGTTTAAAGATAGAGAAACCTTCAGTTTGATTCAGATGGGGGAAAAGACGTTGAGCAAGAGGGAATTCTGTGCTTGGTGTTCCAATAAAGATCTTCTGCTGTTGTAAGAAAAATGTAGGATGATTTGAGAGGAATTGCTGAATAACTGATTCATTTTCAATCGGATGGAGAGAACATGTAGCATATACCAGGGAGGCACTCGGACTATTTTTGAGCTTGATAGAAGCGTTTGACAATAACGAATATTGTAAATTACTCAACCATTTGGTTTGATGACGATCAACACGCCATTTAGCGTCGGGTCGGGATGCAAAGGTTCCTGATCCAGAACAGGGAGCATCAACTAGAATTTTATCAAATTTGATTTTAAGATTTAATCCCAATCGAAGATCATAAAGTATGGGAGAGATGCTTTTTAACATAAAAAGGTTAACTTTCGTTACTAATTCAGATAATCTTCTAAAGTGATTATCAATGGCAATAATCGTTCCAGAATCCTCTTGTAACGCTGCAATGTGAAAAGTTTTCCCACCAGGAGCAGCACAAGCATCTAATACTGTCTCTCCTTTTTGTGGATCTAAGATATGAGATATAAGTGCTGATCCTTTATTTTGCATGTAATAATATCCCCTGGTGAAGGATCGGAGTCGTGGGATTGGGGTCTTCCAGGAAGTGACTTTTACAACATCATAAAGGTGGGGGTCTTGCTCAGTTTCTACTTCTTCTTCTTTTAATCGTTCAATGATTTCTAATTTATCGTAATTCAATAGGTTAAGCCTTAAATAAACAGGTTGAACATTATTATTCGATTTCAAGAGTTCTACAGTAGTTTCTAATCCATAGTAGGTAATCCAATCACGTACCAGCCATGTGGGGTGAGAAAATTTAACAGATATTTTTTCTTCAGGATCGTCGATTGTTTCAAGGAGTGAATCAAGATGCCAATTTTTTAGATTTTCAAAATAATTTTCAAGTAAAGACGATAATTTTTGATCCTTAATTGAACGTTGAATGAATTTTCGGATTTCTTCCTGAATATGGTGATTTTTAAAGTCCGATGAGATTGTTAAACAATATGTAACAACTCGTAGAAGGTTTCGAAGGTCTAACGGAATTTTATTTGAAAGAAATCGCTGAAAATGAATGTGGATAATTCGATTAAGAACATTTTGATGTCTTACAGTTTCAAACACCAATGCATGAATTCGTGAGTAAGTATCTGGAGTTACCCTGTCTAAAAATTTTGGAAGAATCTTCATTGCATTTCTTAGGGATACTTGTTTTTCTTCATAATACGATACTATAGTTGCTGCTGACTCAATAATAGCTAGACAATTTTTTGAATCATCAGAAAGGATCAACTACACTCATCTATCCTCTATTATAACTAGATTCTTTTTTGTCTTCTGAGCAGTTTTCCATTATGTAATATTCCCTCAAAACTTGACCCCTCAGAAAGATTGGATACTTCTGAAGAGTCAATGAAAACAATCTCAAAAGTTTTTATATTCATGATTTGAGCTAATGTCCTTCCCTGTTCAAAGTTTATCAATTGGAACTGTTGAACCTCTTTTTCAAAATCTTTCAGTTCAGAGGTTAAAAACGATTTTATCGGAATTTTTTCTTTGCTTTTTTTGTCAAAATCCCAATATTCCACCTTAGAGCTGAACTTCAAAATTTGAATCGGTTGGTGTTTATATAATACTATATCTCCAGGATCAAATCTCGGCATGGTGATTAATACGACGGGTTTCCGAGGATATTCTTTGGATTTAGATTTATCAAATCCAGCAAATTCTGTGGTCACACTAATGATTCCTCCATGATTTTTAGCAAATTCTCTTCCAACAAAATTAGCAGCTGGTTTTGACTGAAAAAGGGCATCAATTCCTGATTTGATGATAATTATCTTGAAAAGTGGATTTTTTCTATCAGTTAGAGTGTAAGATTGGCTTATACTAGTAATTTCATTGCTCCAAGTTTCTAGTTGTTGAGTGGTAACTTCTTTCGGAGATCGAATTTGAATTTTTGACGTATAGGATCCTGTAAGGCGAGTGCGACACTCTGTGCATTCTCCCCATTCAATATGTATTGTAAAGTCTTCTGAAATTGTCATTAGAGGGACAAATATGTCAGGACTTGCACTGATGTCCACCGTGCCAGTAATAACCGATTTGTAGCTTTCTTCATTTAAATTGATATTTAAATCATGAATAACGATTTTTTTTGGCCGATAATTAAAATCCCACTCTTGAGAAAAAAGTATTGACAGTCTTGAGTTTATTTCAGGTTTTCCTAAATCAGTTAAATAGAAATTAGACCATTGTCCTTTTATAGATAGTAATTCGCATCTCTCGCAAACAGTAATATAACTCTCTCTCTTTTGTCGTAAGATCGGATGACTTTCTAGATAGCACTTTTGACACAAATGACCAAAGAATATTTCAGTTGAACCACATGAAATGCAAATAGATGCCAATTTACCCAATGAAGAGCCCTCTAATTATTATATAGGGGGGATAGAGAATATTATCAAATGTGGGATTTTCTTACCTTCCGATGAAGTAAACCAGATAATGGCATCTTCATTAATGAGATTTTCCCTGATACCAAGTTCGATTACTGAACCTATAGCATTGACATTCGCATAATTTCGTATTAAATGTAGAGCGTCACTGGCTGAAATCTGCTGTCCGCGGTAGAAGTCTGTTGGAATTCTCATTCGTGCTTTTTCATTAAATAATTCTTGGCCTAACAGTGATTCATCACATAAAGCTAAGATCTCGGTTTGATTTTTTCGATGAATCTTGAAATACACACGAGTAGACGATGAGGTGTCCTGAGAAGATTCATTTAACCGCGACACGGGCACCACAAGCTTCACAGACTTTAATTAATATACGCCCCTCTTTGATAAGTTTTGTATCGGGTTTTCCACATTCTTCGCACAGAACAAAATCTTTCACATAAGCTTCTAGCTCTCGATTTATCAATCCGCCAGAAAATTTACCCTGTAAGCATAATCGTCCTCTTTCTTCAGTCGAAGATGTGGCAAATTCTCTTGCTAAGTGTTTAGCTAAATGATCAGAGTCGCTTTCTCGGTTTAAGACTTTTAAAATCCGATTCCAATCAGTTATCCATGTTTTATTCCCTTCTTTGAAAACATCAGCTTGGGGAATTTGAAAACGAGATTTCTCAAACACATGAGCTGGCAGATTTTTTCTGGCACGTTTAAGCGCTGCGATGTAATCCTTTTCTGCTGTCATATAATTTCAGATTCCTTGGAAATAAAGTTGTTAGAGTGATTCAGAGATACTTTCCCTTATAATTTCTCTTGAGAGGAGCGGATCCAACTACCTTTTTAATCCTCTCCCTAAGAAGTCTTACTAAGCTGGTTGATATGAAACGCCGAAAAGAACACCGTCAAGTGTTCGAATTGATCAAAAATTGTGATTTAATCCTGGAAGTAATTGATGGTCGGTTACCTTTGCTTAGTCGGGTGTCATCAATCGAAAAACATCTTCAAAAAATAAGTATTCCTCTTATTATTGTTTTAAATAAGTGTGACTTAGTTCCACAGCACATTTGTGAACATACAAAAAAGATTTTTAGCCAAGATTATCCAACAGTTTACATCTCTGCTCAGAAACGCCAAGGTACAAAAATTCTAAGGCAAAAAATAGTCAAACACGCTCCAAAGAAGAAAGAGATCCTAGTTTCAGTTGTAGGAATCCCCAATACAGGAAAAAGTAGTCTTTTGAATATTCTGAGAGGGAAACACGTCGTTCCTACAGGATTGAAACCTGGTGTTACAAGACATCTACAAATCATACGTATATCGCAAAAAATCCTTATGTATGACACTCCAGGAGTTATCCCTTTTGATCATCCAGATAAAGATCTTCAAGTCTTTATGGGAGCTTCTTCTATCGATAATCTAGAAGATCCGTTAAAGACCTCATTTTATTTTCTTGATAGAATACGACAACACTATTCGGAGGGTTTTATTCAACGGTATGACATTCCCTCCCTCACTATGAATAATGAAGCGATACTTACTCATATTGCACAGCAGCGACGGATGATTCTGAAAGGTGCTCAACCGAATATCACAGAAGCAGCAAAAGTATTAATGCGTGAGTTGACTGGTGGGATTTTCTCATATTGGGAAAAAATAAACAAGAAGAATAAAAAGGACACCCTTAGAGTAAGGAAATAATTGCTGAGCTTAGTATTAATATTCTCCATTATTGGAATCTCGACTTAAAATTTCAGATATAGGGAGATTTGAATGTTGAATTATGAGAATTTGATCGAATCGTAAATTTAACCTGTTTCTTACGTAAGAACGAAACAATTTTGAGAAAATCATATTAATAGATTTATTCAATTGAAAGTTACTTCTTCGGTGTGAAATTATGACAGACGAATCCTTTTCTTCGATTATCACATATTCCACTGTTTCAGCAATCGCAGGGCCATTAGTTTTTGTCAAAGATATTAAAGGAATTTCTTACGGTGAAATCGTTAACGTTCTAGCTCCCAATGGTGAGAAGCGAACTGGCCAAGTGTTAGAAGTCTCTGAAGATATCGCTGTGGTTCAGGTTTTTGAAGGAACCCAGGGTCTCGATACCCACAAAACATCCGTTAGATTTCTTGGTGAAACGATAAAAATTGCAGTATCGCAAGACATGCTTGGCCGAATCTTTTCTGGAAGCGGAAAAATTATTGATTCAGGTCCTCAAATATTCGCTGAAGAACATCTAGATATAACAGGAGCACCCATTAATCCATATGCGCGAGAATTTCCACGGGAGTTCATCCAGACAGGGATTTCATCAATTGATGGCTTAAACACACTTATTCGGGGGCAAAAATTACCTATTTTTTCTGGGAGTGGTTTACCCCATAATAATATTGCGGCCCAAATAGCCAGACAGGCAAAGGTGTTGGGTAAAGAAGAAGAATTTGCCGTAATTTTTGTAGCTATGGGAATCACAACAGAAGAGGCGCGTTTCTTCCGATCTGATTTCGAGACTACTGGCGCCTTAGAACGAGTTATCTTGTTCTTAAATCTTGCAGATTCCCCCGCAGCTGAGAGATTGATTACCCCTCGTATTGCTCTTTCGGTCGCTGAGTATTTAGCTTTTGAATATGATTACCATTGTTTGGTTATCCTCACAGATATAACCAATTATGCTGAAGCTCTCCGAGAAATTTCCGCAGCACGAGAAGAAGTTCCTGGACGGCGAGGATATCCAGGTTACCTCTATACAGACCTAGCTACCATCTATGAACGCGCTGGCCGAATAAAAGGTAAAAAAGGGACGATAACTCAGCTCCCGATATTATCTATGCCTTCCGACGACATTACTCACCCTATTCCTGATCTTTCTGGTTATATTACAGAGGGCCAGTTGATTATCGACAGGGATCTCAATCGTAGGGGTATCTACCCACCTATCGATCCGATGCCTAGTCTTAGTCGTTTGATGCGAGAGGGAATAGGTCGAAACAGAACCCATGTGACCCATAAACCAGTAGCTGATCAAATGTTTGCTGGGTATTCAATGGGAAGAAATTTACGTGACCTAGTAGCAGTAGTAGGAGAAGAAAGCTTAACTAGTGTGGACAAAAAATACCTAGATTTCGCTGATCGATTTGAAAACGAATTTTTACGCCAGGGCCACTATGAAGCAAGAGAGATTTTTTACACCCTAGAATTAGCATGGGAGTTACTATCGGATCTCCCAGAAGAGGAATTAAAGCGTATTCCTCCAAGAATGTTGAAAAAATATCACCCACAGTATCGTGGAGATAAAGAACTCTCAATTGATGATCCAGAGCCATGATAAGAACAAATTGAGAAAGTTTAAACATAATTTAATATACTCAAAAGAAAAATATTTGGTATAATTTAATAATTAATTAAATAAAGTTTGTACATGTCTCTTGTTAGACAAAAGGATGACGCCTGTTATGGTTAGTTGGAAAGTTAACTTTGCTTTAGGTGGAGTTGACGAGGAAATCGATCTTTTTGACACAGAAACTCTTGTTGATTGGGATCCTGAATTCAAGGGTGAATTAATCGCTGGGTTTTTCAAAACAGACCATACTTGGATCCAAGGGCTTAAAGGAGTAGTTCGGGGTAATCAGAATGTTCAACCCATTAATTGCTTTGTGGTTGTTGGCCGGAAATGGGGAGAGTCCAGGACAAAAAGTATCCCATTGGGAATACTTTTTGAGTTTACTGAAGGTGATTTAAGACTCCGTGGAGTAGGTCCCAAAAGCTTGTCAGATAAAGCGGGTGGAGACAGTAATCTTCTATTGAATCTTGTCTCTGATTTGTTTGATAAACCTGATTTATGGAAAAGCAAAATTATAATTTCAGCTAAACCTAAGAGCGAATGGAAAATTATTAGTGACATCATTGGGGAAGAACCTTGGCTTTTAATCGAGCAAGGCAGAAAGATTATGAAAGCAGATCCAAGAAAAGCCATGGAGAATTTCACAAAAGCTTACAAAATATTCGACATTTTAACAGATATTAACGGTAAATTTCATGCTGTATTCGCTCAATCTGAGCTATCACTTGATTCCATGAATTTTGATCTTGCTAAGAATCGTTTGGAGGCACTTTGGGAATTTACTACCCAATTAGGAGATCCAATGCTTGAAGAAAATATTTTATCGTCTGAAGGCATCCTTTTATACGAAAATAGTCTTTATAAACAGGCTATTGCAAAATTTGAACAAGCACTTGAACGCGCTAAACGCGCTAATATTCATAGAGCGGTTGTTAACGCATATTGCAATATCGGAGAGTGTTACTACCGTGTGGAAAAATATGAGGAAGCAATGAAAAATTTTGACAAGTCTCGCTCCTTGGCTGAATCAAGACAGGATCGACATTCTCTAGCAATTTCACAGGTAAATATGGCTAAAGTATTAGGCCATTTCATACGACAAGGGGATAGTTCTGGTGTTGCTCAAGCAACATATTATCTTGAAGAAGCCATCCAGCAATTTGAGGGACTTGATGAAATGAAAGGACTAGTTATTTCGCATGGTCTATTTGGTGAGATTGAAGCTTTACAGGGAGGATTTGAAAAAGCTCTGATGCATTTTGAATTCGCTGCTGAAAAAGCTCAAGCAATCAAAGAACATCAATTTCACGAATTTTACCGACTGAAGGCGCAACAAATGAAAGATCGACTATATGAACTCTAAACAGTTATCTTTGCTATTTTTTTCCCCTTGTTTCAAAAAAATTCGTTATTAGCCAAGGATTTCAGCAATCTTTTTTGCAGATTGTTTCATGTCCAGAAATATTAATCCCAGTTTCACTGAACGGCTTGCTGAAGTTGCTAGTACGGCTTTTGTCCCAGCTTGTACCGAAATTAAGTATCCACTATCACCCTCAACTAAAATGCGAGTCATTTCTCCCTTACCTATTTCCATCACAGCTCTTTCACCCAAGCTTAAAATCGCAGCAGTCATAGCCGCCACTCGTACGTCATCTAACCCTGCTGGTAATGTTGGGGGCCAAGATGAAATTGGCAATCCCTCCAATGACACCACTGCGGCAAAATCTATGGCCGGTAACTTACTCACGAAAGCTTCGAGCACTTCTGCTATTTCTTTATGCACTTGGGTATCTGTTTCACTATCCGGAATGTACATTTGGTATACCCCTATTACAAGTCATTCCTGTAACGTTTCTTTCAATTTTTTTCTTTTTTGTAAGATAATTGTGAATTTCAGGAATTCTTGCAGTGATTTATTCTGATTTCAATTCTTCCTTTTGTCGACTTATGTGAATTTTCTTATTATTATATATAAGAATTCTTATTCCTAAAATTTTAACAGGAACTATGATTCGATATCTACTAACTACGAAAGCAGATCTATGCTAAAAAAAACAGGAAGTCAAAAATAAGTTCCTAACATGTAGGTATTATGTCATATACAACAAAATATTGTATTTTAGATGGAGTTATTTAATTAAAGAGTGAAGATCTCCTCGTTGTTTCTTTGTAATAATATGTTGAAATAAGTAGAAATTGTTGTCGGGAGATAATCTAAAAGCTAATTTCATGAAGTCATTGCCTGTAAAACGACCACTCGTAGAAAAAAATAACTTGAAGGCTATGTGAGAAGTAATCTCAAGTTATGCCTTTGCTATTTGAGATTCTTTAGTTCCATAGAGTTGAATCATGATGATTTCACGAGCTAGTGACTGAAATGCACGCTTAACACCAAGACCAGTGGTTGCAACAGTCTCATATATAGGATAAACTTGGATTTGTAATTTTTGGATTAATTCTGATCTGGGTAATGCATCCTCAACATCACGTTTGTTGAGAGTAATCACAAGAGGGATTGTTGTACCTAGTTGGTCACCTAGTTGCGTTTTTAATTCGTTAAATGATTCTATGTTCTCTTGATATTGAGAGGCACTCGAATCTACCACGAAAATTAGACCATCTACCCCTTGAAGTACTATTTTTCGCTGGTGCTTGTGACGCTCTTGCCCTGCAGTGGTGTATACATCAAAAACTACGTCAGTGGTTGCTTGCATTGGAACAAAATCGAAGAATAACGTTCGTCCTGTCGGATCAGCTAATTGCGTGAACTTACCTTTCTCTAGACCATCTACTTTGTTATACAACCAAGCTAAAGTTGATGTTTTTCCACCCAAAGATGGTCCGTAGAAAACTATTTTGAATCGGTGACGACCTTCTGCGTCCTTTCTCAAGAAATAAGTCTCCTCGGTAGGAGGATTAGAATTTTTCAAGTTCTCGTAAAGCTGCTTCTAATTCATCTTTTTCAAGACTAGTTCGTACCTCAGGAGCCGCAGAGGCCATCCCTCCTATCGGTCGTGTTGGTTTTCCCGCTAAAAACTCGTCTAAAATGCTACTAAGCTCTTCATTAGCCTTTCTCATGAGTAGACGAATCATTCCAATATTGACTTCAGCATCAGAAATTATTGTAAGAATTCCACGACCACAGGTGCTTGCAAAGATTTTTCCAGTATCAAACTCAGATGTAACGATATCTAATCCACCAATTGTCAGATTTAGTCCTTGTTCAGCTGACGCCATAAATACAGCTGAAGCAATAGCCCCGATCCCATCCACATCAACACTGACATAGCTGAATTTCGAAACATGCGCAATTGTAAGACCAGTTCGATCAACAAGAATTACCTTTTTAATACCCGGTTCGCTTTTAATGATTTTACTGAGTACAGTGTCAAATCTTCTGGGGTCTATCATTTAATGTCACCCTAGTTGTCCACAATTCAAAATCATTATTGATTATTAATAAATTTAGCTCATTGTATAAAGAGATTCAAATTATGAAGAGGTAGTATGTTGTGAAGTATATAATCATTCTCTTTTGTCTAATAAACATTATAACAGAATCACCATGATTAATAAAACAAGATTTCCTACAAGAACATCAGCAACAAATCCGAGCATTAAAATTGAAATAAATGGGAGGGAAGGTTGAACCCAAATTGATTTTTTATTTTCGGATTGAATCAAGGAGCTTATTTCTTGTTTTCTCGTAATATCAGCCTCAGGGGTATCGAGGCGTGCTCGAAGCTCTACAATCCAGCCAGTTTCCTCATTATATTTTTCTAAAAAATCAAAATGCCACGGTTTCTCTATAAGCTCTTTTTCAAGATTTTGAGTTTCGTGGGGATAGCCAATAAAGCGAATAAAAAGTCTTGTCAATAGAGATTCGTTTGAAAGAACATACAGATCAGGATGTAAACGTTGATAAGCAACATTGAAGCAAAAAATTAGTATCGGGGCAGGAAAAGCGATTAAATAGGCGTTAAAGAATATATTGAGGATTTTTGGAGTAATAGTAATGAGAATTTCGTATGATTGATTCTGGAAGATAATCAATGGGAGAGTGATCGGAGAGGCGACTCCAATTGCAACAAAGGCTATCCTATCAGCCTCTCCTCCTAATCCTGAGAAAGTAAGAAACAATGCTAGGGTGATTGCAAAAGTGATATTAAGAAACACGGGTACGATGTAATCAAGGAGCGGTTTATTTTCCAGAAGACGTAAAAGAATTTGTAATAAGTGGATTATGATTCCTCCTCCAATCATAGTCAGCCAAATCCAATCAGCTACTTCACGAGTCTTGAGATCTTGCCAAGATCCAATTAATAATAAAAAAAAAGAAAGAATTAGAAGAACCACATTTAACTCTGATCCAATCATTCCAAGTCTAACCTTTTCTTGGATAGTTAGTAATTGTTAATCTATTAGGTAATCTCTTAGTTTAATAAACGTATTTAATTTCATAAAATATGGGTCATATTAACACTTCGCATGTAAAAGTTTAAGAAAAATTTTATCAGTTAAAGGGAGAAAAAAAATTAAATTCTTTATAAAAAGGGTGTTAATAGGTAGGTTACTACCTTGAAAACAGCCACTGTGGCTTAGCTAGGTTATAGCGCCTCCTTGGTAATTCTCATTCATCAATTGATTGAGAAACAGAAAGGAGGATGTCGCGCGTTCAAAATGAATACTTTCGAGAGAGTTTTCATGAAATTCGCGCCAGTGGCTCTATTCCAAAAAAGATACAATAAATTAGATTACATGTTGTTTTTGTAATAGCTTTATGTATGAATCACGTTCTTACTGAGTCTTGGGGATAAGTGGTAATAAAACCCTAAAAACCAGATCGTTTGGATCAGAACTGATCAATATAGTTGAGATGGTTACTTGGAATACAAAGAGCTTTATAAGCTTTGGTTGAAAGAAAAAGCTAGTTTGTCACTTCTAGAGATACCAGCTGATTTCTATATCTCAATGGACGGAAAATTAACAAAGCTCTATCAAAAAACACAAAATCTAGAGTGGGAAGAGTTAGCTGATGAAATAATTGAACGCATGGAGTTTCTTAGAAAAGATATTGCTCAGTTACGATTATCCAAAATTTTGAATTCGGTTATTTACAATATGCCTATTGAATTGGGTCATACAACATGGGGAGAACGTCGATTAATCAAAGATTTAAGAAATTCTATTGAAATGCTTGGCATGGAGAAACCAAACATTTTAGATACTCAGGAAAATCTTGCAATCACGAATCTTCAGAACGATTCAGATGAAGAATCTAGTCAAATTGAGGAGAATAGAGATGCTATTCCCCCATCCCCGAGCAATTTGACAATAAGGATTCTCGATGATGTTGAAGCCTTTATTGGGCTGGATGAGAAGCGATATGGTCCATTAATTAGGCACGATGTTGTACATCTACCCGTAGAGAACGCTAAAGCGTTGATTACCCGAGGAATGGCAAGATTAATAGGAACAGAGATAGAAAAATAATTTTAGGCGAAAAATTATGAGAAGAAGCTATATACCTCAACCTCGTTCAAAATTCTTGAAAATTACATGTGAGTGTGGAAATGTTCAAGAAGTCTTTTCTCATGCCACAACCCATGTTACTTGTCGTGTATGTGGAAAAACACTAGCGGAACCTAGTGGCGGAATAGCAAAATTGTATGGCGAAGTAATAGAAGTGTTAGACTAAAAGAGGCGATAATATATGGAAGCTAGCTTCCCAAGCGTAGGAGAATTAGTACTTGGTACATGTTCAAAGCTTACTCCCCATGGGGCTTACTTTGAGATTTTTGATTACGAAAAACTCGGTTCAGAAGCCGGATTTGTACATATCTCAGAATTGAGTCGTACTTGGGTACGAAATATTCGGAGCCACATTCGCGAAGGCCAAAGAGCAGTAGCAAAAATTCTTCGTGTTGACACTTCTCGTGGGGAGA
This sequence comes from Candidatus Hodarchaeota archaeon, assembly GCA_016840285.1. The sequence continues at coordinate 55,556 of JAEOSR010000137.1, read as the reverse complement.
TAGATATGTCCATTCGCCGAGTATCGGAGCCACAACGAAGGTCAAAACTCACTGAATTCAAACAGGAGAATCGCGCAAGAGGACTAGTTTCAGTTGCTTGTGAGAAAGTTGAAGGCTCTCTAGAAAATGTTGAAGGATCCATTATAGGGAATTTTGGCTCGATTTATGAAGGTCTAATACGAGCAAGAGAAAACGGAGAGAGTGTACTCACAGAGATTGGAATACCTGATTTGGTAGCTCAAGAAATTTATCAACTAGCTTTGAAAGAATTACAACCTCCGATGGTACGCTTAACTGGTCTTGTTAATATAACATGCTACGAATCCGAGGGAGTTATTATATTAAAGGAATTTTTCAAATCTTTTCAGAAAAACTTCAATAAAAAGCATAAAGGTTCAGACCTTAATATTCAGGTCATTTCTCCTCCTGATTATCGATTTGTGGTCGAAAGCGGGGATTGGAGGACTGCAGAAGATATTTGGAAGGATGTACAACAAGAAGCAGAGAAATACTTTGCCCCGTATGATACTGATTATTCATTTGAAAGAAAATAACATTAAGACACTCGGAGATACGAATGCGCCTGTTAAGAAAGTGTACATGTAGCTACACTATTGATAAATCAAAGGAAATTTGTGATAAATGTGGGGAAAGATTTCATAGCGCGTATCCACCAAAATTTTCTCCTTATGATAAATATGCTAAATATAGGCGGAAAATGAAAGAACTTGCTAAACAACGGGGATTATTGTGACAGAACAATCATCAATAACCATCCGAAGGTTCGAATTAAAAGACTTAGATCAAGTTATGGAGATTAATAGAGAAACATTACCAGAAAACTATCCAGAAAGTTTTTTTCGGACAATTTATTCAGAATTACCTTCTGCTTTCTTGATTGCAGAGATGAATGGGGAGCTAATTGGGTATACAATGGCTCGGATTGAGAAAGGACTAAGTCATTACTCTATCTTTCATCGTTCAAAGAAAGGGCATACTGTGAGCATTGCTATAAAATCAGAATATCGAAGAAAAGGTTTTGCATCAGAATTGCTAAAGGAATCAATTGAAGCTATGATTGAACAGGGAGTAAATGAACTTTATTTAGAAGTTCGAGTAACAAATATTCCAGCAGTAAATCTCTATAAATCATTAGGTTATGAAATCTTAAAAGAAATTCGTCATTATTATCGAGACTTTGAATCAGCATATTTAATGGTTCAGAAAGTTCCTAAAACCCCAATCCATTCTTCGTGAATTATTTAGTTATTTGAGAAAGCGTATTTTAAACAAGATGTATTATTGAGCAGAGTGAACAAAGGCAGAGTCAAAAATAGGGTCTATTACCTCCTTTAAAGGAGTATTTTAGTGATCAATTGAGATAAAGCATTAATGATACCGACTATTCTTGAATACTAGTTCTATTCTTCATAACAACTACGATGACAAGGATTATGTAGTCAGAAAACGTTGAATAGCCAAGGTACATGTCAGAAAACGCCCCAACATAAAGCTTTAAAAAGATAGAAAACGTGACTAATGCAAATATAAGTGGAATATCTGGTTCAGAGTGCCTGTTATAGATGAGCTGAAAGCTCCTTTTTGAAATCAGCAATATATCCAAGAGTGGTGACTTAATTCATGAAAGAATCCTTCTTAAAAGCCAGCAACGCCTTGACACGTTTAAATAGTAGTGTTTCAACTAATGCTCGAAGTGCTGCTGATATTACAATTAAAATTTATACAAGATTCGAAGAAATCCGATACATAGGTGAAACCATACCTGACTTCATTCTCCATCCTGACCAATCAATATCTAATCTCAAATCTAGCGGTGAAATAAGGGTTGCACAGCTACTTGCATCTATTCTCTGTGAGCGAATAGCAGATCAATCAGTACGATTAGCAGAGGATCTTGATTTTGGTGAAGAGGGTCTGGATGTTCGTGAGGAGATTCGTGAAATTCGCGAACAAATCACTCGATTGAACGAGGTTGTTCAGGTTCAAAAGAAATTAGCTGATGGAGCTCCTGTTTCAACAGAGAACATCAAAAACTTACAGAAGAAATATGATGCGCGAATTAAACAATTAGAACAAGAATTGCTTCGAAAAGAAGGCCGTGCATTGACTGTAACAGCTTTAGATGCTACTAAGAAGCCTAAACTATTTGGAAAAGGAAAATTTGAACAAACACTTGATGATTTAATTCTTGAGTATGGAAAAAATCTTCGTGCAAGTTCTGGTGGTTATATTTCGCTTGCAAACCTCTATACAGCTTTAAAAAACCAGGTTCCTGATGTTAAATTTTCAACCAAAGATCTAGAAAAATCCTGCAAACGACTGATAAAACAAGCTCTTATTGAAGGAATTTCTAAAAGAGCAGGCGTAAAGATAGTAGAATTTGTTCCTGTTACTCTAGGGAGTGATGCGAGAAAAGTATTTGATTTAGCAGTTAACAAGGGATTCGTGACCCTGGAGGATGTTATATTGGGAACGAAATGGGATCAACAGCGCGTGGTTAGAGTTCTTGAAAGTCTAGTTGAGCAAAAAATAGCTCGAAAAGTCTCATCTCTTGATACAGGAGATCAATATTATTTTCCTGGATTGTATGGGGATAACGATTGGTAGGTGAAATCTGATGGCAGAAGTAGAGAAGTTTGGTGGATTATTTCGCAGAATAGGAGATGCTGTGCATATCGGAACAAAAAAATTTAAAGGAAAAACTATCTTGAGTTCCGATTTTGGACCAGAAACAGAAAGTTCATTGATAAGTAGGATAAAATCCGAAGATTATGATAGTTTTCGGAAGTATGATGGATTCATTGTTAAAGATCCTGAAAATGCTATATTATTGCAATCAGGGTCATTAGTAGGAGTAGCTGGAAGTGGTATCTATCAACTCGAGAAGAGTGCCAAACGGCCTGGTAGTGAAATTATCTGGGTGACGAAACGCGAATTCATCATTAAATGGGGAACACCAGGAGTCTATACTTCTGATAATATCATGGTGGGTTGCTATGGTATCTCTCGTATGAGAGTGGTTAATCCCCGTAATTTTATTATGAACGTGGTTTCACATAAGCAGTATTACTCTGGAATTGAATTGAAAAATTGGGTTAAACAAACAATAATTGCCGCAGTGAAACATGTAATGTCACGTTATACGGTACCTGAATTACTTAAGGAACGTAGAAGCTTAGAAATCCAAACTCGATCCGAACTTGGGCCTGAAACATCTCGATGGGGCCTAGAACTAGTTGGATTGGACATCGGGGGTTTTAAGGTACCTGATGAATATCAGACTCTATTATCATATGAAATTGAAAAACAAGTCCTGGAACAACAACAGGAATTAGCAGAACAAAGAAAAGAGCTTGATGTTATTACAGAGAAAGTAAAGAAATATGAACAAATGCTTGAACAAGCCGATGAAATGTTTCTAAACGGGAAAATATCCGAGGAAAAGTATAAAAAGCTGACTGACAAATACTCGCAGAAGCTAGCTCAAGTTAAGGCTCAAATGCAATGAATTCGAAATTGATTAACTTTTTTGATTATTGAGTTTCCTGTTCAAGATTTCCGCCACATGCGGGGCAGAATATCATTCCTACAGAGCTAATTTCTTTGAAACAGTCTGTACAGACTTTTGTACTACAGGATGCGCATGAATATCTTGTAGAATCTTCGTGGGGGAGTTCACAGACACCACAGAGAAACTCTTCTTTTTGTTTTTCTAATCGTAAGATCATTTTTTGAATGGAAATCCAGCCTTGAATCGTTCCATGAAGAATATGGTCTTCTATTAAGGTTATTGTCTCACTATCAGACCGATTCAATAAAGAAAAGATTTCTCGGAGGGGGATTTCCGCTTTAGAAGTTTGCTCAAGGAACTCAAAAAGAACTGAATCGGATTCAGGTTTTTTTGAATAAGGGAGTTCGTATTCAGTCCATCCTAACTTTAAAGGACCTTTTTTACAAAAATGACATTCCTCAGCATCGAGTAAATTATATGAATGAGTGTAATTAACCATACATTGGGAGCAATGCCTCGGGAGATCAATAATAAACGCTGAGATGTTTCCACAAAATGGACATACATGTGTGCTTCCTATGGAACGGCAATTTGAGCACATTATCCGTCTACAGTTTTGACATTCGAAATATAAATGAGGATCAGTATACGAAGAAGTATCCACCTGGCAAAAAACCTCAAAGTGTTTTACACCTTTAACTAAAAATGGATCAGCGGTTTCTCCAGCGATAATTCGGAGTCCAAAGAGTCGTGCCAACTTGTGAAGTCGATTTAAGAGATTCAATGGGTCTAGATTTAATGAAGAAGCTAAATCTTCAACTCCAATTCCATTTTCAAACCATTCTCTTAAAGATGGAGCTTTGAATTCAACGTCATTCAAGGTTCCTTTCAAACTTTGATTTAGAATTTGGAGTATATTGAAAAATTCAGCCCTGTCTACATCAAGTCGTTGAAGCCAAAATTCAATTGGAATTTCTCTGTAGACGAATACATCTTTTAATACTTGGTTTATTATGTCCATAGTAGGATATAAATATTCATAATTGGCTGAAAAGATAATTTTAAGTTCTTCACGGTTTTTTTCCAGGAGTTCAAGACATTCTTCTTTAGATAGTCGTGTCAATTTACTGATGTGATTAAGTGAAACTTCTGATTCCAATAAAAAACTGGTATTTATATAGCGATTAAGTCTCTTTATATTTCTCTGTAGACCTGAGGAGGAAGAGAAGTTTAAATCAGTAAAATTGTGTATTCGCTGACTTATGGGATCAATGTATCCAATGAATTGACCATCTTTGGCTAGAAGTTCTATGATGCCTTCGAGGTGATCCTCAGTCCAATAAAGTTTGTTTAAAAGAAATTTTAAGTCTAAGGAGGTAGTACTGCTTAAAATCTGTTTAACTTCAGTTTTAGCTCCTTGGAGTGTGAAAAACTTACGATGGATAAGATCAAAAAAACCATCAAAATTCTGCGCATTCATGCTAATCTGGGTTTCTAACAACTCACCTGGTAAATTTGTATTGTCAATAACATCACAGATGTCTACATAACCCTTTGTTAATTCACGAGCTATATATTGTTGAAGGAAGATAGTAGGGATAAATTTCTTGTCATCAAAACTGACAAAGCCATTCAGTTCCTTTGAACCAATTTTTGTCCGCAGGAATGAAGCAACATCACTTGGATTTTCTTTTGGGGCCATTTCACGCAATTTGATAGGAATCTGTGCCATTTGAGCTTCTGTCAACCATTTATGTCTCTTTCTCCCGAACATTAATCTCACTCAAATCTCTTGCTGAAAGAATATAATAGCATGGAATATTTGTCCTCTTATTGAAAATTAGAAATGTATTTTTATATATTCTTTACTCTCTTGCAGAGTAGAAAAATTGTGAAAATGACGTGAGGAATCATTATATTGGCTCAGAAAGAAATTAAGTGTACAAACTGTGGGTATATTCCGCGAGATCTCCCCATTTCTGGAAGTTGGTATTGCCCTAAGTGTGGAAAACGCACGGTTATTTCCCAACACCGCCCACGAGCTACTCGGAAATTCTACAAAAAACCTACAACCACTCCCAAATCACGAGACCGAATAACCACTAGCCTTTATGACAGGTTGACTTATGATCAACCCACCGATCATGGTTTCAAAGAACCATATATTAACCCGAAAATCAATCCAATAATCCCAAAAAGAAGAGACAAGATCCGACTGTTTTTCAAAGAGTAATTTTTTTCTCCTTTTAATCTCGGAATATTAATTGCAACCTAATCTCCTCCTCCTCATCTACAGAACTGAGAGTTATCCTGTCACCATCAGAAAGGATCTTTTGGATGGTTTCATCTTCAGGTAGGAGGAAATTTCCTCGGAATCCGATATAATCTTTTTTATGTTCCTGGCGGATTGTGTCAAGAATAGATCCAAAAAGTGCTTTACGATCTACAACTATAGTTTGTCCACTATGTTTTGTGGAATTAGATTGGCCACATACCAAACAACTTGGATCGGGAACCAGATCGAATGTATTTATAGTTCCTGTTAAAGCTGAATAAACAGAAAAATGTGGAATCCGAAATCTCTGAGCTTTCAGTAAATTATTCAGTGTTGTTCGCTCTGATTCTTTTAAAAACTCTTTTTTCTCTAAAAAAAGAGATTTCACTATTTCTTGCGATTGTATTCCACTTATTACCGCGTTAACAGTGATCAAACTGGGTACATGAAAAAGAATTAATTGCAGAAGCTCTTTTTTATTGAATTGTCCGAAATTATGTTCTTTAGTACAACTATTCGCAAATTTTGTTAGCTCTGTAATATCTTCAGGCGAGGTTTCTACTGGCTCCCTCTCATGTTTTGCATTGAATTCATAAAGAGCTTTCCAAGCACAATGTTCCCTCACACGAGGAACTCCTACTAAAGTACACGGAGCTGTCAATACTCGAGTCTCATCTGGTGGTGGATGCGTTTCACAAGCCAAACAAGCTGTTATTCTTGGTTTTATATACTGAATTTGACCAAAATACCCATCCGTTGCTGAATCAATCAAAGGAATCTTCAGTTCAATTGCCATCGCATTGAGATATTGTCGTGCCAAATAGTTATCTACACAGCCAGCAATGATGTCTACCTTCTGAAAAATCTTTTGAGGTATATTTTGTAATTTGTTTGAGTATTGTTTGATTTTAATATCAGGATTAAATTGTTTTTGAATCCTTTTTTTGGCAATTTTTGCCTTCTTCTGCCCTACGTCTTCCTCCTTGAATAACATTTGGCGATTTAAATTCGAATATTCGATTGTATCATCATCGACTAGAATAAGGCTACCAATACCTAATAAAGCCAAGTTTTTAACCAGTTCACTACCAGTCCCTCCCACACCTGCCACTAAAATCGCACTATTTTCTATAATATGTTGATCCCAAAGAGCTAATCGTTCCTGTCTGTCATATTTAGAAGAAGAAGGAAGATCTCGGGTCATAGCATGAAATGATCCTTTGAAATTAATAGAAGAGGATATTATCCTCCTTTAATTTGATCTGGAACGATCATAAGAATAGCATTTTGCTCTATTCCATAGGAAGAGAGATTATTTGAAGGATTCATTCTTCTTCCCTTAAATAATAAAGCGATCGGCACAACTTCCGGTATATTAAAGGCATCACGAGCCGCAATGATAGCCTGAAAAACGGTCCCATTAATATTAATATATTTTTCCCGAATATTCTGATCTGGAGGAAGCTGTGGATCTTTAAAACGAACTTTAATCATTTTCTCAATACCATTATCAGGAGCTTTCCCTGTAGAACTGGAATCCCAAACAACATCCTTTTTACTCATTTTTTCACCTTCTGCTTAATTTAAGTATAAAACATTCGTTCGATTTCTGAGAGTGTAGTAAGAATATCAATTCTTCCTTTCGCATAATCTTCTAAAGGTCCACGAATAAGCGGATATTTGGTAAGAGTTTCACTTTCGAGACCTATGGGTAGATTCTTTTTTCTCTTAATTGTAAAATTTATCACTTCGCCATCCTGGGCGTAGAATCTTACAGCAATCTCTTTCTTCGATGCTGATGCGTCATAATTAGTAAGAATTTGACGTATGAGAGGATCGCGTTCTTCTTGAGTAGCAGAGGGTTCTGATACTGAAACGGGTTCTCCCATAACTTGGGGCATTCGCTCAGCAGTTTTCAGATGAATCTCTTCTAAAACATCTAAAACTGAACTTGAACCAGGTGACCAGTTTTTCATATTTTCCAAATCATTTATTTCACAATCTAAGACTTCCCTTAGCTTAGAAGGGCCATCAATATAAGGTCGGTCAGGTAAATCATCTAACACGATTAAAAGAGGGAAAGCATATTCATTGACTTGCATCTTAATTCTTAATTTGCCTACTTCATCACCAACGAATTCCCCTGGGAAGTTTTCCAGTATTTTTTGTGATTCCTGATAAATGAAATAGTAACTTTCTGCTTTTTCCGCTTCATCCATCATTTTCGCTTCTGTTGGTGTAATAGCTGTTCGTTTCAAGTAATTTGAAAGATCACAGTATTCACACTTTACAGGATGTTGGAATGTTGGTCTAACATGAAGGGGAGCTCCACAACCGTTACATTGGGAAACATCAGTTTGGGTATCTTCCATTTTTTTCGATCACCCGTTATTAGAAGAAAATATGTGCAGGATTAGTCAGTCTCTTGACCTTAAAAAGGTAACTCATTTTGTACCATTTCTTCTACTTACCAACCACAGCTTTAAATATCGGCGAAGTGTGGAGAAAATATAAGTGATCTTTTGCACTAAAAGAAATTAAATTTTGATTACCAATGAGAACAGACCAGTAAACTTTGAAGGATGATACCAACGTGCAAGATTTACACTCTAGAAGGCTTAGAGAAGAGTTCAAACGAATGTTGAAGACATATCCACCGAAAACAAGCCCTGTTAGATGGGTTATTGTTAACAATGACCTTCATCATTATAAAGCGAATATTAAAGGAAAACCAAACACACCTTATGTGGGGGGTGAATGGGAGATCACAGTTGATTTGCCTCCAGAGTATCCCTTTAAACCTCCCTAATAATAGAATAGAAGCATTTTTCGGTGAAGTTACAGAAAAGGTTTCCTCCCTTGCGAGGATTGAAATTGATCATACCAACAATTAGTTCCTGCATCATAGGCTTCGTTGCAAGAAGAGTTCCTCACTTGAGAGGATTAAAATCCTAGCGTATAAGTAAAAGTTAATGTTGGTCTTCGAGTTGAAAGGAGCGTTCCTCCTTCGTGAGGATTGAAATGAATCAAACGAAATATCAAAATTTAAGAAGAATAATCTTATAGATGGACATCATATTGTTATTATTGCTAGTTGGGACAACCATAATGGGATAGATAGGCTTGGAGAGGGAGTTGAAGCAGCTCGCGAAATTTTCCAAGATTTCAATTCCAAAGAGATAGATCTGATTATAGATAGACCTTTTATTGGTAATTTAGATGATGGAAGTATAATTGATCAAATACAAGATACCTGGAAGATGTCTAAGGGTTATGAACTAAGAGGTATGCCTTTAAAAAGTACTGTTACGACATGGAAGAAGTTTAAGACGGTTACTCGGGATTCTAAGAACATTACTGATTTTTACTTAAAAAATCTAGAATGGTTAGCAACTAACAAGGAAAATAAGTTAAATTCTAACGATTTAGACTGAGAAATTGAATCTCAATCTTGCCACTTATAATATAAATTATTATATTAGTATTCACCTCATGATTCTATCAATCGGTTCTAATTTCATTCATCTACCTTTATTCAAAAGGTGAGAATACCTTGCAGGATTTGCACTCAAGACGATTACGAGAAGAATTTAAACGAATGCTAAAAACTTATCCTCCAAAAACAAGCCATGTCAAGTGGGTTATTGTTAATAACAATCTACACCACTATAAGGCAACAATTAAGGGGAGGAAAGAGACTCCTTATGATGGGGGTGAGTTTGAGATCACTGTTGATCTCCCCCCAGAATATCCCTTCAAACCTCCGATTTGCAACTTTATAACTCCCATATGGCATCCCAATATTGCAATTGGCACAACTCAATGGAAATGGGGCTCTAATGTATGCTTAAGTCTTGTCAATTGGAATAATCTAGGGAAATCAGGGGGATGGAAGGAAACAATCACATTACCCAGTGTATTTGAGCATATCGAAATGATGTTAGATGTTTATCGGGCAACAGGGGATGTAGATTTTCCAGAATATCTTGTTGATCCAAATGATCCTTTTAACCCTGAAGCTGGAGAGACTATGAAAAAAAGTTTTGAAATCTTTTGGGATACGGCTGAAGAATGGACCAAAAAGCATGCTAAATGATCGATCAATAATATAAATATTGTGAATGGTCTATGTCTGATAATAAAAAAACACCAAAAGGAGCTAAGGCCGAAAATTCCAAAATTCCAACTACAGAGGCTGTTGAAACAACAAAAAAGGAATCAATTGAAAAAATAAGGGAAGCTGAAGACTTTCATGTTCCTTCAGTCCCCCAGGTTAAATCAGTTACCATTTTGGGATCATTACTCCATGAAATGACCAAATATTCAAAAGATGCTATCCCTAGGGAAGCTATTGGTCTGTTAGGTGGAAAAGAACTCCGGCCTAATGAACTAATGATATCTAAAATTTTTTTTGTTGCAGAAGGCGACGAAGTTTCTGTTTCTTTTTCCGATGAAGATTTTAAAGTTTTTGAAAAAATACTGGAGAATGATTACTATTGCTTGGGATGGTGGCATTCTCACCCAGGTTATGGTTTATTTCTATCTCAAACGGATGTAAACACTCATATTTTCTCTTTTCAGCTCCATAATACCCTTTCTGTTGCACTTGTAGTTGAACCTACCAAGATCGACATGAATGGCCTTGCAGCTTTCAAATTTTACCAAGTTGTTCGTGAACCAGGGACAGATTCTTTCAAGCATCAGGAAATTGCTAGCTATATTCAACATAAAGAAAAGTAAATTGTGGAACCATTTTTAGGGGGCGGATTGTGTGAGTTTGAAGTAATAATCTGTTTGAATATAGCATTAGAGCTTTTCCTTTTTTATGAAAATGTCACTATAAAGGATGGGAACTAATAACAATAAATTTCCGAAGAAAAATAATTTAAATTGCTTAATAAAATGTAAAACATGAGTTCAATGATGTCATCTTTGGGACTTTTTAGACTTCCTTTCAAATATTCCACTCATATATTTCTCCAAAATGGATCTGGGATAATAGACTATATTGTGCTGTTTTTAGGGCCTGGAACGGTTCTATTCTTTACTTTCTATCTATTATGGGCTGGAAGACGAAAAAATCGTAAAATTATGGAGTTAGCGCGAGATGCTTTGCTTGAAATCTTTGTAGAGGAGTTTGATGATCTAGTTATGGAAGAGAAGAGTTCAAATGGGGGTTTACTTGTTCCAAAGTATAAGAAATCACAAAATATACCATTCAAGGATTTTCGGGTGGTTTTTGCATTAGAAGAAAGACATCTTATGTTGTCGGTTATCATTTCTTGGTTTGCAGGTGTAAATGATTACATTGCTCTGGAAGCAAATTCTAAGAAAGGAAAAATCCCTACAAAAATACAGATTATTCCTAAAAATGAAGAGGGACAAATCAAAAAACACCAGGATCTCCTATTTCAACTCGAGGAAATTGAGTTAGGCATAAAACAGTTAGATGAGTTTTTCTTGCTAAAAGCGACTTCCCAACGGGCTGGGACGTACTTCCTCGGGGATAAAAATCTGTTGAAACTACTTCATAATATACGTAAAGTTGCTGTTCGAATATCAATCAATTCTGCTGAAGATCCCTCCATTCGTATTTATGCGCGGATCAATGAAGATTTATATCTTGAAAAGGTGCAAGAATTCTTTGTTGCTTTGTGTGAACGTGTTAATGAGGTCTCAGAGAAAGTAGTTATGAAGAAGAAACGGACTTAGATGAATCCAAAACAAACTTGTTTTGGTTACAAGAGTTCGATTTTCTCTGTCACTCTTTGACGAAGCCACTCAAGTCCTTCTTCCACATTAAAACCAGTCTTGGCGGATGTTGGTACAATGGCGTATGAATGCGTGGTGACTTTATGGAGATTAAGTCCTCGGGCCACTTCCCCCGCAGACGCCGCATCAGGCAAATCCTGTTTATTCGCAAGAACTAGAATTGGGATGTTCTCAACTTTGTCATTATCAAGAACATATTTCCATAATTCTATCTTAGCTTCAGCTATTCTCGATCTATCAGCACTATCGACCACATATACGATTCCCATACTGCCTGACATGTAGCTTTCCCAAAGAGACTCCCGAAATGCTTCTTGGCCTCCAATATCCCATGAAATAAATCTAACATTCCCCGAACTAAATTCATCAACATTCATCCCCAGTGTTCGAAAAGTGCTGCTGTCAAATTCTCCAGAAGTAATTCTTTTGACAAGGGTAGTTTTTCCTGCTTGGTCAAGACCAAGCCACGCAATCTTCACAGTTAACTTTTCTTTCGCAAATTTTGCACGTAACTTTGAAAGGAAACTCATTTAGGGCACCTATCTCTATTTCCGTGTCCTTTTACTGCGGAATCTATCACTCATCCACTGCCACGGTTCATCAACGCCTTCACCAGTCAACGCTGAACAAGGGTACACAGCAAAGGTTCTGGGTCTTGTAGCCATTTCCGTTTCGAGCTCTAATGTATGGATAATATTCTCGAGGGACATTGCTTCTGTTAAATCTTGTTTATTCGCCAAAAAAAGAAATGCAGAGTCTTCTGGTGCCCATTGGATCACATTCTTTAACCAAACTCCAGCATTCTCTACTTTAGAGCTATCTGCGGAGTCGAAGACAAAAACAATACCAGATGCCTCGGAAACAAATGGTTCCCACAAGCTGGTAGGATATGTGGGCTGTCCTCCTAGATCTACTGCCATTACTTCAATATCACCGATTTTTAATGTCTCAATATTCATTCCCATTGTTGGAACGGTCTCTAGATTATCGTCACCCTTAAGTCTTTTAACCAATGTTGTTTTCCCTGCATTCGCTAAGCCTACAAAAGCGATTTGATTTTCAATTTCACGACCAAACAATTTCGTGGGCATTCTATTTCCCTTTCAAATGTTATGTTAACTTAAAGCACATAGGAGGTAGAATTCTGAATTTTCTAAACTAAATGCTCATCTTGACAGTCTACCTAATATATTCTCCTCTGAAAGTGTACTAACAATCCCTTTCGAGGACGGTGTATTTGGTATTATTGTTTCTTTAATGATTTATATGGGTTCTTAATTATTGTATCTTAAACCTCACGTGTGAAAATTGGTTGTGAAGACACGAGTTTCGGGAAAGCTCGTAAAAAAGTCGGTTTTTCTGCAGTATGCTTTTCGATGTATGTTATTATTTCTTTTAAAGTTTGAAATGCTTGTGTATTCTCCATTCTGTAACGAACAGTTATTTTCTCTTGATTTATTTCCTTTTTACCTATTACAAAAATCAAAGGGGTCCAAAGTTTTTCTGCTGCACGAATTTTCTTGGCTAGGGAGAGATCACGATCATCAATTTCTACTCGAAAATTGTTTTGTTCCAATTTTTCAGCAATTTTTTCAGAATAGGGAATGAATTCCCTAGTGACTGGTAAAATCCGAACTTGAGTGGGTGATAACCATAGGGGAATTTGGGGTTTGATACCTTTATGCATTTGTTTGAGTTGTTCTTCGAGAACACCATAAATTACACGTTCAGTAGATCCTGACAAGGAGCAATGTAATAGAAGGGGATAGACTTCTTCTCCCTGTTCATTGGTGAATTTAATATCAAACCGTTCTGAGTTTTCTACATCTATTTGGACTGTGGATAAGGCAGCAGCTTTTTTCTGAGCGTCTACGATATTGAATTCAAATTTTAAAATGAAATAAGCATACCTTGTATCGAATAACTCGATTAGAATCGGTTTTTCGAGCTTATTTATCAGTGATATGATCCAATCTTTGTTCTCCTCATAGAAACTGGTTGTCATTCGAAATGCAGTCTCAAAATTGACCTCAATATCATTCATATATTGAAGTGCAAGTATAAATTGAGATTCGAATTCTTTCTTAGCCATTGGCATATCTATCGCTACAGTATGCAAATCAGGCATAGTGAAAGCACGGAGGCGGCGGATACCAGCTAATTCACCTCGCTGTTCACGTCTGAAAGAAGCTGATAATTCGTACATTTTCAAAGGAAGCTGACGATAACTAATTATTGAGTCAGACAACGTAAGGAATTGACCAAAACAGGCTGAAAACCTGAGAAAATAGTCTTTCTGACCAGATTTTACTATATACTGACGAGCAGGAAAACGGGCTAAATATTTTTTCAGTGAGGGGTGTTCATAGGAATACATTAGAGGAGTTTGAACAACCATCGCGCCATATTTAATTGCCATCTCGAGAACGTGACTTTCAATTAAATGTTTAACAACGTAACCTCTGGGAAGAATGCGAAAATTTCCAGCATCACTGCCTTCTTCGTAATCGACTAATTCCAATTGTTTCATGAGCTCAACATGCTTAGGAGGAGAACTTACGCTCCTATCTTTTGCTGTTTCATAATTAACAAATATTTGAAGGTCATTTAAATCTTCATAGTTGTATTTCTCATATTGAATTAAATTACCAGATTGATTAAGAATGTAAAATTGAGATTTTACTTCATCTTCGGCTGTAATTGCAGCTGTTACTTCAATTGCTGATTCTGAAATTCTATCTCCACTTGTAATCTCCTTGGAGCGTTCCGCAAGAGCATGCCCCTTACACTGTAGAGAGAATCTTTTATAATACCCGAATGGAGCACGAAGAATATGGAAATCAGGAATATTCTTTTCCAATTGTATATGTAATGTTTGAAGAATGCTTAAAGCATCAGTTGGTTTAGCTGGTGTCATTTTAACTAGATGTACCCAAGGATAAAGAATAATATTCGTTTCTTTAATATCAAGGAGGGCCTGTTGAAGTTCTAATACAGTTTTTTCAATTATAAAGGCTGCATTCTCGGTATCACTAGTCTCAACACCAATAAAAACGATCATCACGGATTCATTTGTAGTGTACTCGCCTAAAATGTGATCTGTTAACGGTTCTGGATTACTCACAGCTTTATCATTAATTTTCCAACTAAAACCATCTGAGTGAATTAACAATAACTGCATCCTATTCACGAGGCCTAATTCAAGGTTTTTTAAGACATTAAAATCAGAATTTTCATCTGCAAAAGTACTTTTTCTTGAAGGATAGATTCCGTTAGTATGTTAGGATAGAAAGTTCTCTACGAAGAAAGAGACGGATGAGTCGGGGATGCCCAACTTCAGAAAAGTCGCCCATGCTTCTGCTTTATCATATCCTTTTGAAATGGTTCGTTCGGTCATGAATTCGTAATATTCATGGGGAAATACTACCCATTCCGTTGCTTCCTCCACGTAATAATGTGGGGTGACCTTGGACCAAGGTTTGTGGAGAAGAGCGGCAATTTTAATTTCTTTAGGATTTTTTAAATTTAGATAATCGAGAGCACACTGAATACTTTCTCCACTATCCACTAGATCATCTACCAATAAGATCCTCTTTTGTTGAATCTCGACCGTTACATCTTGTGCTACTATCGGTCGGGTATGAGTTTCTGCTATTGCTGTATAGAATTTAATCTGCATGCTGGCTAATATTGAGGTATTTCCTCCCTCTTTGAATGGTATCACTGCTTCAAACATATCACTCAATAATCTAGCTGGAATTGTCCCTCCTCTACTTATACCTAATATGATATCAGGCTCAAATCCATCATTTTTAATCAGATGAAAAAGTTTACGTGCTAAATGGTCTATTTCTTGCCAGCTGACTATTTTAAACGTAACCATCTTGCCATATCAACACTTTAAACTGAACTGTAGGAATATTACTACAAAATCAGTACACGTTAAAAAAAACCTAGTTAAGTAAAATTTCTCGCTAACAAATGGAGAGTCATTTAAATACCCCAAAATAAATCTTATATTATTGAAAATGTTGATGGAACCCTCTTATTGGTTTTTACTGGAACTCTTATATCTGAGTCGGCACATTCAGATATAAGGATGATTTTAACCAAAAACAGAACCAAATACAGTATATTAGCATCACAATTATTCGATAATCAGTATATCTGGGGTTATCGTCACCTCTTCTCTGCTGCTTGGCACGCATTAAATGCAAGAAAGAATAATCGAATGATATCAAAAACCCTTTCTATCGAAGTTCTTCTTTATGTGGCTGCCCAACGACAAATAAAAAAAGCAATTGCTCTCTTGGGAGTGAAAAAAACCACAAAAGATGTTGCTGGAATATTACTAGGTGAAAGATCTCAGCCATTAATCAATACCAGCTATCAACTGCAAGAAGAACTACATATGAAACCAAACATTAACCTCTTAGATGATTTTTCATCTAAAAATGAACTCTTTATCAAAATGCTAAGTAATGACGGGTACAATGCAACCGATTTTACGTTTAATGAAATTGAAAAAGCAGTTCTTCAAAAAATAGCTCTTTTAGCGTTAGAGTAGTTAAGATCATTTGCCTTTTTGCTCTTCTTCCCATAGATGTGCTAGGCTGAAAACTAAATGTGGTTCCATAACAGAAATTCCAGTTAAATCTCTTATAATTTCAACTCGGATCTCCAAATCTGGCGATGTTAAGTTTACTACTCCCCAATTAATATTCTCGGCAATTTTTTCAATTACCTGTAAC
This sequence comes from Candidatus Hodarchaeota archaeon, assembly GCA_016840285.1. The sequence goes on along the minus strand of JAEOSR010000137.1, from coordinate 39,226 downwards.
GTCCTAAGGTTGGTTTGTCGCTTCCGAACATGGATCTTCCATGAATCAGTCGGAAGGATCTTTAATTTCGCAAGAGATACTGCATTTTCAACAATCTCGGAGAGATTGGTCTTTATTAATCGTTCGAGAGGTACTATTTTTAAACAGGCTACTAAGGGGCCTTTTTCTTGAATATATTGGCGAATTTCTTTGATAACGCGAAATGGTTTGGTTTCCTCTGTTAATCGTAAAATTGCCAGACCTGGGACACGGGATCTTAAAGGATGAGTTTTATATCCTAGAACATCAGAAATAACGTAATAAGCCTCAGAAAGAGCGTCCCGTTCAAAAGACCGCTGTGAGCTAATCAGGAAGCTCATCACAATGTGGCCTCGCTAGTAGTATTATTTTTCTTCTTTTAGCAACCAAGCAGAAGAGATTATATCTGTTGTACCACACTTCGGACAACTGGGTTTTGTTATATAGATTCCATCTTCGTCTTCAACAGTGATAAATTTCGCTCTTTGAAAACGATGTTCACAACCTTTAGTTTGACAAATATAGACATCAGGTTTTTCAACCAAACATGTCAACTCCTTTCTTGAATGATATATTGATAAACTGCTTAAATTTGTTTGTGCCCAAATTCGAGAATATCTGTGATCTGTCTAACACCTTTTGTTAAAGTGAATCGCTGGGTATCCCAGTCAGCAATTATAAGACGTCTCCAAGAAGCAAATTGAAGCTGAGAGAACACAATTTCTTCAGGTTCTTTCATGTTTTTGGCAATCTGTGCAAGTTCCCCATTTGATTTCTTCACAGCTATAAGTATATGATAATATTGTTTAATTGCATTAAGCACAATAAGACCTAAAACATGCTCAAGCTTTTCTCCAGTTTTAGCTGAAGTTCCTATGATTGAAATATTCCCCTTATCTTTGCCTAGGACTGCATCTGCTACTTCTTGGGGGCTTTTTGCACCCTTAATGTCTTGTTTATTTGCGCAGAGCACAATAGGAACACCAGGTAGAATATCATAAACCTCTCTCAGGAGTTTTTCGGCTTCTTCAAACGAGGCAACGTTTACAGAATCAATTACAAAAAGTATGCCATCTGCTCCTTTGCTTAATATCTTTCGGATTATCTCGAATCGTTGAAGCCCAGGAGTTCCAAATAAGAAGATTTCAACCCCATAGATTTGGGTTCGACAATGATCCAACGCAACAGTGGTTCCACCATAATCGATAGAAATCGCAGAGCCACTACATATCTTTTGGACGGTTGTTGATTTTCCACTATTATAGGGGCCTAAAAGGACTATCTTCAACACTCAGACCTCTTTGATTGAACAGAACTTTTATTCCCAAGAGTAATTGTTTCGATCATAACAATATCCTAGCTGAAACTGGCATTTATTAGGCTCACAATCCTATTTGAACTGTCTAATTGTCGTAAAACGCTAGTTGTAAAGATAGGAAAAGCCTTCTTCAATACATTCATTATCTTTCTCCTATTTCCTTAGCTTATAAATATTAGCTTTTATTTCCACTTTTGCTTCCCTAAATCAGTAAGTATTTTATTAGCCAGAATTAGCAAAGATTTACTTCTAAATAAGTTGGTTATATTCAAAAAAAAATAGTTTTAAAGGTTATAGTTCAACTAGTTTCATTTTATCTATCTTCTAAGTTCGTCGTACGCATTCATTTTCTGAGTGAATTTGAGATTCTGCGATCCTCGTTATAAAACTACTGATCTCCCTTTTTATATTGTGGAGGATTCATTTTGAGAAGCCTATAAAAAAACAAAAAAATAAAAACTGAACCCAAAGTGGCAACGTCTTGAGAACTCTGAAAGGAGTTGGAAGAGTTATGGCTCAAACAATATATCGAAATCTGTGGGTCTCAAAAGAAGTACGAACATTAATTCTAGGAACACTCATACTCTCAATATGCGCCCTACTAGAGCTCTTATTTCTCTTCTTCCCAATTGAATTGGAGAACTATCTAGAATTCCTATTCTGGGAGTTTGAATTATTTGAAGGAACATTTACACCTCTTCTAACCGTCTTTCATTTGATAGTGTGGGGAATAATGTTTTTTTCCACTCTCATGGTCTATACAATGATTCGCGAATACACAGGAGGAAGAACAGGGTTGCTTGAAATCGCAGGGATCATTGTGATTTTTGCATTTTCAAGTCTGGTAATTTACGATGTATGGTTTGGTTTGTTTTTTGTAGGAGTCTCAGGATTAATTTTAGGCTATTTATACCTCAGTTTAGCAGAACAATAGCAAATTTCATCAAATAATTCAGTATTGGAAAAGATCCTAATTTCTCTGTAAATCTGGTTAGCCGTTGTCTAGTAAACTTGGGTAGACGGGCTTGAGTGTGGAAGTTTCAAAATAATGATAGTTCACTTTACCAAACGAAGAGGGTAGAACCCTACTTTTCTATGAATAACTGAAGTGATCGAGCTTCAAATAAGTGAAAACTGTTAGGATAAAGTTTCAAATAGTTGAAAAAAACTGGGGATAAGTCTCAATTAAGTGAAATCTTTGAGAATTACTATTTTGGAACTTTAGCATTATTAATCAAGAACATTTTTGATACTGTACCATCTATTATTCTTTTCTAAATAAGCCTGACAAAGAACTTTCCATTCTTCCTCTGTATTTGGCCATGGGTTTGGAGAATAATTTGTTAATAAATCAAAAATTGAATTCGTATGGGACAAAATCATGTCCAAATATATCCACGATAGTGGACTTCCTTTTTTTAAGTAATCTGTTCTAATAATATCTTCGACTAGCAAGGTAGAATCGTAAGGTACCTTTTTTTGACTAGGAATCCATCTATTATTTTTAAACTCTAATATAAGATATTCAGCAATTGAAGATCCATTATAACTTAATCCAGTAGCTCCAGCGGTAGCTAATAATATACCTTTTTGCCGAATATGGTGATACTGGTGTGTATGCCCTGCTACTATTACATTAACTCCAGACTCTCTAAAATTTACAAATTGAGGATTCCTAACAAAATCAAAAAGATAATCACGATTATTAGCTGGTGTTCCATGGCATATCATTATTTTATTATCGTGAGGACCTTCAATTGTATGTACTAGATGAAGATTTATTAATTTATCAACAATTTTATTGGGAAATGATTTTAGAACATATTTCCAAGGTTTATATCGGATATTGTTATGTAAATCACTTTTACTATTATTTAATAAGTAATCTAGCGATTTATCTTCTACATTCCCTCTTGTAATAGGAATATTATGATGATTTAAAACATTCCAGACCTCCTTACCCCCAGGATATGGTGTGAGAAGATCACCTGTACATACAACATGATCTGGACTAATTGATTCAATATCTTCTAAGACACTTTCTAGTGCATGAATATTCCCATGAACATCACCAAAAATCGCAATTTTCATTTTTAAATCAATCATATTTATTTTGAAAGAGAATTATGTTACAGATGCATAACAAATAATTAAGTTAAATCTATTCATGTTTATTTGAAACTTTTCTTATTGATAAACCAATTCAAGATTTTAGTGAGCGATATTTTACGGGTGAATTTAAGTTTGAAATAGATGTCACAGAATGTACTCCAGTTGAACTGGGACTCTTAATTGAATCCGTCATTTACCTTCGAAAATTAGGACGGGGTTATAACTCAGGCTATGCAGAACTTAATGTTATCAGCTTGAAACTAATCGATCAAAAATCCATTCGTAAATTAAAATTGATCCAAAATGATGAGTTTATTGTTGAAGAACAGCTCCAAGAAAAGTGTCTCTCAGAAAATGTGACTACTGCATTGAAAGAATGGGCTAAATACCTAGAGAAAGGTAATCTTAATTGAATAGGGGTTCAACTGGATGTGTGTAAAAGTTTCGGGGTTGAATTGGAAGGAAAAATCCTAACTCCATTGATAACGAAAAAAACACGGTTCTTTATTTTCGGTTGTAAAGCGAGTATTTATCCCCCCATTCACCGTTATTATACTAAAATCGATACTGCAAAACCTATGTATCCTTATTCCTTTATTTGCTATCTAGGAACAATTAAATTACAATATACAAATAGATCTTTTATGAAATTGCAAAGAAAAATCTTTAAATTGCTTAAAATCACTCAAATAGGAAAATATCAAAATGAAGGGTTAGGATTGATACAGTGGATCAAAGCAAGAATATTAAACAACCGATCCTATCTTGATACGAAAAACTATCCGAAAAAATTGAGGATACGGAAAGGATTGCCGTTGAAATTGACGAAAGGACAACAGGAGTTACTTCAATACGCTCTTCTCCACGATTTCTTTCATACCACCAAACATCATTCGAAAATCTATGTCGAGCCTCCATTAAAAGATGAAAAACTAGTAAATAGGCTGCGAAGCCATCACGATCAAACTGATGACCCCTTAATCAAAACATTTCAATACTATGATCAGTTAGCGGCACGAATCACCCGAAAAATCCACTCTCCTATCATCGGTCGATATAATTGGCAAGCAAAACGAGAACTAAAGAAACTAGACTTTAAAAAACTTGCACAAAAAATAACGGAGGTGAAACAACAAAATATCTGGAATCTGTACCGATTCATTTATGAAAGCAAGGAGTTACGGTTGTTAACTGAATCCATGAACCACGGGCATACCGCTCTGAGAAATCATTTACTGGTAATAGCTAATTTGATAGTGCAAGACCTTGATAAAATCCGAATATCAATGATATATGCACAAAAAAGCCTCTAATAGCCGTTACCCACCCTGATGATGGTAGAAGAACCAAAAGGGTGGGTCAGAGGATTAGAAGGTGAAAAAACCCACAAGAAGCGAGAAAAGTGGGATCCTTAAGACCCAACCTCTCAGACTGGGACGGTTTCCACATTAAATTCAGTTTGGTTTTTTGTCATCATCGAGGTTTTGTCCCCAGCTGTTATAGAGCAATTCTCGAAGGGTATGATAACGATCTATATGTTTTTCAATATTCAAAAGTCTTTTCGCCTTTTTCAAAGAACCACTGATATTTTCTGAAAAGATAAGTATAGGAACATTGTATCTCGAGTGAATAAAGCAAATAGCAGCTCTAACACGATAAACATACCTGTGTGATGCTCTGAAAATTCCTCCCTGATTTACATGGTCAAAATAGGAGAGAAACAAACCAACTTCTGCTGCTCCATGCGTTCCAAAAAGACGCTTTACTTCTGAGGAGATGGTAAACCAAGCGTCTTTTTCTTGGAGTTGTAATGTACTAATAAATCGAATATTTAAGTACCGTATTCGTTCATCCATTATGTTTATTCCTCCTCCATATTCACAGTCAAAAGAGCTGGAGACGAGATTTTAAACACACCTGGAGCAATATAATCGGGACTAATCTTAAGCAAATTCCTCTGGATAAGTTCTTGTGGGATAGTACTTAGAGAATCCAGAGATTTTCTAGAATTCATTAGTAACATTTGCGCCAATGATGCTAATTCTCGCGGAGAGCGCATTTGATCTGGCTTCTTACTTCCAGATGAGAAGAGAATCGGAACATTCTTTCGAGTAGCTATTTCTAAGGCAGAACGAATTTGTCTTAAAGCGGGAATTTGTTGACGATCAGGAAGAGAATACAATTCCGCTAGTTGGATTTCCAAATGCTTATTAAATTTAATCATAAGTTTCGCAATGGATCGGGACATCAGTTTTCCAATCTGAAATACAGGAAATTTTAAAATATCAACACGATTGTCTTGCGCCGCCCATGCAGTAAGGTCAGGGGTTAAACATGTTACTGCAATAATTGGGATTTCGCGTCTTTGTTGACGAAGTAACGAAGTCATCTGTACTTTAGATTCGTTGTTTAATCCAATATCCAATCGCTCGTACATACGTATAAGAGAAGTAAAGGAAGATTGGGTCATTAGTTTCTTCTCTTCTTTTGTTGGATTGCTGATCCATATTTCTATGAAGCCTAATTGGATAGCAGTATGAAGAAATGTCGATAATTGGGATTCCTGGATAGGAATAAGCGAATCCACAAAATTCCGAGGCATTATCTTCACATCCAGAATTTTTTGTAGCTTTCTTTGTTTTAGGCTTTAAAATGTAATTTGAAGTTAGCTAAAAATTGCACAAATTATGAGTTTAAATTTAAAAAAAAGGAGAGGAAGCTGATTAACGATCGTAGGAAGGTCTGATATGTTCCGTTCCCTTTCCTCGTCTACGTAATCCCCGACTTTTCTGACCAGCTGAAGTTTTTCCTCGAGTAACACGAGCACGACTGCTTCTGTTGCAAATCCAATTGATTTTTGGATCTGATAAGATTTCTGGGGCATGAGGATCAACTAAGATCACTTCAAACCATCGATGTCGTCCATCTTCTAACACAGGGTAGCTATTCAGAACCTCAAGGTTCGGAAAACGGCGCCAGCATCGTTCTTCTGCTATCCACTGTCTAGATTTCTTGGGAGTAATGCGTTTAACTCCCATTCGTTTTGAGCGCCTTCCACTTCTTGGCCGTGATTTCCTGCGCCCACCACGTGGAACACGAACTCTCGCCACTATATAACCCTTTTTACGACGGTACCCGAGCGAACGAGCCCTGTCAATCCTTGTAGGATTTTTAATTCGAATGACAGCTGGTTCTCGCCTCCATCTTATCAAACGTGAGATTCGCAGCTGCTTAAAATCATAATTTCTTTCTTTCCAGAAGTTAGACATATATTTATAAGCACTCATCAAGATTACCTCCTTTAGGTTCTGCGGATGTGAGTTTATTACTCACTCGGCAACATTCCAGCACGGAGATACTTGAGGAAGACGTTTTCGATAAGGTATAAAATGATTATCAAAAATTGTTCAATCTCTATTCTTGGAGAAAAAAATAGAGGAAACTGATTCAATCCTATTGATCTGCTATCAATTCGGAAAATAGGATTTTTCAACAATGAAGTCAGGTGTTTGACCGTTTAAAGCCATTTTAATCTGGTTAGCAATAACTTGTCCAACTCGTTCTTGAGCTTCAGTGGTGGAGGCTCCAATGTGGGGGGAGACATAGATATTCTCCAGTTCAAATAATTTGTTATTTCGTACAGGTTCGTCAGCAAACACATCGAGCGCTGCTCCCGCGATCTTGTTTTCTTTCAAAGCATCATAAAGGGCGTGTTCGTCTACAATACCTCCTCGGGCACAGTTTATTAGGTAAGCTGTTGATTTCATGAGTTCTAATTCTCGTCTACTAATCAAACTTTGAGTCTCTATTTTTAATTTAGTATGAATTGTAACAAAATCCGATACTTGAAGTAGATAATCAAGATCATCAGTTCTTTCCACTCCCATTTTTTCAGTGACTTCAGGAGGAACGTTAGGGGAGTAAATCAGACATTTCATCCCGAAAACCTTTGCTCTTGTAATTACTTCAATACCAATTTTTCCACATCCTATACACCCTAATATTTTATCATGCAATTCTGTCCGCCTTAACCATTTTTTCGGATTCATATTTGATTTAGTTTCATTTGTTACATTGACTAAACGACAGCTGAGAGCAAGCATGTATGTTAATGTCAGTTCTGCCACAGAAATAACGGAAGATCGTGGCGCGTTCACAACTAGGATACCTCTTTCTGTAGCTGCTTTGACATCAATGTTATCGACGCCAATTCCCGCTCGGCCAATCACTTTTAGCTGGGTACCTTTCTCGATGGCCTCCCGTGGAAGCTTGGTCGCACTGCGGACAATTATCGCATGATATTTACCTATTTCCGTTAATAGTTCAGCGGGGGAGTAGTGTTGTTCCGTTACCTCAAACTCTTTCTGTAATTCTGTTATTGCAGAAGGGGCTATTGGATCAGTTACCAAAATTTTCATGTTTTGTTCAGATTCAAGAATCGTGTTTCACCTCAATCTCTAATAATCATAATTTTCAAGCTTGCTTGAACTAGAAATCTCAAGCAATTGATCTGGAGTTGAAACTGTTAATAAGAACAGAATATCCTACGAATTCTCGGAATAATTCTCCAGGAAAGAAAAAATTAGAAAAATGATAGAATTCAATTGGCTTGCTGAATCATCGAAAAAAACTTTTTATGGTTCCAATGAATTCATTCTTGACCAATTAGATTTAATCGCATTGTTCTTTTTCTTTAGCTCGTCGTATCGAAAGTTCTAACGCGCTTTTCAAGATTTTTAAGAAGGAAATTCCTTTCGCTGTGATAATGTAGTGCCGATATCGCCCATCATGAAGAACTTGCGGGGTTATATGAAAATCAAGGTAGTTAAGTCTTATAAGCTTTTTTAATTCATCAGAAAGAGTTGAGACAGGGATATCTAGGGCTTGAGCCAGCTTAGTAAGGTTCGCATCCTCTGAATACTGGAAAGCGATTTCTATCAAGGTTAATATGGTTCTTCCTTTTAAATTTGTTTTTAATTCCCTGCGATAATCATCTGGAAACCACGTAACTAAGCTTGTGGGCATTGTTGGCTCTTCTAAAAGTGGTATTACCGCACCTTCAGACATAATCGCGGTTTGTATGCTTTCCAGCCCAATAATCAGTTTATGGTATATCGGCTTTAGAAATTCAATTTTATTTGATTGGAAATATTCAGTGAAGCTTGGGGCTCTAAACTTTGTATTCACAAGGTAGTATCCTGCTGCTATGGAGCACACAGCCAATAGAAAAGCAAATATTATTTGAGTTGGTAAAAAATATGGATCTTCTACCTTATTCTGAATTGTTAATGTTCCTATACTTCCACTAGAAGAACATCCGTCATCACAATGTGCCACAACTCTGATCAGATAATTAGTACCATCTGGAATCGTTGTTGTATCCCATCTGTAATAATGATAACTAAGGCTAGATTTTATTTCTGTCCAGTTGTTACCATTATCAGAGGAGTAAGAAAGAGTATAGCTGACTACATGTTTGTGGGAATCGACAGATAACGTCCAATTAATGTACACGGTTCCATTAAGCAGGTCATTCTCTTTAGGAGACAAGATTCTTGGAGTTAGCACTAGATGAGGGAGATTTAGATCTAATCCCGTGAGAGGGTATGAATCCTGATTATAATCAATAGGATAAGGATCGTCTACTATTCCATCCGAATCAACATCAGGGGAGATCCATTCATTCCAATAATTATATACAAAAGTATTAGTTGAATTTAAGTAATTATCCTCCGCCTGTGGTGAAATTGGTATACTATTATCAGAAAAATCATTAAATGAAACAATGTTATAATTAGAATCAAATTCTATAATTATACCTGAGGCAATATTCTTCCAAAAAAGATTTTCTGTGATGAGATTGTAGTTTGACCGTTGAATCCAAATAGCTTCATGATTATTTGAAATCAGGTTTCTAGAGAAATTATTTCTGTCTGCTAGATCATCAAGGAATATACCAATGTCTTCATTAGCGTAGACATAATTATTTGTAAAAACATTTTCCGTTGAACCATAAAGGGAAATTCCAGCAAGATTATTGAAGATGAAATTAGTAGAGATGTTATTATTTTCAGAGGAAGAAATTAAGAACCCCGAACTATCCCCATGATTATAAATAGTATTATTGAACAGGAGATTATCATTTGATCGTTCAAATAATAATCCTCCCTTATTATCATAAATTATATTATTAATCAAAGTATTTGAGTCACTATCTTTGATTGAAATTCCTGATTCATTATTATTCCTGACTATATTCGAGATGATGCGTGAATAATGAGCACCATCACTTATCTGTCCAATGTTGTCTATACCACATCCTCCGCAGTTTTCGATCGTATTAATCACTATTTCAGAAGATCCTGCGTTTTGAAGCTTAATACCAGAATTTAGAATATTACTAATTTGATTTGAGGAGACATTAATCCCAGCTGATCCCCCCATAATATTAATTCCACAATTGACATTCTGAATCACATTATTTGAAATTATAATATTTGAGCAATAAGAATCGCCAAAATCTTTCAACTGAATTCCAAGGCTTCCATTAGTTATTATGTTATTTGTGATGTTCCCATTTTCTACATTTGAAAGCTTTATTCCTCCTTCTCTTCCATTTATCAATATTTGACAGTTACTGATTTGGAAGTAATCATCAGAGTTGTAGATATCAATAGAAAAGTCAGAATAAAAATTATCAATTGTATAACCGTCAATAATAAAAGGATTGGATCGGCTTCCATCTCCAGGCCAGTTTTCTGTAACTGCATGAGCTAAAAAGTCGTCATTTCCATCGATCACAATTGGTTCATGTTCTTCATAATTGAACCGTGACATTTTCTCTAATTTCTTACCTCTATTCAGTAGTAAGTTTATTTTTATTGGAATATGAGTATTCCCAACTAATAAAGCCTTTTTAAGATGATTTTCTGGGTTTTTTTCAAGGTGAGGAATGCTTAAAATTGCATTTCGATCGTAACATAAACCATCTATCGATCCATTCATTTGAATGTGGTAATTAATAAGCATAAATAACAGAATAATGATAAAAAAAACAGATTTACGGTTCATTCGTCGTTTTATCTGCTCTATCAACACCTAGACCCTTATCTTAATTGTATTCTATCATTCGATCCCCAAATTCTTTAGTATCAAAATAATACTAAAGAACAGTTAGATGTGATCATCGATTATCATCAATTATGTCTTTTTAAATGTAATTACAGATATCACCATAACTAAAATTTGACCACAAATAACCCAGAAGAACTTGATATACAATGTAGATTCAATAGATCCAAATTTCTCTGCTTAAAAAATCGCATAATTCATATCGGAACTTTAATACAATTCGTTTTATCAACTTTCAATCACTGTTAAACATGTTTTCGACGCTTTTATGAACCCTTTATGGATTATAGATACAAACAAAAAGAATAGAACCTTGTAAAACCTGTTCACATTCAGAGGAAACCAATAAAAATGAAAATCTTAATAGCAGATTCGATTGCAGCTTCTGCAATTGTGGAATTGAAAAAAGAGTTCGAAGTAATAGATCACCACTACCCCCCAGCTGATTTATTAAACGAAATAGGTAAATATCACGCGATAATTGTCCGGAGTGCTACCAAGCTACCAAAGGAAGTCATCGAAAAGGGCACCCAACTGAAAGTGATTGGTAGAGCTGGTATTGGGGTCGATAACATTGATGTGAAGGCTGCCACAGAACGAGGGATATATGTTGTAAACTCCCCTCGTGCTTCTACAATATCTGTTGCGGAAATGACAATAGCATTTATCCTCGCTCTGAGTCGAAAAATTATCCAAGCTTCCAGTAGAACTAAGAAGGGTGAATGGCCAAAAAAACAGCTTATGGGGATGGAATTATTCGGTAAAACATTAGGATTTGTTGGTTGTGGGAGAATCGGAGCCGAGGTTGTGAAAAGAGCGAAAGTTTTTGGGTTGAAATGTTTGGTCTATGACCCATATCTTCCTGATGAAGTTTTTCATAAGATTGGAGCGGAAAAAATAGAAGATCTTAAACTTATACTGCAGAGGTCTGATTTTGTCACAATTCATGCATTGTTAACTGATGAAACTCGTGGTATGATCAGTAAGAAGGAGTTGGAGCAAATGAAGCCAACTGCATTTATCATAAATTGTGCACGGGGCGGTATTATTGACGAAGATGCCCTCTATAATGCATTAAAAGACAAAAAGATAGCGGGAGCAGCGCTCGATGTCTTTACTGTTGAACCTGTGAAAAATAACAAATTGTTTGAACTGGAGAATGTTTACGTCTCTCCTCATATAAGCGCCTCAACAAAAGAAGCACAAGAAAGAGCAGGTCATATAACAGCTCAACAGGTCAAATTAGTACTTAATGGTCAAAAACCTGAATTCTCCGTTAATGCTACCAAGTTAGAATGAAATTCGGAAGCATATCGATGGTAGAAAAATACCCTGAAGATTCCAAAAAGAAGCCACAGAAGAAATCTTCTTTAGAGACATTTGCTATCAAACAGAACATATCAATCGATGAAATCCGGGAAAAATTCCCTGCTTTATACATCGAGCTTGTCAGTAGTGAAATGAGTGTGAGGATAGATGAAGTTGAAGATGAAACGAATTCTATTTCCCCATGGAAGAACGAAAGACAAGATTTGGATCCTTTTAGCAATTATGAGCCAAATATTTTTGATTTCTTAGCTAGAGCACGAACTAATGAAGAAGGTCTAGAGATCATTGACTTTTTAACCAAGCAAGGCCAACTTTCAGTGGAAACAGGAAAAGAGCTAACAGAAAAAATCAAAACTTCAGGTATACGAAGTTTTGGCCCTAAACGGTCTTCTGATTACTATTATAGAAAGTCTGAAGAAATTAGAACAAAGAAAATAATTCAAAAAAGATACACAAAAGACGATGACCTAGAAGGATAACTCAATTTCAAGTAGCAGCTACAATTTTAATTACATCACCAAATTGTAACTCGTGTTTTTCAGAAACCCGCCGATTCGTGCGAGCATCGATACCATGAATAAAGTTCTTGAAGAGATCCTGATGGATTAACCCAGCAAATTCTTTAATAGTTGTACCACTTTTAACGAGGAATACATCAGGGAGAACTTTTCCATCATTATCACTAAAATGAGTTACATCTGCAACAGGATAAATAGGTTGAAGTTGTAAAACAGTAAATACTGCTTTATTCAACGTTTCAAAGATTCCCGTGGTTCCGTATGGTACTAATATCTCTGTTTGAATTTTATTAACAATTGATTCTTCTTTTGATGACATGCTACCTATGAGATTCAAACGACCGCTAGTAGAGAAATATTCTACCTTACCTTGATTAACAAGATTTCGGAGAACAATATCAGTGAGCGCTGAAGTTGATACAATAGTTTCACCGAATTCCTTTTTCAAGCGTTCATAATTATCCTTCGCAGTAGGACGATCGATTTTATTTGCTGCAATGATTATTGGTTTTCCTATTTTGCGTATTTCGTGACAAAGCTGTAATAAATCGTCTTCATTCCACTTTTTGACAGCAGAGATATCTAAATTGGCTGAATTAACTGCTTTCATTATTTTACTTTTCGTGATTTTCAATCCTGTCATTTTATCAGTAATAAAATCCACAATATTCTTTTTTTCTGTGTCTGCTTTTCGTACAGCACGTTCCCAATCCTTTTTTAAGATTCCACGCATCCACGCAGCAATTTCATTCTCTAAAAACGCTATATCCTTCATTGGATCATGACTTCCAGGATCAACGGTTTCTCCCTCCTCATTCAGAGATCCTGAAATATCTACCACATGAATAAGAATATCAGCTTGAGCAAGATCGGATAAAAATTGATTTCCCATACCTTTCCCTTCATGAGCACCTGGAACCAATCCAGCTACATCAATAATCTTAATAGGTATTTTCCGAACTCTATCAACACATTCTGAATTACGGGGATTACAAGTTACATTAAGTTCTTGACACACACATGGTGTAGTGACATATCCCACTCCTTGGTTTGCTTGAATTGTGGTAAAAGGATATTCAGCAGTCTTTGCTGATGTACCACAAAGAGCATTTAGAAAAGTTGTTTTTCCTGACGATGGTTTACCAACAATGCCTATTAGGATAGACATATTCCAAACTCCAATAATCTTGTTATTTCTTAGTTCAAGTCTTGAAAATCCATTTAAACTTTAAACTTGACACAATAAATTATCATTTTACTATTTCTAATCTTGATAAAAAATATCTTTCTATCATCATTTGTATTTTGTCTAAACATGAAGCTTTTTATCCTTTCAATAAAAGCTGAACTTACGTAGTATTATTTGATCATTAGTTACTTTAGTGTTTAAAATGAAGAGGATAGAATTTCCCGCTGAGCTGGCGATTTTTGCTGATCGCATTAGTGATCAATGGATCACTATAATAACAAATAATATTTCAAAAATTCTTGAAAAAGACTCTGTTCCGAAGCTCGATGACTGGTATATCCTTATTCGGAATCTTCTTGACAAAGAAGAAAAGCCACCTAGCGTACTTTGGGCATTATGTTCGAAAATAGCCTGGATTCAGGCTAATATAGAATTCTTCACTAATAAATCTGACTTCCTTATCAAAGAAGCCGAAACTCAATCTGATTCACTCTTACTTTCATATGTTGGAGCAGGAATTACAGAGCTAATTAATTCTGATAAAGGCATCATAATTATTGGAAAGGGATTTTCTCAGTTAGAAGCTTCCAAAGACTGGCCTGCATTATTTGACGTTGCTACGCCGTATATTCTATTATTAAGCAACTTGGATAAAAAGACTACTCTCAAAAAATGCTATTTTACAATCAAACGGATTTTTGAAGATGATCTTAACTCTAATTCAAACTATCAACCCTTATTTCTCCCTGTCCAAACTTTTGCTTTCAAAAAAAACATAGAAGAAGCCAAAATTGATCTCTCTGAGGCCTTAAAAGTAGTGGAGCAATCTCAACATCATTTGAATACTGGCCTCCTATACACCTTAATGTCACATAAAGAAGAAGGAAACATCTTTAAGCGTCATTTAGAAGCCGCAATTCGGGAATATCAGTTAATCAATGCTAATAATCGCTTGATCATAGCCTATACAAATTTTGCATCATATTATGTCTCTAAGGCAAAACATGATGAGGCCTCCGAATATTTATCTAAAGCTACTTCCTTAACAGCATTACTGAGTGAAGAATTCGATGGTGGATTATCCATCTACCCATTAATTCAAAAAGCCTGGTTCCTTGTTGAACAAGGGCAATTACAAGAGGCAAAACAGATTTTTAAACTCGTTCTTGAGAAAGCTAAAACCTTCTCTTGCTCTCTTTACCAAATAAAAGTAGAATTTGGGCTAGCTTATGTTTTCTTCCTAGAATCAGAGGATGATCTCGCTTTAACTCATGCAAAAACCGCCCTTTCAATTGTTGAAGAATTAGAATCAAAAGATCCACAATTCCAACATGATTTTAAACTGAAATATGCTGAATTGCTTATAGATCTGAATAAAGTGGATGAAATCCCTAATATTTTTGAGACCATCAAAGCAAATGATCTAAAAAATTGTTCAAAAGCTTATTATCATTATATCCAAGGGAAATACGAGTTTCACATCCATAATATTGGCATCGCAAAGATATTTTTAATTGATGCAATGAAACTTATCGACAATTGTCCTGATTTTCGGTCAACTCTATTATACACGCAAGCTGAAATATATCTAAATGAATATAGGCTTTCTGAGGATCCCAAAGTCCTTCAGGAAGCACAAAATATGATAACTGAAAGTTTAGAGAAGCTTAAAGGTATTCCTGAGCGTACAAAAGGACAATGTCTTTTAGCAATTATGCTTTCAGCCCAAGGGCGGATTGAAGAAGCTGAAGAGCTTCTTGAGACTCTCACAACTGATTCCCCGAAGTCAATTCCCCGATTTCGTATCCTAGCCGAGAAATTATTAGATAATATTCACAAAAGCCGTGTTGGAAGTGTACCTCTTTCTCCCATTACAAATGTAAGGGATGCACTTAGATATCTTCGGGATGCAAAAACATTGATTGATTCTCAATCCCGATGATCCATTGTTTCTAGGTTTCTCTATCTATCTTTACAAAGGTTATGGTTTCTAGAAACAATGATGTTTAAGATAATAGTCTATTGGTTCCATATCTAAGTTTTTTTTCCAACTCTGGTAAGATCCTCCTTTATTTGCAATATCGGCCATGATTAGTGTTAATTCTCGCCCTCCAATTGAGAGAATAGCTTGTATTGCCGCCCAATGGATCGGAAATGATTTATAACGCACAGTTCTTCTTAAATTCTGTTTCAAGATATTAAAACCTTGTTGAATTTCTTTGTAATTTACACATTTATTTTCCAGTTTTGTACCTCGTTTTGGAATGAGAGGGGTTACAGATATTGTGAATTTAACAGTAGGACAGGATTCAGCTAAGTTATTAACTAAATTCACTATTTCATGTGATTCTGAGAAAATATCTGATGTTAAACCTAGAATGAAGTAAAGTCTGATCTCTCGGATTTTATGGTTGTCAGCTTTTTGAATAAACTCATATATCTGGGAGTTACTAATTTTTTTCCCAACTCCAAATCGAACGTCTTCTGATGCAGTCTCTGGGGCAATACTAAGACTTCTCAATCCAGCTTGTTTAATTGAATCGAGAACTTCTATTCCTGAATCAATTCTGATACTTGGAAGGGTGAACTTCAATTTTTTTTTATTAAAATGATCTAATAACTCCTTGATTTGACTGTAATCAGCCACGCTTGATCCAATGAGAGAAAAAAAGTCAGTTTTCGTACCTTTGATACCATTATTTACCAAATTCATTAGCGTTAGGAGGGATCTTTCTCTCTGTGGGCGAAAATACTTTCCAATTAAGCAAAAGTGACACCCATGGGTACATCCTCTTGAGACCTGAAGAAAATACCCATCCAATACCCCTTTTTTCAGAGGTTTAATTGGACGGACTTGTGCTGTAGGATAGTTCACCTCATCAAGATTCGATGTTATTTTTGGCGATACTTGATGCTCTATGTCTTGAGGTGTATAAAAGCCAGGTACAGACAGGATTGTATCTTGTAATACACCATGTTTATTTGTGATAAACGTCTCAAGAAAAAGCTCTGCAACCGATTCAAATTCACCTGAGAAAAAAACATCAAAAATATCATATAATGGTTCAGGATTGGTAGTAACTGTAGGACCTCCAGCTAACAATAAAGGATGATCTGAAATCCTGTTATTTTTATACACAGGGATACCAGATCGGAGTAACATCTTGATTGCATTAATATAATCAAGTTCAAACTGAAAAGTGAAAGCTAGAAGATCAAATTGAGTTAACATCTTTCCAGTTTCAATTGATTTAGGAGGCCCCGGGAGGTTTGCATTAAAGAAAATTCGTTCAGTATATATATTTTGATGTTGATTTAAAAGATGATATAGCAGTTTAACTGTTAAACCTGACATTCCTATCGAATATGAGTTTGGATACACCAATCCAATACGCCACTGCACATCATGAGTTGGTTTTTGAATAACATTTATCTCTTTTAGACGACTCCTCCTCATACTTCTTCGTACCTTGAGTTTCTAAAGAGGTTTTTTGACAGGACCTTTCGTGGGATCATAATAGAATAGAGTATTGGGAGCAACATCTTGGTTAACTAACGTGTGAGCTCCAATTTGTGAGTTTTCTCCTATAGTGACTCCAGGCATTAAAGAAACATTGATTCCCGTCTTAACGCTATCCCCCATAAAAACACCAAGTTTTCTTCTTCCTGACGAGATTCGTTCACCCTTGATTGTCATATAAATGTCTTTCTCATCTAATCTTAGGTTTGCTATCTTGGTTCCAGCGCCAAAGTTACAGTATCTTCCAATAACAGAGTCTCCTACATAGGAAAGATGGCCTATAGTTGTATTATCAAGAATCATACTATTCTTAATCTCCACAGCATTTCCTATACGAACATTCTTCCCTAAATACGTACCTGGGCGGAGAAAGCAATTAGGACCTACAATCACATTTTCTTCAATAACAACTGGACCTTGAATGAATGTACCTGGTCGTAATATCACATTTTCTGCGATTTTAATCCGTCCTTCTATCGTTACAGAAAGAGGAGAGGTGATTGTGGGGAATTCTTGTTTTTCCATACCTACCTCATTTGCAGTTAATAGATCCCAAGGATACCCAATATCAATCCAGTGATCCTTAATGTTATATATGGAGAAAGAATAACCGTCCTGAATAAGCTGATTTATACCATCTGTAAGTTCTATTTCCCCCCGACTCGATTTTGAAGTATGAGTTAAATAATCAAAAATCGTTGAGGGTAAAACCATCATTCCTGCATTGATAAAAGAGCTTGGAGGTTGGGGATGTTTTTCAAATATTCTGACTAAATAATCATCTTTAATTTCAAGGCATCCATATTTTTCAGGATTACTTACTTTTTTGGCTGAAAAAATACCTTTGTTGCGATCATTCGTTTGTCCCAATAGTATAATTTCTTTGATTGCCTGTTGACTAGTAAAAATATCACCATATATCATGAAAAATGATTTAGAATCAATATGCTGTTCACAGATTTTTACTGCATGGCCAGTTCCCCGTTGCTCTTGTTGGGTAACCCAATCAATCTTGAATGGATATCTCTTTTGACTTATAGTTTCTTGAATTACATCTGCTTTGTCTCCAATAACAATGACAACATGATTAATATTGGCCGATAAAGCATCTAGAATATGACAGATTAAAGGACATCCTGCTATTGGCATTAAAGGTTTAGGAATGCTTTTTGTAAGCGGATAAAGACGAGTAGCCTTACCAGCCGTGAGAATTATTGCGTCCATTCAATTTCCCTTAATAATATCCTGTAATAAAGTTTCTAGTCAAAAAATCTAGGAAACAAAACCAAAAATAAAAATTTTTACATTTTAACATCCTTGTTGAAACAGAAATCAAAAGCTTCCACAAAGGTATTCAAATGTTTTATTTGGATTCATTTTCTGTCTTTATGGAAATAAAAAATTATTCCTACAATCTGACAAGTTCTTCTTTCCTAATCCTTTGGATTAATCTTGTTAATTAGTCGGATGCGACAAACAATGGCAAAGAAAGTATTTGATTACGATAGCTTAGGGTTTAAAGCGGGGATAGAGATTCACGCGCAGCTTTCTACTGAAAGAAAATTGTTTTGTCATTGCCCAGCAAACTTGACAAACGAAGAGTCACAAGCTATTGTACAACGCAAGTTTCGTCCAGTACTAGGTGAGATGGGTGAATATGATCCAGCTTTGCTTATTGAATTTGAGAAAGATCATACAATCTTTTACGAAGTCTTTGATAGTGTTTGTACTTATGAATTAGATGAAACCCCACCTTTCCCTATCAATAGTGAAGCTCTTTATGATGGTATCATGTTAGCAAGGATGATGAATTGTCAGATTGTTACAGAAACAAATGTATGTAGAAAAAACTATTTAGATGGATCTGTTCCCTGTGGATTCCAAAGAACAGCTCTTATTGGTTACGATGGATATATTTCGCTGATGGAAGATTCTACAGGGGATATAGGAAAGAAATTGCCCATTTCTTGGATTTATATTGAAGAAGATGCTGCTCGTAAGGATAATGACCGAAGTGAGGACAAACAAATCTTTTTTAAGCTAGATCGTCTTGGTATTCCATTAATTGAGATCGTAACAGATCATAATTTATATTCTCCAACAGAAGTAGTTTCTGCAGCAAGAACATTAGGAATGCTGATCAAATCGTCAGGTATAGTACGTAAAGGTTTAGGAACCATACGTCAGGATATCAATGTAAGTATCACAAAAGGAGACCGAGTTGAGCTAAAAGGTATTCAATTGCTACAGTTGATCCCAAATGCCATTGATCTTGAAATCCAAAGACAATTGGGATTGATATCAATTCAAGAGGTGCTTCAAAAACGAAACATACATCCTAAAGATATTCCCTTTCAAATTCTAAATGCAACAGAAGTTTTTTCTACAACTCGCTCAAAAATAATTCAATCTGCCCTTAAAAGGAAAGAAAAAGTTTTTTTACTCCCTATTACTGGATTTGAGGGACTTTTAGGTAGAGAATTACAACCAAATAAGCACTTTGGAACAGAACTCTCTGAACGGGTTAAATCATTCACTAATCTAAAAGGGATTATCCATTCTGATGAGGATTTGATGAAATATAAATTCTCTGAGAATGAAATTCAAGAATTATCAAGATTTTGTCATGAAGAGAATTCTGCCTATGTCATTGTTATTGGAAAGAAAGAAGAAACACAAAGAGCCCTTTCTTTTGTACATGAAAGAATAATTGCTGCTTTTAAGGGAGTTCATCCAGAGACACGACACGTAGATGCAAACGGAATCTCTACATTTACAAGAGATTTACATGGTAGAAGTAGGTTATATCCAGATACAGATCTTCCACCTATCATAATTGACCCGAAGCAAGTTAAGAAGATTGAAGAGAATCTTCCAGAAAATCTTTGGGATCAAATCCAGCAATTAAGTAACGATTATTTCATCTCTAGAGAATTAGCTGAAAATTTGATCTATGACAACAAAGCTGAAATTTTCGAAGAACTGATTCAAAAAGGAGCTCCAATCAAAGTTGTTGTGACTATATTAACACAAACATTAACTGCAATTTCAAGAGAAGGTGTGGACACAAGTAATATAACAAAATCGCATTTGCTCGACATTTTTGAGGCACTTAAATCGAAAGAAATCGCCAAGGAAGCAATTCCTGATATCTTAAGTCAACTAGGTACACATCCAACGAAATCATTAACTAAAATAATATCAGGAGTCGGTTACATGTCTCAAGAAGAATTAGACAGATTCATCATTACTCTTCTAGAACGCTCACAAAATCTTGTTAAGGAGCAAGGGATGGATGCTTTCTCACCATTGATGGGATTAGTGATGAAAGAAGCCAGGGGAAAAATTGATGGAAAATTAATAAGTGAAAGGTTGCAGAAACACTTGAAAAAACAGATTTCAGAAAATTAAAGTGGAGACAGTTAAGTGCCAGATGACAAATATCCTGGGTACCAAAATTCAACCTTAAACTGGTTGAAAAAACACAATTTGGAAGTTTGGGATGAGGTTGAGGTAAAAAAAGACACTGCTACTCTGAAAGGGGTGATCCTTCCTAGGAATGAACTAGCAGATCCAAGATTTATTAGTTTAAAGCTACCCACTGGTTACAATATTGGATTTAATATTGAGAATATTCAATCTGTTAAAAAATTTGACCATATTAAGGGTGAGTATCGAGTTCCTAAACCTGACATAATCTACAATCCTGATTTACCTTTTATTCCAATTTTAGGTTGTGGAGGCACGATTGCCTCACGGTTAGATTATCGAACAGGAGGAACAATTCCCGCATTGACTCCAGATGAGCTTTTATCCTCTTTTCCTGAAATCGCCGACCTAGCCAGAATTGAAACTCAGCTTCTCTTTGATATTTTCTCAGAAAATGTCAATTTCACGCATTATGGAACAATTTTAACAGCAATTGAAAACACTATTAAAACCAAAAAACCTCAAGGGATTGTTTTAACTCATGGAACCGATACAATGGCTTTTACTGCGGCTGCTCTTTCATTTGCTATTACAAACTCTCCCGTCCCGATTGTAATAACAGGATCACAGCGATCTTCAGACCGCCCCTCTTCAGATGCTTTCCTCAACCTGTATAACTCTGTTTTATACGCAACATCCCCTCAAGCAAAGAAAGAAGTTGTGGTTATCATGCATGAAGAATCATCAAATACATCAAGTGCTATTCATAAAGGGACTCGTGTCCGTAAAATGCATAGTAGCCGTAGAAATGCATTTAGAACAATTGGGGGAAGTCCTTTAGGCCGTATTACAGATCGAAAAATACACCATTTCAGCGAAGATCGTAAATATATAGATGAAATTGAATCGAATAAAAATAAGGACTTGATTATAAATAAGAAATTTGAAAAAAGGATTGGATTGATTTATCATTACCCAGGCATCCAACCTGGATTAATAGAGCATTATATAAACACAGGGTATAAGGGAATCGTATTTGTAGGCACTGGACTAGGTCATCTTTCAACCGAATTGATCCCAATAATAAAAAAAGCTATTGATAACGAAATAATTGTCGTAATGACCACACAATGTTTACATGGGTTTACAGGATTATCCGTGTATGAAAGTGGAAGGCATTTCAAGGCGGCTGGAGTCATTCCTGTCAATATACTTCCAGAAACAGCGTATATCAAGCTCTCTTATCTCCTAGGAAACTATCAAAAAGCCATTAAGATAAAAGAACTAATGAAAACAAATCTAAAGGGAGAAATTTTGTTACGGGAGAGGTTTCGGGAGTTTCCATAGACATATTCTACTATTATATTTTTGATATCATATTTTGCTGATTACGAAAAGCTTTTTATTCAGGAGATGATTAAGCACAATCGGAATCATACGGTGTTTTAGTGCCAACGAGAACTATGTCCTACAAACTCGTAATGATGTAGTTTTCTTTCCTCTCCCAATTCATTTTTGGCTAAAACAATAGGAGATATCAAGAGTTGAACAACACCGAGTTTCGTACATCTACTTCTATTGCCTCCGAGATATCTCGGTTGCTTCGTGAAATAGAAAATCATCGTGCTTTTGCTTCGGATTTTTACGAGGAATTAAAGGCACATGTCTCCAGCTTGAAGACCTCTATTAATAGATCTGATGGCGTGGATGAGAAGAAACAACGAATTAAAAGAATTGGTGTTCTTTTAGAAGAACTAAAAGAACAATATTGGGATCTTGTAGATTTATTAACAGAATTAAGCGGAATTGAAATATTAGAAAGTAATCTAACAGAACAAGGAACTCAATTGTCTAGAGATCTTGTTCAAAGCCTTACACAAATGGAATCTACATTACGGAACACGTATAAATCCCTCCATTCTAATGAACTTGGATCAGTTGGTAATGATCTCTATTCAAATGTTGAAAATAAGAAATTTCTTGAACTGGATGAGGTGTTGACGGAATTACTTACTGAAATTAATCAAAGATCAAGTCAACTTGAAGATTTACGTCAAAAAAGAATTTTATAAGGTATTTTTGCTTGAAAAGCAAAAATCCCATTTTTTTCTCTTTGTTTAACCGTGGTTTTTACTCGATTACAGGTTCGCCACATGTTGGACATGTAAAAGCGCCTGGTGGGATATTAGTACCACACTTCCTACAGGTCCATTCCTTGGTTTTGGATGCAGCCCATACTTTTCTTGTTGGTTTTGGTTTTGCTGCTTCCGCCTTTACTTTTGTAGCATTACCCGTTGCGTAAGCAGCTATACAACAGGCTAAAGTGCATGCTGCAGTCCCCAAAAGAAAAGGTGTAAGGGAAGCTGAATCTTGTAGTGCATCAGTATTAAGTACTGCTAAGAATCCTGCTCCAATAAGAGTTCCAAAGAATCCTGCCACAGCACCCCAGAAGCCATGCTTTGCTCTAACTCCAGCAATCATTCCTGAAATTATCCATGCCACCCAAACAGCTATAAATGATACTAGTGTTGTAGCAGAAAGGGACATTCCTTCAAACATGCTTTCAACGATAGGATTTAGTTCTAAAGCTGTTAAAGAGGCTGCATTACTAGGATCAAAAAATAACTGAGAGATCTCTAGAGCAGATAAACCTACGGAAATTACAAGTATGGTATTGATCATAGGATTAGTAGTCTTAGTAGTACTTCTTCTTGTTGTCATTAAAATTCATCCTTTTTATCATCATAATCTTTTTTGTTATTTAAAAGCCTTGGTGTGAGTTAATTGATCCTTTCTTTCAGAATAACATTCTGTTTTTATATGTCGAGTATTATATCTTGCATCAAGCACATTAAGTTAAGATTACGATCATTAATAAATATACCTAGATTGCTTTGATACTTGATACAATAGTTATTTTCAGAGAATATCTCGATTTTTGAGAAAGGAGTCGATTGTAAGGTATGAAAAGAATGTCTAGCTTAGATGTTTATGCCATTTCAAAGGAATTACAGGGTCTAATAGGATATCGTGTGGATAATATCTATCGTGACATAACAGATACATTCTACCTTTTCAAATTCAAAGGTAAAGGCCTTTTCAAAAATCCCTTTCTCTTAATAGAACCAGGAATACGGATCCATTTAACAGAGGTGAAACATCCAGTTCCAGAACGCCCCTCTGACAAAATTTTAGCAATAAGACAACACCTAAAGGGAGCTGAAGTGCTAGGGCTTCATCAAATTGATTTTGATCGATTGGTCGAAATCAATCTGAGAGGAAAACAAGAATATAGAATTTATGTTGAAATCTTTGGAAACCGTCCAAATTTCATTGTTGTTGGAGACCGAAATCGCGTAATATCAGCTCTTTGGTATAAAAAAATGCGCCATCGTGACGTGCTTCCAGGAAAAGAATTTGAGCTTCCACCTAGTAGAGGGAAAACAATTCTAAATATGTCATATGAAGAAATTAGTCAGATCATAAGAGCAAAAGATATGGAAAATGAAGACATTGTGAGAACGCTTGCTAAAAAAACAGGAGGAGGGGGTCTCATGATGGAGGAAATTTTAGCTAGGTCTAACATAAACAAAACTAAAAAAAACCAAGAAATTTGTGATGAAGAAATCGGTCAAATCTTACGATCTATTAAGGAAATTAAAACGGATCTAGAAGATCCAAAGCCAGCAATAGTTCTTGATTCAGATGAAACACCATTATTATATCAACCAATTGAACTCAAATCTATAACAGGAAAATTAAAATATTTCGACAGGTTTTCTTTAACGTTAGATTTTTACTATTCAAATATCACCCCGAAAATGTCTCTTGATCTGAAACAACACAATCGAGAGAAGAAAAAACTTCTCAAAGTTCTAAAGGCACAGAACCAAGCTATTATTGATTTTAAAATTAAGAAAAAGAAGTATAAGGAGTTAGGAGACAAGGTTTATCTTCATTTGACTGAGATTGAAGAACTATTAAAAACAATCATGACTGCTAGAAGAAAAAATATCACTTGGCCTGAAATCCAGACTAAATTATTACAAGCGAAAAACCAGGGTATGTCTTCAGCAGGAATATTCGAAGAAATTATTCCTGAACGTGGTTCCATTCGTCTCAATCTTGAAACAGAAATAATCGAAGTAGACTTCAGAAAATCAGCAACTGAAATTGCAAATGAATATTATGAGCGTGCTAAAAAAGCTACCAGGAAAATTGTACCAGCCAAGGAAGCTGTACTTGAAACTGAAAAAAGAATTAATCTACTTGAAAAAGATATATCAGAGCAACAGTTTGTTGATAAGTTTTCTTTAAAAAGAAGAAAAAGAAAATGGTATGAAAAATACCACTGGACAAAAACTCTGAATGGATTTCTAATTATTGGTGGTAAGGATATCCAAAGTAATGAGGAAATTGCTAAACGTCGAATGAAAAATAATGATCTGTTCTTCCATGCAGAGTTACGTGGGGCACCTTATACCATTTTAATTCGTGATTCCAGTAGTAACAATATCGCAGATGAAGATATTGCCTCTGCTGCGCTCCTAGCAGTTTCCTTTTCAAGTGGTTGGAAAGCTGGGTATGGAGCTGTGGATGTTTATTATGTACCCGCAGAGGGGGCCAGTTTTACAGCACCAAGCGGCGAGTATATCCCAAAGGGAGGAATAATAATTCGGGGAACACGAACATATATCAGAGGTGTTAAAATGGCTTTAGCGATCGGAGTACAAATTGAGGAATTCAATGCTATGGTAATATATGGCTCAGAGGAAGACATTGGATCATATAGTCCGATTTCCATAATTATAAAACCCGGTTCAGTAACAAAAGGAAAGATCGCTAAACAAATCCAAAAGATTCTAGTAGAAAAGACTGAGAATGCCGAAGATAAAGCTAAAATACGTGGAATAAATCTAAATGAATTCGTTCAAGCTATTCCATACGATTCAATGATCACAGAAGTGAAGTATAGAGGATTGAGTGATAAAAAAGATTCAGATATAAAGCCCAATTATAAGAGTCTTGGTGGTTGATCATAAGTCTGTTCATAAAACATCTTGATCAGAGGATTGATCTTCTTCTGGAGGAGATTCAATGCATGTTGGACACAATGTATAACCATTTGCACTCTTAAGGTTTTCCGAATAGTTACCACAATCATCACAAAATCCTTCAAACTCAATGGATTCTCGGTTATTGTCATCAATAGACTTATTTATTGTTTCCATAAGCAGACGCTCTCTGTGAATTCGAAGTAATCCTGGGGCAAACTTGAGAATATCATTTGTTGAAACAATGCCTAAGGGCTGAGAAAGGTCACTACCTTCAACTACTAAGATTCTTTCAATGTTTTCTTGCCCCATCATCAACATTGTATTCTCTAGGGTCTCATCTGCTGAAACAAAAGAAACAGGTTTGCTCATGACGTCATCAACCAAAATTATTCCTGGATCTAACGCACGACCCACAACCCGTTGTATAATATCGCCCTTCGTGATGATTCCTTCTATCTGGGCGTTCATAACAATTATTGAACCAACCTGATATTCTACCATCAATTTCGCTGCTTCTGTCACAGGTTGGTCGCTTGGCATTGATATAATCCCTCTATTTTTCTTTGATACATCCCCTACTGATTGTGTTTTTAGCAGATTACCTATTAAAACCTCTCTTTCGTTATCAATCAACTTTTAAGTCACCTGCAGATGTAGGTTTTCCTTTGGATCTTTCTCTTTTCCTCTTGAAAAAGTTGTATCCAAGCTCTTTGTTCTACTCAACTTAAAAAAACCTTTTCATAAATACTTCTAGAAGATGTATAAGAAACATGCTTCCTCCCCTTTCACAATCTCAGATCTTTTATGAATATGACCTTAGCGAGTCAAGTGCTCCCCAATAGAGAAAATTTTTAATTTAGATAAGTGTGGTGGGACGGGGCCCCTTATCAAATAATAATCGCTTATTTAGCTCAACCAATTCAACCCAAGAATGACAATACTCGGAGATATCCGAATCATATTGGTCTTTTAGTTGATTAACAATTTGTAAATATCTAAGAACCCATCCTTCAGATAAAGTCAATCCAATAGTCTGACGATGGCAAACAGGACATTTTGAGAGAGGGATACGCCTGAAAGTTGTGTTACATATGTTACAACGCACAGGTTGGAGGAAGAATCGTGTCATTGAGGAAGTAATTTTCGGTAAGAAATCATTTACCAAAATATTGTCTACGAACTCCCCTTCTTTTACTCCCCGAATACGACTGAGAACTCGTAGCTCAATCTCAATTTTTGAGACAATTTTGCTTTCACGAAAAAGATTCTTGAAATTATAACGAGAAATATTATCAATTGTGTGGGAAACCAGTAAAGGTGGTGTAAGATATGACTTTCTATAGGTTAATAATTCTTCTTTTATGGGATTATTAATTAGATTTTGATAAAATGAAAGGTTCATTAATACTGAATCGTAACTGGCATAAACTGATGTTTCTTCCCATTTATCAGAAAGATTAATGATGGCTGGCACATCCATTGTTCCTCCACGTGAGGTAGGAATAAATTCTGTTGAAAAATTAAGTAAGACATCTAAAAGGAGTGTTATGGAATCAATATCACCATTACAATTTCGAGTTTTTTGGATATGCCATACAGGATGAGCATAAGTGACGTTGTTATCTGTATACCCAATGATTCTTCCAATGACTGCAACCATTGAGAATGGGGACATCCCTATTATTAAAGAGCCAATAATGTCATTCAGGGATTTAATTCGGTAATAAGGAGGTAATTCATATAAAAATGTCAATTCATCATCAACGAACTTGGATAAATTGACAAGAAATTCACATGCTGTTTTACTCACTATTACATCATAAGGATTGATTTCAATGAGTTGATCATCTTGTATCAAATCATTACCAAATACATCGTGAGTATAGCCAAGTCTTATGAGGTCCTCGACAGATATGTGAACTTCATTAGGTGTGAAATGGGAAATTTTCGCGTTAGTTTGGTCAAAACGACTTGTTCCATCTTTGTACACAAAAATATTATGCTTTGCTCGTAATATTCCTTTAATGATATGTTCTGGAATCCGATTCTTACTGTTAAGAAATGAAACTCCTTTTATTTTTTTATAATCATTAAATCCCGTTTTTTTAACACCAGACTTTATCAAACCTGCAACATCGATTGGTTTAATTCTTGCAGGAAAAGCAAATTGACCACACTCAGAACAATTTCTTGTTTCAGAAATATGTCCTTTCTTACACACAAAATGCTGTTTAGTTTTTTCTAAACATTTTGGACAATAAGAAACATATGTAGATTCCCCACATGTTGGACAAAACCTTTCTGAAACTTGAATATCAACACTTACTCCTTTTTTAACTCTTAATAGATTTCTTTGAGTACCCCCATGAGAACCAATTGGAAAAAGAATATGTGCTGGTGGATTAATGTGGCGATGTTCCGCTTTCTCAGCTCTTATAACCTTTAATCCAATTCTTCTATGACACAGTGATCTTATAGGGATTTTAGTCAGCTCTTGGACCAATTGTTCTATTCCTACTGGTGTTGATTGTCCTAAAATCTGAGTAATTTCTTTTTCTTTTCCTCTTAATGAATGTATATAGGGCCGAAATCGTTCTGATTGAATGTTATCATTGAGAATAACGAAAGGAACACCTAATTGCCTAAGAATACTCTTTAAATCATCATCATTGGGAAGTAATTCTTCGCTAGAGCCATTTAATTTTTGAATTAATCTTATTAGATCACTAATAGCGATTTCGTTCCAATTAAAAGAATAATAAGGGTGGATAGGCACTTCAGTTATCTTACTTAAGTTAAGAGCTATTTCTGGTGAAGGATGAATACTTGTTGGTTCCATTAATAATTTCTCTAACTCTATAGGAGAAATGCGTATAGTCATCGCCAAATTTTCAAGTGATCTGAATTTTGTTGAAATCGCATGTTTGATCTCTTGACTCCACCACTCCTCAGTCCAAGCAGAAAACTCAATGGTTTCTGTTGCTGGAATATCATCTGGGGAAAGTAAAATATCTCCCATTTCCCAGATCTGCGTCACTTCATTTTCCACTTCACGGATTCTTGTTAAGGACTTAATCCTCTCGCTAGATCCATCTTTCAATTCAACTAAAGGACCTGTTAGGGTTGAAACAGGAAAAACAGTGAGGGGTCGTTCCATGAAATCTATTTTAATATTCGTGCCTGGAGAAAGCATTTCTGAAAGATACATTGTCCCAGGGTGGATTCCTGCTGCACCTTGGCCTGTATTGCGTGAATAGCCATATCTTAACCTAAATCCCCCAGGTTTCCCCGATCTCGAGAGTAAAGGCTGTGTTCCACGTACTTCTCCTTTCCCAAACTCATGTTTTCCCCTTCTTACCCCTTTAAAAGGGGGTACAAGCCATTCCCACTCTGGAATCCCTGATATTAGACGAAGGTGAGCAATTGAATTGAGATTCTCTATCACTTTATCAAAAGCAACACACATTCCCATTCGTAATCTATTAGTCATATTAGGTAAATTTCTATATTTCTTAACTTCTATTCGTTCATACGCTTCTCCAGAAATTTCAACTCCGATATTCTGAACTAAAAAGGTAATTAAGTCTTTTCTTAAATTCCAAGACCGATCGTTCAGTGCAAGATAAATTTCTAACTCTTCAACATACCTACTTATTAACTCTGGAGATGGATTAAAACGATTAAGATGTAAAAAATGCCGAATATAATCAGCGACTAGGATTACTAGGCCGATTGTCTCTCCAGTGACATATCGTATTGTATTAGAAAAGCAGATAGTTAAATGATTAGATTTGGAGCCAATTGAAATCTTTGGTATGCTTTCATGTGGAACCGAGATCAATCCTTGACTAATAATAACTAAAGCACTGTGTAGTGCCAGTAATATCAGATTCTCACGAGAATCCTTAACAAATCGGCCATTAACAATCTGTTTGGCAATATCTGCCGCCAAAAGAAGAGGACTTTCATGATAGGAAAGATTTGGAGGGATATATTCCTCTAATTTCGGGATATTAAGAATTGCAGCTATTTTTGTTTTTGAGGTAAAAGTAAGTCTGGATTCTATAGTGGATATGGGGTCAAATTTGCGAGCTCTTGCCTGCTTCGCTAATTGAACTTGAGTTTCAAGAACGTTTTTTATATTTTGAATGTATTCACGAAACTCTTTTTCTATCATTTGCTCTCACGATAAAATATGAACCCCATTCATCAAGGTAACGTTAAGGATGCCTAGATCGTCAAGGTTGTCTAGCCCTTCAAAGTAATAAATACCAGTTTGGTCTGGAGTAGAAGATGGAATAAGAGAATGAGTAGCATTCAAAATATAGATTGAAGTAACATCTATGTATTCGAACTGTCTTCCTCTTGATTGCTGTATGATAACACTACTGCCTTGAATTTCAGCACGTCCAATAAAAACAATAGAAAAAGCTTCATCAATAGTGAATGTAGATGATATAGCACTCATCCTCAAATGTAATTCTGCTTGGATTTGACTATTGTAAACAGTTCCGAAAAGGCCTGAAACATTCTCATAAGGAGCTTGTTGAGCTGTAAGATTGAAGTTCGGTCTAGATAATTGGAATTCTGAAGTTACTCCTCTGGCAGAGTTGAGTATTTCCATTCGAGTTAGGAACTCTTCTATTCTAGTGATAGCTGTACTAGGAGTTAATGTTGTTTCACTTTTAGTGTATTCAGCTAGAATTAGTTCCAAATAACTCTGAATTTCACGTTTTGAATCTAGGTATGGCTCTCGTAAGGTTTCCCGATCAAATTCGACTCTTTCAGCTCCAAGATTCATCAACGCAGATGTCATCATTACAATATAAACTGCAATCAACATTGTCGCTAAGATGAACATTTGACCTCTGTGTTTTTTCGAGTGTATGAATCCTAGAAGTGCCATCTAGAATTTCTCCCATAAGTATAGTTGTACAAGATATTGCGTGGTATACTGACCAAACGTAGCTGAAGTAAAGGAACCTAGATGGTAATTCGCAACAACTCCTTCACCTCCTTGTTGGAGCGCTGCAAGGGCTGTTGAGGACCCAATAAGGCTAAAATAATCTTGGTCAATTGTACCATTATTTATTTCATGAGCAATTAGGGTGTAATCAATATTATTTGAAACCATAGCAAAAATATATTCATCCAGTAGATCTTTGTAATAAGAATGTTCTTCTCTATATCTAGAGTCTCCATAAAGATATATGACAGGTCTTAACAAACCTGCTTCATCTGCAGCTGTAAGAATATCCGTTGCTGATTGATCTAGACCTATAAGATTGGAGTAAGACGACAGAGTTTGATTGGTCGCGCCTATCAAGAGAAGAGCGAGAACTAACATTAGGGCTACTGAAACAAGTGTTTCTGCAATTTGTAATTGTCCCCTTTGCTTCTTCATCTGTTCTATTCGCTCCATAAGGTTAATTGGCAGCTCATTAAAGTACCTCTGACAATAACAGGATATGACTTTGATAACATCGATTTTGTCCTACTTCCAGGAATTAGTTCTCCAAATACCCGATAGAATATCCCATCAGTCGAAATACGATTTAGAATCGTAGGATATGATCCTATTCCCACTTGGTATTGATTATCGGTTCTAATAGTACTGATAAATGCGACTAATCCTTCATTAGGAATTGAAGTTGTCTCATTTCCATCAAGAGCAGTACCTAGATTTATGGTTTTGTTTGAATAACCCGATGTACTGTTTTGGTATATGATCGAGAGAAAATGTGAGTCAGGTGCTACACCCAGAATGTCTGTTACCAAAAGACTCGTGGAATTGGTACCTCCTCCCCAAATAGTTGTACTTGAAGATGAACCGACGATGACTTCATCAGAAATTGGATCATGGAAACCCCAATTCATCCCCCAAAGAGGACCTTTCTCTACGATGACGAATACGATGTGTTCTCCTCCTTGGATATCTTCAGTAGGATCAGACAGCTGGAGGGAAGTATCCCCATTTGAATCTGTCAATGTTTCCCCTTCCAAAATTATATTACCGTTGGTTAAATCAATGGTAAAGAAATTAACCCTAACATCAGAAATAGAAATGTTATACGTATTTTGTACATTAACCTGTGCAAAATTTGTAGAAGAAACTCTGACTTTTGGATATAACAAAGGAAAAAATCCTAATTGGAAATCGTAATTCTTTTTTAGACCAATGGTCTCTATAAGAGTGGTGTAATCATACATTTCATAACCTGATACAAATGATATCGGAATTGGTGTACCAGTGACGAGTCGGGCAATTTTTGCACTATCTAAAGACAGGTATGATTGTACATTTTTATCTGCAAGGCCAAATGTTGATGGTAGCGTTTGATAATAGCCCCAATCTTGATCTCCTTCTTCAAGAAGTAATTGACGTCCAAAAATATCTAGTTCTTCATAAGTTACAGTGCCAGAACTGGTTCTTATCCCAGTTTGAACATTTATTACAATTAGAATTAACTGCGATAACATGAGTAAGAAGAGAAAAAGACTCACCACGAAGTCGACAGCTCTTATCTGCCCACGTCGTCGTTTTTTTAGTCTTGAAAAGTACATTTTGTTACCCATTTAAAATTACGAAATTACTCATATAAACATACTAAGATATAGCATCCTCGGTAGAAGAACCAACATTCGCTACTTCTAGTTGAATGACTATCTCTTGGATGCGATCTTTTAATTCTAGCATAGTCGTTTCTAATTCTGTCAATTGGAGACCCTTCTCTAAGAGAGAAGTGGCTTGAGAAATTAATTCATCAGCTTTCTGTGTTTTCTCTGTTTTCATTGTGGAGGTTAACTCTGCTAAATTATTCATTTTATTCATTATTTCCGAGATATTGTTTTCAATTTCCGAGATTCTTTTTTCAAGAGGGGCTAAGTCAACTTCAACAGGACCAGCTTGGGGAGTAGTTACAGACGTTAATGACGTAGATTTGGGTGCAGTTCCCCCTGTTCCCATACCTTGAACCATCAAAAACTCTATATTGGTAAATTTATCTTCTAGAGCTGAAACTTTTTCTAACAATTCTGTAAGCATTTTTTCTTCTTTTCCCATGAAGTTCGACCTCTATTTTACAAATTATTTATCCCAGACCGAATAATGAAAGGATTTGTGATATAGCATCAGTTATGACCTGTTGATATAACATTAGTTTAAAAAGCAAGTAACAAATGATTAAAAGAAAACAGGAATAGCGTAATCCAAGATACGCATTACCTTGGCCCATTTTACCTGCTATGAGGCCTGCAAATACTGCTTCAATAACCATTAAATGAAAGAAAATTAATTGCATTCCTGCGACGTTAAATGGCAATGCTGCTGTTTGTTCTTGCCCTTCTGAAACAGCTTCCACCATGCTTATAGCTAAGGTTTGAAAGAAAGATGTGAGTAAAATGATCATAACTAAAGAGAAGACGACATAAGAAACAAAAATTATCCATGTGAATGGTTTCATTGCCCCAAGACGTTCCCGTTTTAATCCAAGAACTTCTGATACGTGTTTATGAGCAGAATCGAAAACATCCTCAATGGCTCCTCCTGAACGTTCAGCTTCTAAGATTAATAGTGAGGTTCTTCTCATGAGAGGAGTTTCTGTATTTTCAGTCAGACTTCGGAGTGTTTTACTAAAAGGAATCCCCCAACTGATTTTGGCTGCCATTTTTTTCAGTTCAGGAGTAAGAGCCCCATAATTGTGTTTACTTGCTGACATGATTGCTCTTGGTAATGGAAGTCCAGTCTTTTGAGCGTCAGAAACCTCACGTAACAAGGATGGTATATTGTCATCAATGTCATCACGCC
This sequence comes from Candidatus Hodarchaeota archaeon, assembly GCA_016840285.1. Next base: position 5,798 of record JAEOSR010000137.1, on the reverse strand, counting down.
ATTTTTGGTCGGAATGATATGCCCAGGCTGGGATAATTATCAAAACAAGAATGGCTAAAACTGTTATGTCTATAATGTCAAAAAAACCAATGAATGGGTCTCTGATGACCTCACTCACAATATCAAGATAAGGGTGATCTATTGGATCTTCTAATCCTTCAATGGCTTCGGGAGGGGTCACTGGAAAAACGTGGTTAATGATTGGAATGTAAAAGAATAAGGCACCTCCTAATGCGATTATGAAGAGAAATATTGAAAGGATCCAGATCCACTGCTCGCGGTTTTTTGTTAATTTTCCCATTAATTTCAACCTCTTATCTGCTAAACCTCTCGTGATATTGTAGAGATTAATAAAATCATTACAATTAATAAGATAGGCATTATTACGTAAGTTAACATCAACATGATGATGGTTAAGATCATTATCTCCGGTGAAATAACCGCAAGAATAGCGATAATAACAACGAAAAACAAAGGAGCAACTACTCCTAAAATCATAAAAATTTCCGCTAATACTCCTAACTGTTCAATAAACTCCTTTGTTTCTTCCTCCTTCAATTTCATTAAAGATCGTGCTTCAGCAGACAGATAAAAGGTTAAATCCCCTCCACTTGTGACAGATGCCGACATTCCATCTAAAAATTTGGCAAATCTTTCGGAAGGGGATCTTTCACTTGCTGTACGTAAAGCTTTCAGAATATCATATCCAAAGATCTCGATGTCCCGTGTAATTCTTTTACTCTCTTTTGAGATTTCTGGAGCAACTGAGGCTTCTCCTGCAAGTGAATAAAACAGTCTATTAGGAGGAACCCCTGAACTTGACATAGCAGACAGATAAGAAGCTGTAGAAGGTAACCCTGCCTCTATTAAAATTTTACGATCTGTGGCTTTCATCTGGGGCCAGTAAATGAAGGGTAAATATGTTAAAATGCCAATTATCGCCCCAATGACTATTCCAAGCGAGACGGATGGAAAAAGCTGATCTTGTACGCCTGTAGATTGTAGTAGCATTATGCTACTTATTGTTACCAAAATAAAAGATAATGTGCCCACCAAGATCGAACTAAAAACGGCGCTTCCTAGGTAAGCGCGTACGGAAATATCCATACCTGCTTTTTTTAAACGTGTATTAAGCCTCTCAAAGCGCCCTTTTTCAATCCATGGTTCAAGAAATCTGCCAAATCTGAGATAACCGACTCTTCTGATAACCTTACTCAAAGCAAACACTCCATATTATCTTAAATAGCTTTTAATTCTCGTTTCGCACGATCAACTGTTTCAAGAGCACTCTGGTAATAACTGTTTATTACTTCTGAAACCTGAGAAAAATGAGCCAACTTCTTTTTAACCATCCATCTTAAGATGGTTTTTCTGCGCTCAAGTTCATCGTAAACTTGGGTTTCTGTCAATCCTTGGGCTTCTTGAATACCTTCTAAAGCGTAGGATCGTCCATAGTTGATAAATGCATCTTCACGGGCATTCCATCCAAATACCTTGTTTGTTATCAATTCCGTAGTCACAGGGTCGATTCCTACAATTTCAGTACATTCAATCACTCGTCGTACTTGTTTATCACCCCTGCGGACTTTTCGAAGAACGAGAAGTATGTTTAAGGTCTGAATTAATGTCCTTGGAATATTCATTGGTTCATTCTCTAAACGTCTAATAGTTCCAGTTACACTGTCACCGTGGATTGTTCCCATTCCAGTGTGACCAGTAGCCATAGCTTGAAAGAGGTTATAAGCCTCTGCTCCTCGTACTTCTCCAACAAAAAGATAATCTGGTCTTTGGCGAAGTGCTGCTCGTAACAGTTCATACATTGAGACCTCTCCTCTACGGGTTCCATCAGCTTCACGTCCTCCATAACCTTCACGAGCCACAGCCGGGATCCAATTTTCATGGGGAAGATTAAGTTCTGCTGTATCCTCAATCGAAACAATCTTCATCCCAGGTCTGATATACATAGCAAGACTATTTAGTAATGATGTTTTTCCTGCTGCTGTACCTCCTGCAATAACAACGGAATTTCTATTTTCCAGAACATACCATAAGAATGCAGCTAAATCTTCATCAATGGTGTTGAAAATTACCATATCTGTAATTGTTAATGGATCAGAACGGAATTTACGGATAGTAAAAGTACCCCCACGCTGAGTAACTTCCCGTCCATAGGTAAGCTGAAGTCGGCTGCCATCGGGTAACGCAGCATCAAGTAAAGGTCTTGCCACACTGATATGGCGTCCAGCCCGTTGAGCTAGTTTGATGATAAAAGCATCCAAGTTATCCTCCTCCTCAAATTTAACGTTCGTTTGGATACTCTCAAATTTCCGATGCCAGATATAAACAGGAATTCCTACCCCATCACAAGAGATATCTTCAACATTATGGTCCTTTAGCATTGCATCAATCGGACCAAAGCCTACAAAATCGCGAGTAATGTGATAATTAATCTTATCAAAGGTTTTCTCATCTAGTTTTAGACCATAATCTTTAGCAATTCGAATTACTTTCGATCGAAGGTAATCACGTGCAACCTCAGGATTTTTAAGGACATTAAAATCTACATCCAATTCCTCTTCGAGAATATTTTTAATCATATCTAAGATTTCATTCTCTTTAGTGCTTAAAGGAACTTCAACAACAGTATATTTAGTTTGTTTGGTTTCAGGGTCGGTTGCAACTAATGCATAACTGAATGGGGGGATTAAAGGATATGTTTCTCGAATTAGACTACTTGATTCTGCCATCTATCTGTAGCTCCTATTTTTTTTCTTTTTTAATTCAAAGAGTAATGTTTTTTTTTCAAGTTCAATTTTTTCCTAGGTTATTATTTCTTAATGGTGATATTTTTAGGTTTTCTCTTGGAATAAAGATGGTAAATTTTCAAGACTTATCAATCAATATGATACACTTAAGAAATGGTTATTATTATTCTATTTACGTTTTTTTCAATATGTAAGGTCAATAAAGAGTTTACACTTTCAAATACTGATTCTGTAGTTTCAATAAGGTATTTTGGGGCCAGTGAGAAGGATTTCATCTGATTTATATCTCCATTTGAAGAGAAACCATGTAATATAATCTGATTATCGGTTGAGTTAGATATCTCAATGAAATAAGGAGACATTTCCCCAATGAGAGGTGGTAGTTCTAGTTGTTGTTCGATCATCTGATTATTATCTCTAGAAAGAAGAAGCGTTTGCTGAATCTGCCTTTGAATTAGATCAAGAATACGCGTCATTTCTACTTCTGCAATATTTTGTCGAAATTGGTCACTTAAAGTCAAGAACATGGTATTTGTTATTATAACTAAGTTCAAACCAAGTATAAAGATGATCATGAAGGTGATATATTGAGATGCCATGTTACCCACTAATTTAGTATTCTTTAAGATGTAGAAAGTCCTACTTCATAAACCATTGTTTGTACCACAATATCGAAGTATTGTAGATCAAACCCTTGAATAGTATGTGTACTCCAAAGGGATGTAGTAGTTATTCCTGATGGTTGAAAATTATCCCACACTAATTCTATAGCTCCAATTGAGTCGTTTTCTGGTAAAATATATGGAGTGGAAAACCTATTATAAGAATGAATTGTGAGATGTTGAAATTGGTTTCGAATAAATTCAAAATCTGCCGATAAGAGGATTAGAAAGACCTCAAAGCATATTTCAGGATCTGGTTGTGTTGAAATTGTTAAATAAATGGATATTCGATAGTTCAGGGTCACGTGGTGTCTTCTATCATCAAGATGGCTTAGAGTTAAGTTAGTTAGATCTTGATATTCAGTTAAGGTAAAAGTACCAGTCAGGAATATAGGTTCACGAATTTTATAGGGGTCAGGTCCAGTTAAATATTTCGTGGTTCCACGGGGAACAACGGCTCGAGGGCTATTATAAATCCAGTCTAATACTCCGATTGGTAGAAATCCGCCCGTAGTTTCATTTGTTGTTTCCTCTAGTATGTTGAAGACAAGGTTTTCATCTTGATCAAGTAACCTTAATCCATAAAGATAACGCTCTGGGTCATATTCTATGCGTCCAGCAGGTTTATTAAAGAGGACTGTCCGAAAACCTCCAGGAGCGCCGCTTTCACTTATTACAGATTTAATTGTTGTATCCAGCTCTAAGAAACTATTACGAGTTGTCGCTATCGCCTGTTCACTCTGAGCTTGTTGGATATACGGGACAACTTGAACGAATGTGATCATGACGCCTGTGATAATTAAACCAAATATTATAACTGTCGCTAGAACAGGAGATACACCACGATTTTTCGAAAAAACTTGTATAATTTTAAGTTTCAGTTGAGTGATAATACATTTGTTCAAGTTCGATCCCTTTCTATCGTTTTCAAAGCATAATCACTATAAACAAGTCATACCTCACGGATATATTATCAAAGATGTAATGATTTAAGGATTTTTGTATTCCTAAGAAAAATATTTCACATTCAGTAATTATGCTTCTTAAGATCATAAAAATTCTTGTCGAGAATTAAGAGGAGGTTCTATCAAATTTACTCTTAAGGATAGTAGAGTCTTTCATAAAAGTTCCCATTTCGTTTTATTCCTTAAAAGCAGAAAAGATTTAAGGAGTTCATGGGTTCAAAAAAATGATATTTCTCATTGATCCTTTGAGAGAATCTCCCTCTTGGACTGGTATGATAATGGCACCGAAGAAAAAAACTGAAACTACTGAAACAAGTACAACAACGAAAGCTGATGAAACGATTAAAGCTGTGACATCCATTACTGATCTGCCTGGAATAGGCCCTTCTACAGCTGCAAAATTAGTAGAGGCTGGTTTTTCGACGTTAGAATCCATTGCAACTGTTTCAATTGGTGAATTAACCTCAATCGCAAGTATGGGCGAGAAAACGGTAACAAAGATAATTGAAGCAGCACGAGAGGCACTAGATATCGATTTTGAAACTGCGAAAACGGTTCTGGCCCGTCGTCAGGATTTGGCTAAAGTTACAACAGGTAGTCAGAAATTAGATGAACTTTTTGGTGGTGGAATTGAAACTGGATCTGTTACGGAACTTTTTGGAGAATTTCGTACAGGAAAAACTCAGATTGCCCACCAACTCTGCGTGACTGTTCAGCTGCCTCGTGAAAAAGGCGGATTACGAGAAAGTGATAATTACCCGAAAGTAATCTATATCGACAGTGAAAGTACGTTCCGTCCAGAGAGAATATTGTCAATGGCAAGTCGCTGGAAAGATGAATTAGATGAAGATTTGCTGCTAGAGAACATTTTACATGGACGCGCTCATAATTCCGATCACCAGATGGTATTAGTAGAAAAAATGATTAAGGATTATTTACCTACTCAAAATGTAAAATTATTAGTCGTTGATTCTTTGATTGCTCATTTTCGTGCTGAATATGTAGGGCGGGGGACTTTAGCTGCACGTCAACAGAAGCTTAATCAACATATTCATACAATCCTTCGTGCAGCTGAAATCGGGAATCTAGCAGTCATAGTCACAAACCAAGTTCATGCTAAACCTGACCAATTTTTTGGGGATCCCACACATCCAGTAGGAGGACACATTGTTGCTCATGCAGCTCAAACGCGGGTATACCTTCGGAAATCAAAGGGTGAGCGTCGAATTGCCCGAATTGTTGACAGTCCTCTCCTTCCTGAAAATGAAGCAGTATTTGGATTAGCAGAAAACGGGATTATAGATGTAATATAATCGAAATTGTTCACTATAATCATTTTAGGACGCAGGAATGTTTCCAGTAGGGAGTTTTATCTTGAAAAAGTAGAAGGTCGTCAAATCCTTCTT
>JAEOSR010000136.1 GCA_016840285.1 Candidatus Hodarchaeota archaeon | reverse complement strand
TGTAACACGTACTATTTTGTCCTATATACTCTGGTGGAGATATCCCTTTCCTATTATAAACACCCTTAGCAACGAGGCGGGTAACTATGGAGCAAGTATAACCTGTAGTACGGGCCATGGATAGTGTCTTTGAGTTTCTATCATAACGGTCAAGCATATCATAACAGTAAGTAACTTTCCTACCTTGTTTCTCTCCTTTAATGATTATTTGCATTACCGTTAGATCCTCTTCACCTTCCTTGAGTTTCCACTTTGGGAACATCAATTTCGTGGAGAGATCTATGGGCTTGATATTTACCCCTTTGACTTGAATGGTTTCGTGGGAAAAGAAACCTAGCTCCATTAGTAGTTTCATATTTTCTATATGGCCAGGATAACGCAATGTTTTCTCTATCTTGTCAGAAATGTCAGGGAAAGTTTTTGTCAAGGTTCTTAATCCATCCATGTTGAAGGCTTCAAGAGAACCAATTCCAGGGAAATCTATTATTTCAGGATCAGATAATGCTGGTCGGATAACAAGATCACCATTTACAACAAATCTCGCTGGCGTTGTATAATCATAGAGCACGTCAATGAGTGAAAAATGAGACTTGTATACAAGAGGCCACTCTCTTATTACTGGAAGAACTCCAACATAACAAGTGTAAGAATCGATTTTCTCTAAGGAACTATGGAGATGGCCTAGTATGATACTACTAAAACCAGGAGAAACCCCGCAATCGACTACTGCAGTAACATTATTATTTTTAGCGAGTTGATCAAGTTCAAAAGCGTCTTCAGCAAAAAATGCGACATCTACAACATTTTTGCCCGTTTCTATAACAGATTTAAGCGTTTCAAAACCCATGTCACCTGGTAATGCCCCAACAATAATATCAAAGTCCATTACTATGCTTTTCAAAGTTTGTGAGTTAGATAAATCAGCGTGGATCACGTTAATATGGTGTGGTTTCAATTTATCTAAGAAAGACTGGTTGACATCTGTAACTGTTACATCTATATCTTGATCTATTGCTAAATCAAGGGCGATAGTACTTCCAATAAGACCTGCTCCTAAAACAAGACACTTCATTATATTTTCTCCGTTATTAATACCTGCATTTAGGTCATAAAAATGTATATAATAAATTTTCTTAACGCGAGATTGACAAATTCATTTGGTTTGTCTAGCAGTTTTCTTCCAGGTCTTGTTTATCACTTGATTGAGCATCAAAAATAGAGGAATGGTTAGAAATTTCAAGATTAGGATTTTTTTATTCGCCACAGGAAGAATGATAACATCCGTGTCCCTTCTATGATTAGCTTCGTGACTGATCTGCCTACACCATGGCCTGCTGCCGATTCAATCCACAACAAAATGGGATTAGTAGTTTGGGAAAGACTTTGCATGAGGGCGGCCATCTTTAATGCGTGAGTTGGATCAACTCGACTATCATTAATTGCTGTCTTAAACAAAACAGCAGGATAAGATACATCCTCTTGGACATTCTGATAGGGAGAATACGCTTTCAACCACTTGAAATCTTCCAACTTCTCTGGATCACCATATTCGGGAACCCACGTTTTTCCAATAGAAAAATGGTGATACCGAAGCATATCCAGCAAGGGGACCGCACAATAAACTGCTGTAAACAGGTCAGGTCGTTGAACTGTTGCAGCGCCAACCAACAATCCACCGTTACTTCCCCCAAAAATGGTTAAGGTCTTGGAAGAGCAGTACTTTTTCTGGATGAGATGTTCTGCTGCCGCGATAAAATCATCAAAGACATTTTGCTTTTTGTACAAGATCCCTGCTTTATGCCAAGCGTCACCATGTTCCCCTCCTCCTCGAATGTTCGCCACAGCAACCACTCCACCTTGTTCGACCCAACAGATGAAATTGGGAGAAAAAAACGGATTCATACTGACATTGAATCCTCCATACCCATAGAGAAGCGTAGGATTTTCCCCATTTAGTTGAAGTTGGGGGGGATGAATAAGGAACATATGAACTCGTGTCCCATCCTTTGATTGAAACCATTCTTCTGTGACCTCATATTTGGATAGATCCAAATCTAGATCCATTTTGAAGAACTCTCTCAATTCCCCTGAGGGAATATTGTAATGATACATAGTCGGGGCTTGAAAAAAAGACATGCAATTGAAATAGACATCAGAGTATTCCAAGCTCCCACTGAATCCCCCACCCATATCCATTGGATCGACAGTTCCTGATTTTGGAAGGGGAATCTCTGCGAGTAATTCCCCATCATGATCATGCAAGGTAACTTTACTTTTTACTTCATGAAGCCAGAGAGCAAGAATTTTATCAGAGACTAACTGCACATCTTGAAGGATGTCTGTTTGGGGTTCTAGGATCGTCTCCCAAGAGTTCATCTGCAAATTGTCTTTGTCTGTTCTATATAGTCCAAAGTTGGGAGAGTTGTGATTACTATAAATATACACGTGATTATGACTAATAAAGGGAGTTAATAACCATTGGCTCTTAGTCACAATAGGAGTCTTTTTTGGTGGAGTGGTGGTTAAATCAATGTAATACAAATCCGATGCAATGAAACGAAAGGCTCTCACAATCATGAAAGATCCATCAGGGGATAACTCTGGGAACGGGTACTCTTGTGGGTTCTCTGGATTTTCAAATATAACAGGATCAAGATCTGGATCGGTTCCAATTTTATGAAACCGTATATGAGAGCCAAAAACCTCTTCGCCTGGAGGAACCTCACCCGGCTTTGGAAACCGTGTATAATAAAATCCAGAGTCGTTTTTCGTCCAACAAACCAATGACCATTTTGCTCTTTCGATCTTTTCACTTATTAGTCCCCCCGAAGAGATATTCATTAAATGGAGAACTGCCCATTCGGATCCTCCTTCCGAGAGTCCATACGCTAGTATTTTGCCATCGTAGCTAGGGAAAAAATAATCTAATGAGGTCGTACCGTCAGGATCAATTTCATTGACATCAATTAGGACTCGTTCCTCGTTTGTGTCCTTTTTTCGGAAATATAACACGGGCTGTTCCTTATCAGCTAGTTTTTTGACGAAAAATAGACCATTATGGCTTTCTTTGACTCGTAGTAGTTCATCCCGATACTGTAGCTGAGTTAACCGCTTCTTAATTGCCTCTTTCTCTGGAAGACTGTTCAAAACATCATCCGTGAGCTTATTCTGTGCATCAATCCACGAACATACAGTATCGTTTTCTATCTCTTCCAACCAGCGGTATGGATCCTCAATGGGGATTCCATGTAATCGGTCTATCACAATTTTTTTATCTGATGGTGGATAATTCTTACGAACCTGTTCATCTTGCATTACGCTGTGCACTCTCTTTTGTCCATTTTCGATGTAACCGATATTTTCTATTCCGTGCTTAAAAGTTTAAATTCAGAAGATCTCATGTATGTTGAATAGTGTGTGATAATTAATGAGGATGATTGATTTAATTCTTGCTTCATATGGGTTGACTGTGGTTATCAATCTTCTATTTCTAGTCCTTGCAAATAGGTTTGATATTCTATTGGTAACTGGCCCCCTTGCGTTCATCCCCCTTCTTTTTACTTTAAATCAAAGGAGGAAAGAATGATTTTTCTCCCTATCTATTTCTGGTTCAGGTTCTTCTTGGGGATTTTTCTTCTAATTTGCGTTTATATTTATTCTTTCAAGGTGTATGGTTTGAAAATTACTGTTATCACAAGTTCGTTAATAACATCTTTTTTCCTAATTTTATTTTTTTTCAGGAGTATATTCCAATGTGCCTTTAGGCTCTGATATAGAGCTAGCACAGGTCACTGGTGAGTTTACTGACATGATAGGCATTTTCCTGAGCTTTCTTGTGACATTTGAACTAAGTCGGTATGCCCTCAACAAAACAAACGATAAATTTCCCAGTAATGAAGAAATAGTATACGTTAGTTTAGTGGTCAGTTTCTTCGGGTTTTGCTTTCAATACATCCTTATAGATAAGTTTTTATTTTTTTCTAGGGGTTATTGACATTTGATTGCTAATACCTTGAGAAACTATTTTTAGAGCGTCCTGGATATAGTCTTCAATTCGGGCCATCTTGAGGCGTTCCTGAAGCGACGCATCGCGCTGAATCAATTCTTGCCATT
>JAEOSR010000135.1 GCA_016840285.1 Candidatus Hodarchaeota archaeon | reverse complement strand
GTCATTATTTTATATAAAACGCTGGACTTACCCAACGATATTTTTAGCAGGTTGGAATGGTATTTTTGTTTGGGAACCTATCTGGGGTATCGACGCTTGGGTTACTTTAACTGCTGCGGCTATACAAACTATTCGACTAGGAACAATACTAAACCCTCTGTCTCGAATATGTCCATGGAAACTTGCTAGCGAATCAGCAACGTTAGATATCCGCACTGGATTTATAATTTATTCTCGATCGTAAAGTTTTTATACAAGTATGATCTAAAATTTTTTTGATAATATAGTATAAACATGATTTGCTGTATCTGGAGGTAAGAACAGTATGTCAATTCAGCGATATAATCCTTTTGAGGAGTTGAGGCGGCTAGAAGATGAAGTGACTAGAATTTTCTCCACTTCACGAGGTGAAGAAAGTTTAGTTCCTTCTGATAGGACATTTTCCCCGTTAACTGACGTACACGAAACTGATGATGAATTCATCGTTCGGAGTAACATCCCGGGGATCAAGAAAGATGAACTCGAGATCGAGGCCACGCCCGAACACGTGGAAATCAAGGTGGAGAGTAAAGGAGAAAAAGATGTTGAGAAAGCCAAGGTGCTGCACAAGGAACGCTATGCCCAGAAATATCTCCGTAAAATAGGCTTTTCCAACCCCGTTGATCCGAGTAAAGCTAAAACAACTCTTAAAGACGGTGTCCTGACCATTAAGTTTCCGAAAACGGAACAGGCTAATGCAATCAAGCTACTGCCCGAATAACCCGGTTATCATCGAGAGAACACGAGAAAATGAGGTGAAAACTAATGTCTATGAGATTTTGGGATCCTATCACGGAATTAAGAAGGTTACAAAATGAAATTTCCAAGACGTTCAAGGACTCTTCAACAGCCATGGTCATCGAAAAAGGGCACTACGCACCTTTAACAGACCTTTATGAAATGGATGACGGGTACATCATCAAAGCAAATCTACCCGGTACTACCAAGGATAATCTTGATATCGATGCAACTGGTGAATTCGTGGAATTTACCGCTTCCTATGAAGAGGAAACGGAAGAATTCAAGGGCGAAACTTGCCGCTGTAAGGAACGCTTTGCCCAGAAATATTCTAGGAAAATAGTGTTTCCCATACTAGTCGATCCTTCCAAGGCCAAGGTCAAGCTGGAAGACGGTGTGCTAACGATCACCATACCCAAGTCAGAAAAAGCCAAGGCTGTGAAATTACTTCCGAAATAAACTTCGCGGGTTTTGTATCATCTTTTGTCATGCTCGATCACATAATAGTCGTGAATAACCACATATGAGATTTTTGTTGTTTAGAAGTAGTGGACTTAGCCTGTGTTTGTTGTGGTGGCTTAACAGGAAGTAATCCAATAATAACATCAACAGCATTATTGTTTAAGCCCAGCTTATCCTTATTACCTTTTAGATAAGCCCTTTTACCAATTTTACCAGTAAAATCCTTCCAAATATCATCATTATCGTCTAGCCATTTAATAAATTTCTTAGGCTTCTGAGGATTAAAAGAAGGTATCTCTTCTTCCTCTTCAGGGGATTTTTTCTTTTCAGGAGATTCTTCTGGAATATTATCCTTAGTAGAAGTAGTTTTTTATTACTATAACGAATTAGAATCTATTGATTTATCACCAGTATCTAAATTACCAGAATTAAAGAGAATAGGTCTCGATAAAACGATTAACTTAGAAAACTCTATAATTCCAAAAGAGATTGAATCGATCATAGAATTAAATGAAGAACAACGTCAAGAAAGATTTACTTCTGAACAAGTAAAAGACTCCGATTATGGATATTACGATGAATCTGAAGATTATTTCATCTCTTCAGGACGTAGCCCAAATGCCCAACGTTCAGATGTTATGAATCCAAACAACCCAGAGCATCAAGCTGCTTTAGACAATAGAGCTAATCAACTGAACCCCAAACACCCTGCATACCGTTCATCTCGAGGAAAGAAGTAGTACCATCTATCAACAAAAGGACGATTTATAAGTAAAAAATAGGAGGAGTGATCGAAATGATGAACGAAAGAAATGGGAATTGGAACAAAAGAAAGACAGCCCTTTCATACAGAGTACTAAATATTAATCAATTTCCAATTTTTTTTAATTTTCAGAACTATGCGAAAAACCTATAGGTTAGTTTCAACTCCTTTGCTGTCATATTTTTGTTTCTCGGGTTTTTCTTTCAATACATCCTTATAGATAAGTTTTTATTTTTTTCTAGGAGTTATTGACATTTGATTGCTAATACCTTGAGAAACTATTTTTAGAGCGTCCTGGATATAGTCTTCAATTCGGGCCATCTTGAGGCGTTCCTGAAGCGACGCATCGCGCTGAATCAATTCTTGCCATT
>JAEOSR010000134.1 GCA_016840285.1 Candidatus Hodarchaeota archaeon | reverse complement strand
TTGGCCTATAGATTTATCTGGCATTTCAATAATTTTAATGAAAGCCTGTACAATATCTTCAATATCTGTCCAATGTATGGTTCCTTTTCCCGATCCTGGAAGAAACTTGGGAAGTAGAATGAGTTTCTTATCAACAGCAAGTATTATGTCTGTAAATGGATAACAATCCCCAAATCCAATGACACCAGTTGGCCTTGCAATAGTCAGCGGAAAACTCCTCTCTTCTTGCATTTCTAAAAGGATTTTTTCAGCTTCCATCTTCGTTTTACCATAAAGCTCGTCAGGATTATAATCTGATTCTTCTGTGCCATTTACGACTTTTCCTAAAGCTTCAGTTGTAGAACAATAGATAAAATGCTGAATTTGAGCCTCTAGACACGCTTCAGCTAGCTTTTGAGTTGCCTCAACATTAAGGGAGAAAAGAACGTCTTCAGGTGCACGATCCCAGTTTTTATAATGAGATGCAAAATGAACTACAATATCTTTACCATCAACAGCAGAATCAAAAGTTGAATAATCCGTTAAATCAAAATTAACAAAATTAACATCTAGTTTTTCTAAATCCTCTAAATTAGAACTCTTTCTAACAGCACAATAAATGTCAGATTCGGCTTTCTCGGCAATTAACGCTTGCACGAATGCGCTTCCAATAAATCCAGTGGCTCCTGTTACCAGGATTTTCATTAGAATCGAAAAAGAGACTTAATATAATGCTAATTAAATTTTCAGCCCAGACTGTATTCAAATTTCAATTTTTTTGAGTACAGTCTCTAGATCAACGGGAAGTGAAAAAGTTTGTGCTTTTTTTAACTCATCTAGAGCAGTAGTCCGTATAAGGTCAGTCATGCGATCGAAGATTTGTTTAATTACCTCTAATCGTCCTTTTGTCTCTGGATATTTCGGATTAATATTGCAACAACCTCCTGGTTGAATAGAAAGATCATAAAAATCCCATTTCTTCGAAAGCTGTACAACTTCCTCTTTATTGTAACCTATTAGTGGTCTAAATGTAGGCATCTCAACTTTTGAGATAACAATAGGCAAATTGTCTAAAGTTTGACTTGCTTGTTCCCCTAGAATTTCCCCTGTGACAATAATATCAGCCCCAATCTGATGGGCGTACAGCTCAGCTTTGATAAACATCTGCATTCGGCATAATAAGCATGTTTGACGAATTTCTGACCCCTGAAGATTATTTAATATAATTTCCTGGCTTTTACCATTAGGAATGATTGTTAAAGACATGGGAAATGTTGGGTTGCGCTCAATTAACTTATTACTAATAGCTACAACCTTCTCTAAGGTCCCAAATGAGTGAAAAGGAAAATTATGATAATGAACTAAAAAAAGCTGAAATCCGTTTAAAAATGCAATCTGACTTGCAACTGGACTATCTATACCTCCAGAAATAAGGCATATTGCTTTCACTTTGGAACCGTTCCTTCTAGCCAATTTATTATCATAAAACTTCTTATAATACTTGAAGTCCGTCTTAGGTGAGATTCACAAATATAAAATTTTACTCAAAAATATGCGAGAAATATAAGATCAAAACTAATAATTTGTGTTATAATTTGTATTTTCTCCTTAATCATAAATATTTTCTAATACTACTGATATCAAAATATTAGATTTCTCTATGTCTCTAATTGCACTTGCAGGAATAATATATTATTTCATTCTTGATAGAAAAATGAGATACCAAGAATCTAAAAAATTCAATGATATGAAAAACGTGAAAATCTAACATAATTCTTTTTCTTCATTTGGGAGGCCTATACTTCCCAAGAAAACCTAATTTTTACTATTTTTTTATCTTAGGAGATTATTATTCTAAATCCCCAAAAAGAAACCTGTAAAATTCTTGTTTCAAATAGCTTTAAAATGTAGTAAAAATGCTTCGGAGTAATTTGGAATGAGGAAAATCGATGGTTAAACCTAAATTTTCAGTTACCCGCTGTACTAATCATCCTCAACGTTGGAATGTGTATTTCAACAAGTCCCTACCTTATGACATGCATTCAATACGCCAAATATTAGAAAAACACCAATATCAAGTACTTGCAACTACTCCCAGTGTATTGGTCGTTCGAGCTAAAGAAGCTCGTCTCACATGGCATAACGAAGGTTTTATCCAGGTAGATATGTATAATCAATCAAGCTGTGATGTGGAAGATATCGAACATCTTATTAAAGATATTTTTGATCTAGATTCAGTTAATTTTTCCGGTGAGTCACTTGAGTGAGCAACAGTTAGAAATTACAACAAAGAAGTTTGACAAGGAACTCCAGCAAGAAGTCTTAGTAACTTACATTTTTCCCTTAGACCGCCATTACTACGCGGGTGATCCGGGACACATTTGGTTCAAACCTGTTAACTCTAGCTTTGAGATAGGGTTTGACTCTTTTGGGCAGCAACAAGCAGGACCTCTTCTTCATATCAGGACACGCCCTCTTGGAAAGGAATTTCCACAAGGAGCCGCTTTTGGAACTGTAGAAAGTGATAAATGGATAGGCCCCCTCCGCTTACCTTTAACTGCAGTCCTTCTTGAAGTAAATACAGCAGTTTTAGACAATCCCCAGCTTGTAAATAGCGATTGCTATGAATCTTGGGTGCTCCGAATTAAACCAACGAAACTCGATAAGGAAATTTCGTCCAAAGACGTCATTTCTAAGGGAGACCTAGAAAGTCTGAAAAAATATGTTATTTCGGACCTCGAAAAATACGAGGAACCACCTATTAAGGTAAATTTATCTGATATTTAGAGATGGCTCGTTATTTAGCATTTAGAAAAGAATAAATGAAGTTATATATATTCTGGGAGATCATGTTCAAGAAAATAGTCGTATTAACTTATTTGAATATGAAAATAGCTCTACTTAAGGAATATTGGTGTGATATTTTTCTAGTAAGTTTTATATACGTAGAAAAGTAGGTTTTCATCAGTAAGAATTTTGTCGTTCTGATCTCTTCTTCAGGGGAAATAAATATGGACTTAATGACAATTATCATGACGATTTTAGGATTAGGTCTCTTAATATTTTTAGGAGGGTTTCTAATCATTGGTATTCTCGTAATAGTGTATTTAATTATTACAGGGAATCGCTGGGACTAATTATTGCCACAGGACCAGAATATGTGACTTGATTACCAAGATTTTCAGCAACAGTGATATCTAGAGTGCTTATTAAATCAGAGTGGTGCTTATGGAACCAAGAACTGAATTTTTGATGTAAATAGAAAGCTAAACTCTCAGTTGTGGTTTGTTTTATCCCAGTTAGAATTTGAGCATCCTGCTTGGGGAAAGAATAGGTTTTGATATCATTAACATGAACTAACCAATTTTTTCCTTCTGATGATGAATGGATCTTTATCTTAGATGAGTTTTCAGGGAGAAGGATTTTTTGATCTAATAGTTGTAATTCCTGTTTAATTGCATTGTTTACTGTTCGAAAATCTATTGTTGAAGTGAGATCTATGTCAGCATATCTGATCTTGACAGTAACAGAATAGTTATGACCATGAAGACGTTCACATTTATCAAATCCAACCAAAAAATGGCAAGCAGAAAAAGAATTCTTGGCCTGTGAAAAACTCTGTTCAAGTGTAGTCAATTTTGTATACCATCTGTTTCTGGGTTGTTTAAAAATGTCCTATTTCTTAGTAAATGTCTCAAGGGATAAAATATAATTATAAATATCGTTAAATATTTTTTCAAGAGAATATTATCAGATTATTTACGTATTTTATCCAACTCTTTTATAAAAAATTTGGGGATATTACTGGAGTATCATGGTTTCTTTAATTTTCAGCCTACAATTATTGTACAAACAATATTGCAGGAGATACATCGTTGGCCGTTCAAGATTTCACCGCGAAATTAGTCCTTTTAGGAGATGGAAGAGTAGGAAAAACGTCATTATGTTCCCACTTACGTAATCACCGAATTCCAGGAACATATGATCTCACTGTAGGCTTGAACATTGAAGTGCATGAAACGAAAATAAATCAAGAAACGTCTGTAAAACTTGTCATGTGGGACTTAGCAGGGCAACAAAGATTTGGGTGTGTCCGTCCAGGTTTTTATTATGGGAGTCGCGTCGCTTTAATTGTTTTTGATCTACAAAACCGAGGATCTTTCTTTGATGTCAAACATTGGATCCGAGAATTAAAACGTCACAGCCCCGGAACCCCCTTCATTCTTGTTGGTAATAAGTCAGATCTTCTAAAACGAGAAGTCTCAATGGAAGAAGCAAGAAGCGTTGCAAAGGAATACTCAGCTCCCTATTATGAGACTAGTGCTCTAAAAGGGAAGAATGTTGAAGAACTATTCCAAATGGCAACTCGCATTGCTCTTCGAGGAACTTGTGTGGCATACTGATTTTTTAGGGGGGAGCTTTTCCCCTTTTCCTTAGCAAACATCAGTAAAAATCATCTTCGCGAGTGATAGAATAAATTATTTTTTTAGAATACAAGCTTCCCTATTTGGAATACAAAAGAATGAAATTAGAAACTTACTAAAATTGTATATTAATATGGTTAAATTGTCGTTAAATAATATCTACGGCGATCTCAACGACTCTTGGCAACAAACTATTTGAAGAGTCCTTCAGTTTGGTGATAATTCTGACTACAAGAAGGCAACGACAACAGCTAATTATTTTAATTCTAATCACAGGTATTTCATGTGGCTCAATTATTCAATCTGCCAGTTATTCTTCAGGGAAAGCTGCTTATGTTCTTCAAGTCCATCTAGGATTGGATACTCATACCGTGTATCATGCGGAACAATTCACCATGAGTCTTTCAATTTTAAATGTTTATGGCTTTGAAGATATCTTAAATGTCTCAATAACGGTCAAAATTCCAGAAGAACTTGAATTACTATCATCAGTTCCTGCTCTTGATCTCGAAAACGTCACCGATGAACTCAATCACGATTTTGGACTACTTCCCATTGATGAAATGATTCGTTTTAAAATTATATACAATGTTACTTCTACTGAGACAAAATCAATAGCTATACGGTCTGTAAATGTCACTTATCGGTTAAGAAATGGAATCAGAGGAGATACTTCATCAAACACAGAGGATGTAAGATTAAGTGGTAAAAAATTAACAACAACAACAGAATCAATTCTTCCGATCCCTGTTGGAAAAATAACCGAGTTTGATTTGGGTTTTATGAAAGTTCCAGCAGCACCATTTTTTTCAATACTTGGTTACTTATTCCCGTTACTATTTTTTAGCATGAGTATAATTGTTTTAAGACGCATTCGTTAGAGAAAGACCTAAAATCAATAAAATTATCCTCTGAATTCCAAGATCCTTATAATAGCTAAAGGAAAATAAGCTAAAGATAGGTAAATTGTCTTTTCTTCTCGGTATGTGCCGATTAGTTTAAAATAGAGAAAGTAATTGTTTTTCACAATAGAAAGTCTATATCATTAAAAGGTGAAAATCACTGTGACAACCCTTCACCCTTATCTGCCTCAAACTGAAGCTCAAATAAACACAATGCTTGAAGTGATCGGTGTTTTTTCAATCGATGAATTATTTTCAGGTATTCCAGAAAAATTACGTCTCACCGAAGCACTCGATCTACCCGTCTCTCATTCTGAGCAAGAAACAACTTCACACATAAGAAATATTATTTCACAAAACAGGACGTTAAACACCACTCCCTCATTTTTAGGAGCGGGAATCTATCATCATTTCATTCCTGCTGTTGTTTCAGCCTTGATAAGTCGCTCAGAATTCTATACATCATACACCCCGTATGCTCCTGAAATGTCTCAAGGTATGCTACAAGCATTATGGGAATACCAGTCGATGATTGCTGAACTTACGAGGTTAGATCTTGTAAACTCATCGATGTATGATATGGCTACAGCTTTAGGAGAGGCAGCCTTAATGTGCACCCGAGTGACGCAAAAAGAGGTTTTTTTAGTTCCTTCGTATCTTCAACCGGAAAAACTTCAGACCCTTAAAACTTATGCTCAAGGACCACAGATCTCAATTAAAACATATCCATTTGACAAAGAATCAGGAAATGTTGATCTGAATGCATTGACTAATCTTGCTAACTCTTATAAAGATCAAATTTCTGGAATTTATATCGAAAACCCTAATTTTTGGGGAATCATTGAATCGAATATCCAAGAGGTGGAGAAAATTGCCCATAGTTTAGAGGGCTTGTTTGTTGTTGGAGTTGAACCAATTTCATTGGGAATACTGAAGTCTCCAGGTGATTATGGAGCCGACATCGCAATTGGTGAAGGACAATCGATTGGATTGCCAATGAATTTTGGAGGCCCATTACTAGGATTATTTGCTGTGAAAAATGACAAAAAGCTTGCTCGGGCCATGCCTGGTAGGATTATTGGTATTACTACAGAGTTGAAATCCTCAAATAGAGCCTTTACTATGACACTTCAAACACGAGAGCAACATATTCGTCGAGAAAAAGCCACGTCTAACATTTGTACAAACAATGCTTTATGTGCTCTCGCTTCTACTATATATTTGAGTTTACTAGGCCCAAAGGGATTGAAACAACTAGCAGAGATTTGCATGTCTCGTACAACATATCTCATGGAAGAATTAAACTCCATTATTGGCATCAATTCACCTTATTTTTCTGGAGTCCCTTTCAAAGAATTTGTTTTTCAATTAGATACTCGGATTTCAGCTAATAAATTTGATTCCTTCATTCAGAGCAACAATATTCAAGGAGGCTTTTCATTAGAATCACATT
This sequence comes from Candidatus Hodarchaeota archaeon, assembly GCA_016840285.1. The sequence continues at coordinate 80,364 of JAEOSR010000134.1, read as the reverse complement.
TCCCAAAATTAAAGCAGTGTTATCTTTCAGCAGTCACAGAAATGACATCAATTGCTCATATTAACCAATTCACTAAGATTATTCAGGAATTTCTATCAAAATATGGAGGTCAGTAAATTGTTCAGACAAACATCATGGGAAAAGACTCTAATCTTTGAACAGTCATCTCCTGGAAGAATAGGGTATCAAGTGGAAAAAATGTCGGAGAAGGAAGAGACTTTTTTCAATCGTACAAAGCAAAAAATTCCTCCAGAACTTTTACGGAAAGAACCACTCGGCCTTCCAGAAGTTAGCGAACTCTGTGTGGTTAGACATTTTACAAGACTTTCTCAAATGAATTTCGGAGTTGATTCTGGATTTTATCCACTAGGTAGTTGCACAATGAAATATAATCCGAAAATCTGTGATCTTGTTACAACTTTTCCAGAAGTTCAAAACATTCACCCTTACCAAGATCCAAGTTCAGTTCAAGGATCATTACAAATCATGTATGAACTAGCAAAATGGTTAGCTAAACTTTCAGGAATGAAAAAGATATCCCTACAGCCAGCTGCTGGCGCTCATGGTGAATATACTGGTATAATGATAATTCGAAAATACCATCTCTCAAAAGGGAATTTAGATAAGAAAAGGGAAATAATTGTCCCAGATAGTGCTCATGGGACAAATCCAGCTACAGTTTCAATGTGTGGATTCGAAACCGTTGTTATACCATCTAATGAAGATGGTTGTGTTGACCTCGAAGCACTACAGGCTGCTGTTACTGATAGAACGGCTGGTGTTATGTTTACCAACCCCAACACCCTAGGTATGTTTGAGCAAAACATTGAGGATATTACAAGAATTATTCATGAGGTTGATGGTCTTGCATACTACGATGGAGCAAACTTCAACGCAATAATGGGAAAAGTGCGGCCAGGGGATATGGGATTTGATATAGTGCATTTTAACCTTCATAAGACTTTTGCTACTCCACATGGTGGAGGGGGACCAGGTGCGGGGCCTGTTGGGGTCATTTCACGTTTAGAACCTTTCTTACCTATACCTACAATAGATTTTGATCCCACGACTGAGACATACTTCTTCCAATATGATCATCCACATTCGATTGGCAAAGTTAGATCATATTTTGGTAATTTCTCCATTATACTCCGAGCTTATGCTTATATGCTTAGATTAGGGTACGAGGGATTAAAATCTGTATCAGAAATGGCTGTTTTGAATGCAAACTATCTGAAAACAATGTGTCAAAAGATTAAGGGATTTTCAACTACAGCTAATAAAGATTCTTTTTGTATGCATGAATTTGTCTTATCTGCAAGAGAACTTCTAAAAGAAAAAAATATTTCAGCATTGGATGTTTCAAAATTCATCATCGATCGTGGTTTTCACCCACCTACGATATACTTTCCCCTAATCGTATCAGAAGCATTAATGATTGAACCCACGGAATCGGAACCCAAGAAGATGTTAGATGGCTTTACTGATATATTGAGGGAATTAAGTCATCTTGCTTATACAGATCAACATGATTCCATTCTTGAGGCGCCTCTTAATGCTTCAGTGGGACGAATCGACGACGTGAAAGCGGCCAGGCGACCAATACTGAGTTATCGAATGTTAAAACAACAAGAAGAACGATAGTTCAGCATTTACATTATTCAATCGACGTTTTTTGTATTATTATTTTGCAAGTGGCTTTTAAGCATTTTATCGAATGTTGTTATGAGATCTATTCTGTTAAGAGAGAGGGTAAGATCTCCTCGAGTTTTTTCCGTAATATTTCGTGCAAAATCAGTTTTTCTTCGTAAATTTTGTGTTAGTCCATCGGGGAAGTCTAGGGTAATTAAATAAGAATAAAGTTCATCCATCATGTTGAGAGCCTTAACAGCAGTAATATTGTCTTTTATTCTAAGTGAATCGAGAACTACTCGACGTAACTCACCGATAAAATCAGGAATACCATGAAGATAGGCTAAATAGGGTATGTTTAACTTGCTGTAATTGGGTAAGGGTTTTTCTTGGAGGAAAGAGAGGAGAAAAACGGATTCTGCGTATTCTTGATTACATGAAAGAATCAAACCAAAAGGGGAGGAATTCATTCGTTCTGCCAGATCATTAATTTTACCAATTAGAGCAGCATTTTCTTCAATAATGTTACTAGCTGTCTCCATTTCTTTTCGATGTAAATGTCGTATAGCAATTGAGGAATTACGAATTGAAAGCCGGCCTAATTTGATTAATTCCTCTCTTGTCTCATTGTCAAGCTCTAAATTCTTCTGGATTTCTAAAAACATCTCTTCCAATTCAACCATTTGAATTACCTGATCTTAAACGATGTTCCCCCTCATAAATCTTCTGTTTAATATGTGCGGGGGGTGAGATTTGAACTCACGAACGCCTATGCGACTGGATCCTAAGTCCAGCTCCTTTTATCGGTCTACTTTAAGTAGGTACCTTTGACCTGGCTGGGAAACCCCCGCATTCTAAAGCTCTAAATTTATACCTACGGCTTGCCGAATGAGCTCGGTAAGGGGATCTTTAACATCTTCTCGTGATATTGGTAGTTCCATTATAATGGGAAAGGGATTTTTAACCATAAATTCAGTGATTTGCTGATGATAACGTTCAGCGATGTTTTGAGTTACCAAAATAATACTAATATCTTTTCTTGACCACAAACTTGATAGAATTTCATATGGATCTTGATGATCTCCCTCTATGGGGTAAACTTCTCCAATTCCTGCTAATTTAAGCCAGGTACATGTTTCAGGATCGCCAATTGCAGTCATATAGATGTTTATTCACCTCATTAGTCTTCCAAGATGGATCGAACGGCGAAATCAATAGCTTTTTGTTTATTTTTGGAAGCCTGTTCTTCTATTTCTTTTATTCGGTTTATTGCGTTAGTTTCAAGCTTCTCTACTTCAGCTTGATGCTTTTCGCGTATTTTTTTCACCTGATCAGTTTCTATATCTAATTTTGTAGTATTTGCCTGGATTAGTATTTGTTTAGCTTCAGAACGAGCCTCTTCAATAATCTTCTGAGCTTTAAGTGTAGCATCATTGATTATTTGTTCAGCTTTTTTCTCTGCACCACGAATAAGATGTAATAAATCATTAGTCATTGTCAAACACTCAAATATGGCGTAGGGGAAATGGGTCGGAGCAGATTTGAACTGCTGACTTCTTGGGTGTAAGCCAAGTGTCATAACCAGGCTAGACCACCGACCCTTTCTATGATTATTATTGAACTAAGATCGCCGAGCGAAAGATTTATTCCTTTTTCAACCTGTATTACCTTTAATTGAAAAGGAATTTATATTTTATCGTTTTTAGTATCTTACTCTTCAAACTATTAAGAGAAAATACTTTTCAGAAAATGGTAATGATATTCCAATAATGGATAAAATGGGAAAAAAATGGGCACTCAAATTGGAAAATTGTTGACGAAATGTCGTCTTGAGATTGAATATTCCGATCTGTATGGAAAAAAGATTGGTATAGATGCTTATAATATGATTTACGCATTTTTGGCCCCTATTCGATATCGTGAAACTGGAGGTGGATATCTTACGGATTCGGATGGGAATGTTACTAGTCATCTCTCTGGTCTCTTTTATCGCTTGACAAATCTCTTACCTTATAAAATTCGTCCTGTTTTTATTTTTGATGGTAAACCTCCATTTTTTAAAGAAAAAGAGATCAAAATCAGAAAAGATCGGAAAAAAGAAGCTGAATTAAAACGTAAAGAAGCAATTGCCAAAGGAGATCTTGAAAGTGCCATGAAATTTGCTGCAGTGACTTCTAAAATTACCCCTCAAATAATTGATGACTCAAAACGACTTGTCGAGTATTTTGGGATTCCTACACTTCAAGCTGCTTCTGAAGCTGAAGCTCAAGGGGCTCATATGGTACAGGAAGGAATACTTGACGCAGTGGCTTCTCAAGATTACGATTCCTTTCTATTTGGAAGCCCTAAAGTAATTCGAAATTTAACTGTAACAAGAAGAAGAGTAGCGACGAAGCAAGGCAACATTGAGTTAAAGCCAGAACAAGTAATACTAAGGGAACTCCTGGAAGAATTGCATTTTGATAATCAAGACCAATTAATTATGCTTGGGCTTCTTGTTGGAACTGATTATAATCCTGGTGGAATAAAAGGAATTGGTCCAAAAACTGCTTTAAAATTAATTCATAAATATCGTACACCAAATTCCCTCCTCGAATACATAGATGTAAAATATTCGATCAATAAGGTTTTTCCCCACCCTCCAAAGGGAATTATAGATTATTTTCGATCTCCTGAAGTCGATGAAGATATTAAATTCACTTTTCGTAAACCTCAGATCTCCAAAATACTAGAGTTTCTGGTCGAGGAACGTGATTTTGGCAAGGATCGTATAGAAGCAGCACTCCATCGTATGGTTTCGAAAAGACGAAAAATCAGACAAAAAGCTGATCAACAAGCTCTCGACAAGTTTTTTTAGACACCATACTTGCCTCTTAGTGGTACAAAGGCAACTGATGATAATCTCTCTTCGACTAATTCATTCTCACTGACTTTTCGAAACCGAGTCATCTGCTGCCAAAGTCCTGGTCTACCTAGGGGCATCACTAAAGTTCCATCAATCTTTAATTGCTTTATTAAAGGAGGAGGAACCGTTGGACCAGCAGCTGTTAAGATAACACGATCATAAGGGGCCTCCTCTTCATAGCCTAGTGTTCCATCTCCTTCGATAATGGTAACGGCCTCGTTTAAACCCGCATTAATTAGGTTCTCTCTCGCGAACTCTATTAATTGCGAGACAATTTCAATGGAATATACGTGGCCATCGGCCTCATCAGCTGCTACAATAGCTGCAATAAGTGCAGCTTGATAACCTGATCCTGCACCTATTTCTAGGATTCTTTGACCAGGAGTTAATTCAAGGTAGTCCAAAATCATTATAGTCATGTGTGGAGCAGAAATGGTTTGGCCTGTATCCATTAAGGGTAAAGGATGGTCTACATACGCGGATGATGCTAATTTCTTTGGGACAAATTTCTCCCGTGGTACTCGCATGAAAGCTTTAAACGATTTTTCGTCTTTAACATACCCTCTGCGTCGGTAATGGTCAATTAACCGTTCTTTTACCACGTTATGATCTGTCATTAGAATTTTCCTCAAGATTATGGTAACATTTGCCAAGAAACTTCGTTTATTTAATTTGAAGATCAATATTTGCTTGAATTCGAGAAGGAGAGACCTCTCTACCTACCTTAAAATATTGTTCTTTATAAGAAATGATGTTAGCTAGCTTTTTTGAGACTAACTCACGAATTTGTATTTCAGGAGTCTCTGATTTTGAAACGAACTGGTAAAAAGTAATTATCCCCCTCTTTTTCAGAAGTTTTGCACTATATGGAAGATAATTCACTGAAACTTGTGGGAGATTTATTATTATACGATCAAAATGACTTTTTAATTTCAATATATTCAGGGAATCCCCTATAATAGGATAAATATTTCCTTTGAGTTTATTTCTTCTTATACTCCTTTGCAAGGCATATATTGCATAAGGATTGATATCAATTGCTACTATATCGCATTGAGATTCTTTTGCACAGTGTAATGCAAACGATCCCACACCAGTGAATAAGTCAAGAATCTTCTCACCTGGGTTTACTGACATGGCAACACGATGATGCTCTTCAGCTAATCGAGGATTGAAATATGCACGCAAATCAATAAAGATGAACACACCATATTCTTGATGCCAAGTCTGCCAAATTTTCTCCCCTGCTAGATGCTCGATTGGATATATTCGTTTGACTCCTTCAACAATATCACTCTTATTTAAAACAACCTTAAGTCTGGGAAAGCGAGATAAAATTAATTCACCTACTCGTTGACGAATTGATTGGGTAGTAATGGTTGAATCTAATTTCAAAACTGCAATATCACCCAATTGATCAAATTTTAAGGAGATTTCTTCCCATTTAATATGTGGAAATTCTTTTTGAAGACATTCACGTACTGGTTTCTGTTCCAAACGACTTGGAAATTCTTTTTGCTGAAATATAAAATTTACATCGACTAACAGACTCGGAATTAACTTGGGATCAGTGATAGGAAAAAATACCAATTCCTGTGTCTTGATTGGTTTTTTTTGTTGAAGAAGAAGATTAGATTTAAGCAGAAGGTGACGAACCATTTCAGCATCTTTAAGGGGGATTCCGACACCTATTGTTAATTGTTCATTTGTTATTGGCCCGCCACTCCAGATATTTATTTATCTAAGAAACAGTCATTAACGGGCGCAGAGGGACTTGAACCCCCGTTCAGACTTGAAACACACTTGATTCAAGTTGACCAACGGGTAACTCTAAAAGAATACAGTACTTTGTGTAGTTCCTTTTTAAGAGCCCGCCGCTCTACCTTGCTGAGCTATGCGCCCCTGGTACTGTCATTTTCTCGTTTTAATAGGAGTTATAAAAATAATGACTTTTTACTATCTATGAGATTTCTACTCATCAAAACAAAAATAATATATGATTGATGTCCACACCCATAGAAGAAAGGAATAAGGAATTACCCGAAAAAAAATAGAACTTATAAGCATGAGTATATGGACTCAATGGATGAATACATATGGTAAAAAGTAAGAATAAAGATAGTATTGAGATTAGTGACTATTTAAACTTACTTGTTGCGATAGGCAAAATGGGGGGTATTCGCCGTCCAGTATTCAGTACAACAAGCGAGCTGGGCAAATTAGTAGGAATTTCCCAACAAAGCGCTTCAAGAAAACTAACAAAAATGGAAAATGCTAATTACATTGTTCGAAACTATAAACAACGAGGAAATACTATAAAAATTACTCCTATAGGAGTAGCAGCACTTGAACATGTGTTTACCGATCTATGGATGATATTAACTGCCGATGGAAGAGAAATAAGTGAGAAAATTATACTAAAAGGAACTATTTGCACAGGAATGGGAGAGGGAGCGTATTACATGAGTCAAAAAGAATATCAAAATCAGTTTACCTCACTTTTAGGATTTAAACCTTATCCTGGTACTCTAAATATACAATTATTAGAAGAATCTAGTCTGAGAAATTTCGAACGCATATTACGTAGTCCTTCTAAATTCATAAAGGAGTTCACAAAAGAAGGACGGAAATTCGGTAAGGTTTTTATTTGGCCAACTTATTTATTAATAGGAAATAAGAAAGTATCAGCAGCATTGATTCATCCAGATAGAACCCATCATAACAATCAGATCGAATTAATTGCTGAAGAACACGTCAAAACAACATATGGGATTAAGGATGGAGATGAATTAGAAATTATCCTCCGATAACTTATCAATGTTTGACTTGGAATTATTTACTCGAAAGAATGTTCGTCAAGGTTTTTAAATTTCAAAGAAGATTTTTCATTTGGGATTCTGGCTTCTAATTTGATTATTTCAATATTTTGAAGTCCATGATCAACTAACGCTTGGAATAACTTATCCTCTGAGAGCGATTGATCATATCCTAGGATGATTACATCAGGTTTAACCTTGATGACGATATCAAGGAATTTTTTGGCATCAGAAGCTCCTTTCTTTACAATATCAACAATGTCAACATGTGAAAGTAATTCTACTCGACTTGCTTGGTTATTAAGGGGTAAACGTCCTTTATTCGCTTCTACAGTTTCATCAGAAGCTACAATTACAAATAATACGTCACCATGTTTTTTTGCTTCTTTTAATGTTTTCAAGTGACCTAGATGTACAATATCGAAAACACCACCTGTCAGAACTATTTTTAGGTTGTTCTTACCTCCATCTGTAATAGAATAATGGTTCTGTGGATCCGTAACCGATTTTATCATATGAAGGCTCTTGAGTACTGACAGGAGTGCTAATCCTTCCTCATGTGATCGTTTTAGGCTATTTGAGAAATCAGATAGACTAAAACTCCCTTTCTGAAAGGTTAATAGGTAGGCTGATTTCAAAAATTCCTTAAGAAGTGTCTGGAAAACCTGATCTGTGGGTTTTAGTTCACTATTCATCTCAATTGACCAGTGATCGATTAAGTTATTAGAATTTTATTGAATTTCTTATCGATTTGATAAGTCGATATTCCATAAAATCTTCAAGACTTCTTCCTCGGCGAAATGAAGAGGTTCTGAACATACTATTAAAGCTTGAGGAGGCCCGATATCTCTCCAAACAACTGTTTTTACTTCATCAGCAATACCAGGGAAAATAAACTCTGTTTCAGTTCCAATTTGAGCGAGACCAATTACTAAACTGGCTTTTGTGAAAACGGTTTCTTGTTTCTTTTCTTCTAATCCCAACAATATTGAAATTGCCTCATCCACAGATAAAAATTTCCCAGTCCTTGTTTCAATATCTAAAAGGACTAATGTGTGCGCACCTATTTGTTCATTACGCTTGATTATTTCATATGGAAAATCACTGGCATTATGTGGAAAAGGACATGTCACAGTCCGACCAAAACGATACGCTGACAATCCAGAAACAGAAGCCGCAGCACTTATAATGGAGGAATTGTGGATAATTCGACATTTGAATCCTTGTTTGATAGCTGCTATTCTAAGAGAATTATGGGTTGTTGCAATAAATGGATCTCCAGGAATCAAAATTGCTGCCGATTTTCCTTTAATTCTCTCTAAAAGTAACTGATCGTTATCTTCTAAATCTTCTCGGTTAAGAATGGTAATTTTGGTCTGGATTTGGTTTAAGAATGGGGGAATTTCTTCAGAGACGAAATTTGTATATTTTTCAATATAGATTTCATCCATTTTTTTTAAGATATCAAGAGTATCTATTGTAATACTTTTAAGTCCAGATAAACCAATTCCTATGAAAAAAAAATTTGTTTCACACACTTTTATTCATCTGTTAGGAAGGGTGAATGGAAAGTAGAAGATAATATTAGAATTTGTTTTGCCAAATAGAATCACCAAGATAATGGATATTAAGAATAGCCTTCCCCTTAAATGTAGGAAGCTCACTAGAGGATTTCAGACTCTTTCCGAGTGCCAACACTGCATCTTGAGGATTTCTCACTAGTACGATAGTATTATCACTAAAATTGCCCTCTATTGAAGTAATTCCTTGAGCAAAAATGTCAGCTCCATTTAGGATATATTGAACTGCTCCTTCATCCACTTTGACAATAGGAAAATCGATGGTAGGATATTCTCTAATAAATTGGATAGAAGGTAAATAATGATTCTCAAATAAAAAGAAACTAACCTCCCAGTTTCGATTGTATATCAAACTTCTTGATTCTTCATCATTTTCAGCATAAAACTGTATATTCGCTTTCAACTCCTCGGATGATATTTGAGGAGCCAATATTAAAGATATGATTTTTTTTCTGAATTTTGAGCCAATTTCCTTTTGGGAAGGCATGAATTTCCCATCTTTAAGACATCTTCTAATTGAACCGTAATGTTTCGAGGTTTTGTGGGACATCGACTGTGATATGAAATCGTTTTGATAATGCTTGAGCTAGAGATTGAGATTTATTACGTTGACCATGTATTAAAACGATCCTTTCTGGTTTAGGACTTAGTTCACGGAAATAATTCATTATCTCGTTCTTGTCTGAGTGGCCACTAAATCCATCGACCTGATGTATTTCCATTTTTACTTGGAGCATTTTCATTCGTCCATCTTCTATACTACGAATTTCTTTTACTCCAGAAGCTATTCGTCGGCCTAGGGTTCCTTCAGCTTGATATGATACAAAAACAATCGAGTTGCGTGGATCCTCTGCTAATTCCTTGAAATATTCAACAGAATTACCTCCTGTTAGCATACCTGACGTAGCCATAATTACGACTGGTTTTCCAGTTAAAATTGATTTTCTTTCACTTTGGCTATCTACAGTATGGAATATCTCACTTAAAAAGGGATTGTGGCCTTCGTTGAAAATTTGGTCTTGTAAATATGACGATAGATACTCAGGATGGCATGAATGGATAGCAGTTGCTTCAGCGATTAACCCATCTAAATAAATAGGAACGTCTACAAGCTGACGTTTTCGATAATAATTTGTTAAAACGACCATTAATTCTTGCGGTCGACCTACAGCTAGGCTGGGAATCAACACTTTACCTCCACGCCTTACTGTTTGATTAATGATCTTGACTAGTTGAATCTCAGCATCATTTCGTTTGGGCATAATATCTCTCGGACCACCATAAGTGGATTCCATGATCATGGCCTCTAAACGGGGAAACTTAGTATTTGCTCGATCCAATAATCTTGATCGTCTTGCTTTGAAATCATTAGCAATACCGATGTTATACTTCCCGTCACCAACATGCATGTGCATAATTGAAGATCCAAGAATATGTCCTGCTGGAGTCATTGTTAATCGAATATCATTGCTTAAATCAGTAACCTCTCCATATCGACGTGCTATTGTATGTAAAATCATTCTTTTAATGTCACGCTGACTATAAGGAACAAGTTTATTCTCTCGTCCTGCAACTTCAATATAATCTTTCTGTAGAAGCGTCATGAGAGATAATGTGGCATCATTGGCATAAACAGGGCCTCGGTACCCCCATTTGAACAGAAAAGGAACCATACCGCTGTGGTCTAGATGAGCATGAGTAATAAGTACAGCATCAATTTCTGCAATATCAAATTCAGAGACATTAAAAAATGGGAACATCTGATTTGGTTCACGAGATCCAACATTTATTCCGCAATCAATAAGAATTTTTGTTTCAGCAGTTTCTAAAACCATACATGATCTCCCAACCTCGGAAAACCCCCCCAAGCCAGTTAATCGAATATAATCATCCTCAATGACCTTAGAACGGTGAATACGTTTCCCAATGTTGAGTAGTGCATGTTTACGTTGTTCTGATTCATTGGTAAGGGTCTTTCGGATTGAATTTATTACTTTTGATTGGATAGGTGGAGATCTCACAACTCTTGGACGCCAGGAAATATCTCGAGCAATTTCTCGAAGGGTTATCCCACTTCGGCCAATAACCGCGCCAGGTTTCTTAGCTTCAATGATGACTTCTCCAAGCTCATCATCAAAAAGTACGTTGGTAATTTCAGCATTTTCGGGCACAATCTCTATTATTCTCGCTGCAGCTTCATCCTTAGCCCTTCGTACCGTAACATCTGACCTAATGACAATTCTTTTTCGTAATGATTTTGCTAAACTTTTAACTATATCCCCATTTTCCATAAGAACGGTTGGATTTAAAGAATAAATAACCACAAAAGGACCTTCAAAAACAACATTAGACACCTGAGCATTAGGTGGCAATTCGCTTATGAGATCTGCTTTTAATTGGTCAATAGCTAATTCACGACTAAAACGCTTTTCCTTTTCTTTGCTCATTAATTTGAACCTCTGTAAACTGAAATAATATTAGAGGATTTGGATTAATATCCTACCCATTTTCTCGGAAGTTAGTCCTTCGTGGAAGCAATATTGGTTGTAAAGAAAGGTAACCAATTATTCGTTACGAAATGATAATGGTAGTCTTATGATTAGGAAAAATCTATTTTATTTATCTTCTTCAAAGGATTCATCACTAGTAAAGACATGATGATCTATAGAGATGCATTTTTTCAACACCAATGTATGGTGTTATTCACGTTTATATTTAAAGCTTAAAGCTGGAGATGATGATACAGTATTATGCACTGAATATTGAAGGTAAGAGGTTATTGAGAGGAAACAGAAAACATTACAAGAACTAGTCTATTTGACATTACTTAAGAGGAAGAAAGAGTTTTCTTACTAAAATTCTCTTGTACACACAAACACACACAGAGTTTATAAATATTGGTGTGTATGTGGATTTATAAATATTATGTTAATGTTCCCAAAGTAGTTACTCATTCATAGGAGGCAACAGATCATTCATCGTCACAGTCTGGTAGCAGTGGAGCCGTTACCCACACAGAAGATCTGATATTACAGGTTGTACTTTCCTGACTTCACTTATTTCTGCGTTTTCTGTAGATTATTAAAGTGATAAGTAAAAATGAAAGAGATATTGGAAAATTAAAACATGTAATTTGATCTAAATCCGTGTTGAGTGCAGCTAATTCCCATTCAGCAAAGACCTGTGTTGAATTCGCTTCTTTATGTGCTTCGGATTCCATCCAACCAGTCATAAAATTCCATTTTCCAACGAATAGGCGATAAACTGATTCATTGACAGGATCTTCGGATTTCACTACCATTAAATTGTCTGTGAACGAAACATCTTCATCCTCTCCGACGAATTCTTCCCAATAAGACTTATTTGTTAATGTTTTACGAACATAATAACTAAAATCATCACCATCTGCTGTTATATTGTCGTTATAGATGCTTTTTAGAAGAGCTCCATGATTTAGTTCAAGTATTTCGAGTTTGATTGTCGTCCCTTTCTTCATGGTAACATTAACTGTTCCTTGTGGAGTGTCTACTTCCTCTATATATTCATAAGGGTTTTCATTCTTGCTAAGCTTCGTTATCATATATGTTTTCGTATCTCCCACTTTTACATACCGCTCGAGTTCTTGGGTAACATTTTGTGCTTCTGACGTTGGAATTGAAAGTATTAAATAACTTGAAAATACTAAGGATATTATAATCGCAAATATTCTTTCATTTGTACGATTTTTCCCCATCCTTTTCAGCCTCACTACTCCCAAATAATAGAATAAGTGGTAGATAATATTTCATAATCCTGCATAAGTTGGATTTCACATTCAGGATATGTTAGATCGATTTTTTTATAAGAAGTAAAAACCTTAAGAAAACCAGAAGTATTGTTTTCTAAACAATCACAAAGAGACCGAATAAATTAATGGCAATCATAAAGAATTTTTTGTTCTTTTTATGAATTGCAATAATTCTGTAAAAGGATATGGATAACCACAAGGACAGCATTGAAATGCCAGGATCAGAAATTCTCGAATCGGTGGTACCAAGATCAATCATAATAGGAAAATCGACGATTGGAAGAATTCCTGATGTTATTCAATACCTCGGATTAAAACAAAAGATAATGATTCTTACTGGCCCCTACACTCGACATATTGTAGGAGAGGAAATTTTTGATGTAGTAACCAATCAGGGAATGGATTGTGAGGTTATCATCATTGAGAACTCTTCTCTTGAGACAGCAAAGACTTATGTTGATCTTGTAGAGCAATACAAGCCTGATGTTATCATAAGTGCTGGTGGAGGGAAAAATATTGACGTTGGAAAATATTGTCTCAAAAATATCTCTAACAATACAGAAATGATTTCAGTCCCGACTGCAACTTCCCATGATGGCCTCGCTTCCCCTTTCATCTTTTTAAATGATCCAACAGAAAAATACATTGGTGAAACACGTCCGCCAATAGCGGTAATTGCTGACATCGAGAAAATATTAAATCATCCTGATTTGGTACGTTACATTCACGCGGGGGTAGGTGATACTGTAGGAAAAATTACGGCTATTTGGGACTGGAAGTATGCGTGGCGTATAAAATCAGAAAAGTATTCACGGTTTGTAGGAGGTGTTCTAGAAAACGCAGATACCCTCTTCCAAAGTCAAGTATCAGAAGCTCTCATCGATCCCGAACATGCTGTTCAGGTTGTATTAAAAGCCCTTTTAATTGCTGGAGTACTAATGGGAACATCAAACAACATCCGTGTTGGTTACGGTTCTGAACATATGTTCTCAGCTGCATTACACGCTGAAACACCTGATGCAGATATTCTCCATGGTGAAAGAATCGCATTAGGTACAATTATGATGACAAAGTTACAAGGGCAGAATGAACAGGTAATGAATATTTTGAAAAAGGTTGGCTGCCCGACAAATCTAACAGAATTAAAAGATAAAATACCCTCCAAGGCCATTATTACTGCACTTCAGAGAGCTCATAAAATGAATTCAATGTATACAGTTCTCGGACGAACAGGGTTAACAGAGAAAGCTGCATCGCACATTGCACAAATATCAGGGGTGATTAATCCTCCATAAGTAACATTTAAAATGGATACTAGGATCGTCTTTTCTAGTTCGTTTTTTATATGACTAAATAATTGTCTTCATCAAAAGGAAATAAATCACTATGGAATCTGACGCTGAAAGCCCGGTTGTTGGCATTATCATCAGTAGCTTTGCAGATGCAGGTCCACAAGTGATATACAATTCAACAAAAGAACATATTTCTGAAGATCAAGCATTAAACCTCTCAATCCGCATCATGACTGTAATTGGGGAAGAGATCAGTCATGATCTTTATGGTCCATTACCAGTACCTTCAAATGATGAACTCCTTTGCTTGGCATACGTTTTTCGCGTAGCATCCACGTATACAATTGATCCTCGGTTAAAAGAACGTCCCACCGTTATCAGTATCATCTTTAAAAGAGCTTTAAAGCGAGCAATTACTCGCGCTCAAGGAATCATTTCATCATACCTTTCTCAAGTAACAGCTAAAGACTTCAAAAATGAGGATGATCTCAAAGCCTCTAAAATGGAAGACATTCATAAGCGGCTCTCTGCATTGATTGCCACAAATCCAGTTCGTATCTATATTGTCCATGAGGATCGCATTCAGGAACACACTGGAAGTCTTGATGTTCCAACGGACGCCTATGTTATCGCTGACATGCAAAAAAATATTTTCTATATTATATATGAACCCTTTCTGTCGCCACTGCGAAAACGGCAAGTTGTAATACTTGTTGACTCACTTAATGAAAAAACATACCGTCGGAGATTCAATAAACAAATTGTTGACTCTGAAGAAGAAGCAACTCGACTTCTAAATTTCTATGGCTTGAAGCATAGAGAACAGCGGTAATGAAGATAAATCCAGAGAGGAAACTGAACATGAAACTAGATAGTGCTTATGGGATGGAACTTGACAGTCTCAAAGACTTGGTTCGATTAGTATCGAGCTCAAGCCCAGATCGTCCATCTACTATTTTTAAGTGGGACTCAGATGATGATCAGGTCTATTATGGATCTTTTGCAATTTTCCCTGGATATTATGAGTATAAAGCATTACCAGTTCTCTTTTTTGTAGTTCGAAATACCTCAATTGAAGAAGATAAATCCCTAGTTCGTTACGATTTACAAGCAAAAGATAACCAAATTTCTTTTCTTAACCACATAGAAGAAAGAGATCTAGAAAATGTTCACACGGGTCTTGTGCGATTCATCCCCATTGTAAAACTAAAAAAGACCCCTAAGATTTTTTCCGACATGATGTATTAAGAGGGTCTTTGGTGCTAAAAGAAGGGGATATTGTTCGTATTATAGAATTAGCTCAACATCATCCTAAATCTTGGATTGTAACCTTATCAAGAAATAATGAACTTTCTACTCATTTAGGGAAAATTCTCCACAATGAGTGTATAGGGAGGAGATATGGAGATCTTCTGAAAAAAGGGAATAAACGTTTCATTCTTCTAGAGCCATCAGTTCGTGATTTTTTACGTCAATTCCGGTTAAAAACACAAATACTTTACGCGGATGATTGTGCGATCGCGTGTAGTTTAGCGGGCCTTACTTCTGGCATGAAAGTTGGAGAAGCTGGGACTGGTTCTGGTGGATTAACACTTTTCCTTGCCCACCATGTCCGTCCAACTGGACATGTGTTCTCTTTTGACATTAATGCTGATCATCTCGCTAATGCTCAAAAAAACCTAGCAATTACTGGATTATCTGATTGTATTACATTTAAACTCCAAGATATTCGCTCACCACTAAAAGAGCGTGAATTAGACGCGTTTTTCTTAGACTTTTCAACACCATATGAAGCTATTGAAAATATTGCTCCTGTTATAAAAAGTGGAGGGCACCTGATTTGTTTTGTGCCAAATTGGGGTCAGGTAGAAGAAACTGTGGCCACATTTAGAAAATCTCCACATTTTTTTCATATTGATACCCTTGAGATAACTCGACGGAATTTTATTGTTAATCCAGAAAAGCATATAATGAGACCAGTTTTCCGTGATCTAGTATATTCAGGGATTCTTATTCATGCTATTCGAACAAATCCATTCAATGAGATGAAAAAATGATTAGAATCCCTAAAATCGTGTATGAAAAATTTTTGCGATTTGCCTTAGAAAACGCCAATCCACTTGACCCACGAGACTGGAAAGAATGCATTGGATTGGTCTTAGGACGGATCACTGAGTATGATATAATAGTAACAGACATTGTACCAATTGGATCTGGTACTGCTGTATTTGTTGACATTACTGATTATGAGAAAGTGTTCTCATTGATTTCACCTAGCAGGATCGATCATGGAGAAGTCATTGTAGGATGGGCGCACACTCATCCTGGCCTTGGTCTCTTTTTATCAGGCACAGATATACGCACACAACAGATGTACCAGCAAATGCACCCGAAAGCTTTTGCTCTTGTTTTGGATCCTACAAGAGTTTCTCCAGAATTCTCTGGATTTAACATCTATCGTCTTGATGAATTTGGATCTAACCCCACAACCATAGACTATTCCTTTGATGAACAGTGTGATTTTTTCGCGATCCGCGAAACTCTTACCTCCGAACTATACCTAGTACCTCCAGTTTTAAAAGCTCCAGCTCTTATCTCTAAATCTGAAGTTCTTTGGAAAGGTATTAGAATTATGATCAGTGGAAATACGGAAGTCTTGGTAAATCAACCTTTCCAATTGAAAATATTGGTTAAATTACCATTTCGTCAGTTTATTCGCGTAGAATATCAAACAGAAGCAGATAATATAACAGATAATCCATTTTCACGAAAATTATTTTATCATAAGGTCTTTTACCATGAAACAATCACTTCAGGTACCCTAGGAGCCTTTACATTTCGTTCGACCAGGATTGGAACGATCAAGTTTCGAATTAACAATCTTTATCTTACAGATTATAAACAGAGTTTTCAAAAAATTCCTGATTTGAATTTCGAGACTCAAATTCAAGGAGAATAGAAATAAAACTTCTACTGTGCTAGTTGTTGATATTTACGATTCCCATATAGTCCAAAGATGATAAGGGCTATTAAAATAATTAAAACACCAAAAAACGCATAAATTATAATATATGGTGGGACTGGATAACTTTTGACTAATTCAAAAGTAATATTTCGATGATAATAACTACTCTTTTCCGTCAAATCTCCATCATGGATATGATACTGAACTCGGAAGACGAATTTATATGTACCAAAAGTCATTAATTTCAAGGGAAGAACAACATCTTCCGATTTGGAGGAATTTGGACCCAAGACAAATTCTACAATATCTAGATTGGGATCATTTTGATCATAATAGAGAGATAATATTTCAGTGAGATTGAGCTCATGTTCTTCTCCAGAAATGACAGAATAGATATCGAGAGTAAATTGATGGATGGCTAAACTCTCTGAACGTCCAACAACAGTTGAATAACTTGCATTTATGCGAAGTAGAGAATTATTTAGGAGCAGAGGAAAGGGTTCTTCTTGAAACTCTGGACTAACTGCCTCTGAAATTAATTCCTCTAAAGGTACAAATCGATTGTTCACCTTTGCTTCTATATTCACCTCATCGATAACTAGTAGATCTCCATTGGAACTAGGTTCTGTAGGTGACGCTATAACCGTGACAGGAGGAATAGATTGGTTTATCCCGCTGGAAATGACAACCAATAACAAAGTAATCAGTGAAATTGTTTTCAATTTGGCAAATAATTTTGTCATTTGCGGTTTCACCCCTATACATTTGGGGAAATTGCCCTGTTTTGTAAATTGGGCATTTGAACTTTGATTTCATCTTAAGATATAAGTGTTGAAGCTCTGTTGATTCTTCCTTATTCCTCTTATTTTTCAGCTAAAACCCTTTTGTTACAATCTAATGTTTTTCAATTCTCTCACAATGCTTAATAATTAATCCTCAAAATATCAATTACGTTAAACGAACCAACTCTTGAAGATCAACTAATAAAAAGTATCCTATGAACTTCGTCTCGTAAAACATTCTCTTTTCGGTCTACCCTTGCTTTAATAGTATTACGTACAGCTAAAAATCCTTTACTTATTATTGATCCACCGTCTACTGCATCGCTTCCAGGAGCCGAAATTTTAATTGTTGTGTTTATTCCACATATATTTGTAATCTCGGATTCTAAATTCTTAATATCTATTAAAGTCACATCCTCAGGGGCAAGTTTGACCATAAGCTCTCCCCCTTCTAGAGAAATCCCTCCTTGTATTATCTGGTGGTTTAGAGCAGACCGATATTCTTCAGATTTTTTATCTTTCCATTCTTGGATCCTTTTCAGACTTTTCGTGAATATTTCATTTAATAATTGGTCTTTAACATTATTTATTTTAATCTTATTCTTTATTCGCAATTTAGACAATTCACGTTGTGCTTTTTGTTCTTCCTCCTTCTCTAGCTCAATTTGTTTCGCTTGAAATATCCGCTCTTGTTCACTTCGAGCTTGATCAAGAATTTTCGCGACCTCTTGCTTAGCTTCAAATAGGATATTTTTTGCCTGCTCCTTTGCATCTTGAAGAATTTCGTTTTCAAAATGGTTAATCTCGGTCATTATCATTCCTTTCTATGCACTCTATTTGTATTTTATGTCTTTTAGCTGATTTTTTTATTGATAAGATTGAACTAAAGGTTCGTTAATTATTTATCTGCTCTATTTTCCCTATGGATAAAGAATGTGTTGAGAAGTGTTCAGTTTCAATCGAAATTCCATATATTATTTTTTATTCTGCCTGAAAGTATCCTTTCTTCCTAAATGAATCGATTAACGATGTAGAATCAATCGAGTGACATAACTGGGTAATTCTCTTGTAATAATTCTTCTACTAGTGTTCGAATAAAATTTTGTACATTAGTGACCTCTTCTGATTTGAAAAACTTGCTTAATTCCTTTTCAACTAGGTACTCTGGTTCTTTTTTACCGTTATCTGATAAGATTAACAATATTTCTCTTTCCAGCACTCCGCGAGAGAATTTTGCTTTTAATTGATTAAAAATTATCTCATGCGCTAATAAAATTTCCAATTGTTGTTTATCAATCCTATTAATGACCTCTTCTGTGAGTACAAGCACAGAAAAAATATCTTTGACTTGATTAATAGAGTTTAAAGTAAAGATAGGGACATAAATTGGTTCAAACCGACTTTCAAGACTTGTTTGAAAAAGATAAGGTTTCACAGTAATACGGTACTTACTAACGATCTGAGAATATTCTTTAAGATGTGAATGTATGTTTGCCAATGCACTCTTCGCTTTACGGGATTCTTTAAGATGTTTCATCCTTTCAGTTTTTACTTTCTCGCTAATAGTGCTAGTAGGAATTATTTGGAGGCCTACTCTCACTTTCATCCTTAATTGAACCTCAAGTTTTTCTGCGAAATCTTTGTACGGTACAATTTCACGCTTTTGATTATATATTGGATGGAGTCGTTTTATATCTTCAAAAGCCTGAACCTCTGCTTCGAATATTTCCTTTTTTTCACACAAAATCTGCTTTGTTACTGAAGCAAAATATTCCATCCCTGTTTGTAGTGCTAGGGAATCTAATGATTGAAATATGGGAATAGAAAATGCTATTAAAAGAAAATCCTCTCCATGTTGAGGTATAAGCTGAAAGTAAAAAGGACTGATCTTTCTGTTTTCTCTTTGGATTAATCCGTTAACCCCAAAGAATCGTATTTGGTCAGTCAACTCTAGTAATTCTTCATACTGAATAGTTATACTTTCGAATTCCATCGTCATCCACTCTTCAATGGCTAGACGAGATTGGAACATTTGACTATGCGAAACACCTTTATTGGAGCTCATAAGAATAGCTATCCCTTATTTTGAGGATGAAAAAATAAGTAATAAAAAAATTAGCCAAGTCAATTAGCTAATAGCGTCTACCTGCATGTCGATATGCTAACCAAAAGAGGAAAAAGAAGATTCCAAAGGCTAAAAAGATGGCTGTTGAACGACTAATAACTTCTAAATCCCCAGACACGAAGTTAACTCCTTGAAAAAATACAAGTGTCAGCCAACCTATTATACTAGTATCTCTACTTGTTGTAAGTCCCTTCCAATATCTTATGATTAGCATTAAAACCCCTATTATCATAGCACCGATATGAAATAATTCAAGAAGGGCCTCTGTAGGAAAGACATCTTTTGGGATAACCAAATAGATGAATTCCAAAAATAGAAAGAGTGCAGCAGAAATTAGAGTTATAAGAGGGCCAGGAACTCTGACAGTATGATCAACCTGTTGAGCTCCTTCATAGACTAGATATAAAATTCCTCCGATCGTTGCAGAGTCCGCCAATATCAATGCTGATGTATAAACAACATCTAATTGAGTATTCCAAATATTAAACAGTTCTAAAAAGAAACCAAAAATACCAGATTGCTCCCCAAGAAAATCATAACCAAAGTAAAATCCCACAATTACCAGGAGTGGTAATGGTAAATATAATAGAGTTAATAATATGGTTTTTCGCTGTCTTGAAATTAATTTTCCTTCTTCCCGCCATTTTAACACGTATAGTGCAATGAAATATCCACCAAACAGGGAAATAACGGGGGTAATTATGGGGAATAGAAAGAAAATGCCCACAATAAAGTTAAAACCGTAAAATGCTTTAACTGTGGTCGGTAATCGCCAAACTTCCCGACCAAAAGATTCATAAGCGTCACCAATTCGATATCTCCGTCCATAAGTCCAAAAGAAGAAAGGAACAGACATAATAAGAGGACCAATTACATAAATCATGATATATGACAAAATGCGTAAATTATCCGCGTCTAAAAACCAAATAACTCCATCAATAAAAACAAAAGATAATAAATAGAAATATACAGGGATTAATATAAACTGCAGAATCACCAACAGCCGTCCATAATGAATATAGGTTTCGTAATCACTCAATAGAAGTTCTACTCCTCTAGTTCACCTAAGTTGGATGCACAACTCTTTTTATAAACATACCCCTTGAGTCGCTTAAAAACGAATCCAAGGTGCCATTTTTAAAAAACTGATTTTTAACTACTCCTATTCTGGGAGAAAAACATCGTGAGTGGATCTAACGAAGATGAAAAATTCCCCTATAAATCAGAATACTACCATTTGATCAAGGGAAAGACTATTTCGCGTAGAGGCCGTTGGTGGACCGCAGTCCTTCTCGTCCAAAATGTTGATGATGCTAATAAACGAATTGTGGTCATCCAACGGTGGCAAAAACGAAGAAGAGCGGATCCTGATGCAGAGGGAAAGATTTCTAGTTACTGGGCACCTGCAAAAGCTTTCACACTTAACTCCAGTAAACCCTGGGCAACACTCAAAGAAACTGTTGAAGAATGGCTTGCAACAAATGACTGGAAGTGAATTTGGCTTTCCCCCAATGATTGGACCATGAAACCATAGTAAAAGGGGAGTAAATCTACGAGCTTTTATTGCGGGTGTGCAATATTTTTTTTAATTTCAATTCTGTCATTCATTACAGTTTGAAAATGTGGGGATATTTTAACGGAAAAGTGCAAGAATGTATCGTTATTAAGATCAATAATAAGAGACTTACAACAGGAGAAGAAATCAATTGGAGTCGGAATGGCTAATTATTTTCTTACACTATTCATTGTCTTTTTAGTTATCATAGGAATGGTAAATTCTTTTCACTTCTCAATTCTATACCCATTCCTTTTCAATTTAATAATCACAGAAATTATTTTTGTTCTTCCTGCCATTCCTAGTTCTTTCATCACTAGTTGCTTGAGTAAAAGAAATTCTGATGGTATTCTTGCTGTAGGATTCTCTGGGTTTCTAGTGATCCTATTACTATCTTTAATATTAGGTGTATTAGTGCTTATAGAATTTACGGGTCCTCCACCAACAGGTGAATGGGAAGAATTCGCCAGAGGGATGTCTATTTTATTAATTCTCTATCTTTATCTCATCTTCATTTTTCCTGTTGGTCTTATTTCTATGTTTTTTGCATCAATTGGTTCTACTTATGGAAACAAATTATTGAGTCGTATTAAGCAATCTTTATATAATCATAGGCCTTCCTAGCTGATTCAAAACCATATTGGATCGTTTGAAAATCCGAACGGAATTCAGCAACTTCTTTTGAAACATTAACAGGATCTTTTTGGTCCACAAGAACCGCTTTAAAGAATTCAGCAATTCGTTCCATTTCTTTTTCCTTCATTCCTAGTCGCGTAATTTCCTGTGTTCCAATACGTATTCCCCCTGGATTTGTATAGTGACGTTTTTCGATAATATCCCACGGTAGGAGATTGCGATTGGCCACAATGCTAGCTTTTTCCAACCGTTGTTCGACATCAGCTCCTAACCCAATTGTGTCTTGAAAATTACTAATATCAACCAGGAGAGTATGAGATTCTGTGAAGCCCTTTTCAGGACATACTACTTGAAAGCCTCTTTCATATAACGCTTGACCTAAAAATTTTGCATTAGCAATTATTTGTTTAGAATAAGGAACACCAAATTTCTTAAATTCGGCAGCAGCAACTGCCAGGCCTGCCACATGCATAAGATGGTGATTTGAGGTCGTACTAGGGAATGCTGCTGATTTGATCTTCTCTGCAAGCTCTTCTCGTGCTGCTATCACTATCCCTTTTTGAGGACCAGGAAATGTTTTGTGAGTTGACATTGTCATTGTATCAGTTCCCTCCTGGAGAGGATCTTGAAATTGTTTTGCTGCAATCAATCCAGCAACATGCGCAGCGTCGTAGTTCACATGAGCTCCCACTTCATGGGCTATTGGTGCAAGCTCTTTGACAGGATGAGGAAATAGAAAAACACTAGCTCCAAACTGGATGATCTTTGGCTCTTTTTCTCGAATGGCTTTGATAGCCGCCTCAACATCAATATTTAAACCATAACGATCAAATGGAATATAGTCAACGTCCAATCGTGAGACAGCTCCAGCTGTTCCTCCTATAAATGCCCCAGTTTTTGCTTTCAATGGTCCAGACGAGATATGGCCTCCAACAGGGATGGAGATCGCCAACATCTTATCATTAGCTTGTGCAAATGCAGTATACACCGTAAGATTGGCTACCACACCAGAAATAGGACGTGCATCAATGAAGGGAGCGTCAAAAATCTCTCTCAACAACTTTAGACATAATTCCTCAATTTCATCAAAGTATTGATTTCCTGGATACACTCGTTCACCTATCCAACCCTCTGCATACCGATGGACAAGGTCAGAGATTGCAGCCTCTCGGACTGCTGGACTGGTTACATTTTCACTTGCAATAAGGGGAATTGCATTCCGCCAATAATCATGATGTTTTTCCAAAATGGATCTAATTTTCATAAAATCAGGATCTAAAGACATATACTTCTCACCAATCACATTCTAGTAGTAGTTCTCAAAAATTGGGTTAAGTTATTGTATTAACACATTAACAACTAAAATTTAAAAGAATTCTCAAGATGTTAACAATTGTCTAGATATATATTTGATCTGATCAAAATAATACTTTTTAAAACCTCTTTTTGTTATAAAGAGATTCAACATCCTACTCAGTTGTTACGAAGAAAGAATCTACTCTGATTGGCGTAGTGATCAAGCATGAAAACTCAACTCTATAATTGGCACTCTGAAAATGGTGATATAATTAATTTCTCTGGATTTCAGATGCCTGTTATGTATAGCTCAATTAAAGAAGAGCATATGGCTGTAAGAAACAGCGTAGGTTGTTTTGATGTATCTCATATGGGCCGGATGTGGATCAAAGGAGACGATACAGAGAAGTTCCTGAATTTATTTGTACCTAGAGATCTCTCAAAGACCCAAGACGGTAGAGCTTCCTATACTTTCATGTTAAATGAACAAGGAGGCTTCCGAGACGACTTAGTTTTTGCAAGAATCAAGAGTAATAAGTGGTTAGTAGTTTGGAATGCAGGAAATCTTGTAAAGATTAAATTATGGATGGAAACTATCAAAAATATTCTCAACGAATATTCAGATCTTGATATTTCATTAGTAGATATCTCCCCGATTTCCGCCATGTTCGCATTACAAGGACCAAAATTCCAAGATGTGTTATTATCAGCTTTCAAGGGGAAAATTGAACCCCCTCTTCCTTGGTGTATCCTAACAGCGACATTTGATGATGTTGAACTCTTGATATCTGGAACTGGGTACACTGGAGAAAAAGGGTGTGAGATTATCGTCCTAAACACGACCGTAGAAAATCCAACTAAAGCAGAAAAAATTTGGAACCTTCTTATTGATGCTGGGAGTCAACCTTGTGGTCTCGGAGCGAGAGACTCTCTTCGTCTCGAAGCGGGATTAGCTCTGTACGGTAATGATATTGATGAAAATACTAATCCTATTGAGGCTGATCTTTTCTTCCCACCTTTTGTTCACATGGATAAACACTATTTCATCGGAAAGTCCCAACTTGAATATTTCTCAGAACATGGATCGTCTCGTACCCGTGTTGGATTTGTAGCCCAGAAAAAGGGGCCTAGCCCAAGAGCTGGAATGTGCCTGTTTAAAGATGGACATGAAATTGGTATGGCAACATCTGGGGGATTCTCACCCCTGATCAACCTTGGCGTCGGAATGGGATACGTAAATACGGAGATGAAGGAGGAAGGTACTCCAATTCAGTTTGAAGTTCGTGGAAAATCGCACGAGGCTGAAATCGTTAAATTTCCCTTATACAATACTGATAAATATGGGAAAAATAGGAAAATATGATTCTTCCTTGAATTTATCGAATAAATATAATACTGAGGATGTCTTGAAAATTCATTTTTTCTTCTTTTTCTCTTCGTCAGGCTTCCCTGCTTCACCACTGATTGTACCTAATTCAGAAAGCGCATCTGAGAATAAATCGGCAAGATCAGGGATTTTCACTTCAGATTCTTTTGTTTCTTCAGGAGGAGTGATTTCTTGATAAACCACTTGAGGAACATCAAATATGTCGGTGGAAACGGTTTTTTCTTCTTGTTTCAAGACGTTTGCAATCGATTCAATTTGAGGTTCCTGTGGAACTAT
Organism: Candidatus Hodarchaeota archaeon; assembly: GCA_016840285.1. The sequence continues at coordinate 55,330 of JAEOSR010000134.1, read as the reverse complement.
TTCTTTGGGTTCTGTTAATACTTCATGAAAAATATCAGTAGTTATATCTTCTGTAACCTCTTTATCTTCGTCATCTTGAATGATTCTTTCAAGAGGAGTTAAGTCGGGAGTTGCATCGGATAAATCACTCGGAGGTTCATGGGTTTCGAGTTTTGAATCCATTAAGGCGCCCTCAGAAGGAGTTAAAGTTTCTCTTTTCCACAATCGTCCAAAAGCATCAACCTCCCATTCATCATCTTCTGGTATCTCTTCTTCTAATACTTCTGGTTGTTCTGCAACAATAGATGGAGTTTCTACACTTGGAATAAAGAGGGAATCTAATTCATCCTCTGTTAAAGCTGATTTTTTCTCCTCCGAAATTTCAGGAGGAATTTCTTTTATTAGTTGTGGTATGCTCTCTTGAGGAATGTCAGCCTTTGGACTCGGAGTCAGTGATGCAGAGAATAATGAACTGATCTCTTCATCGGAAAGTGCTCCCATTTTTGGTATATCTGGTTCCTCATGAAGTGGAGGCTCAATTAACTCTTCAAGTTCAGGTTGCAAGACTTCAGGCTCATCCGTACCAGGAAGTTCCGCAAAACTTGGTTCAACCATCCTTTGAGGGGGAATCTCCTCTGGAGTAGGGAAGTGAACCTCACGACTCGTTTCAACTTGGGTGTCTTCTTCTCTGAATTCTTTTATTACGCTCACAAATTCTTCATCAATCTCTTCTTCGATAATTTCTTTAGAAATATCTTCAGTAGGGGCTTCTAATGGAGGGGGAATAATCGCATCTGCTTTAACAAGCTTGGGAACGGGTTCAGGTTCTTCCTCTAATTCAACAGCTTTTATCTCTCCGAGTTGCGATTCTATATGAGTCATCCTCTCCCCCGCCAGGATTGCATAGTCTTTTTTGTACTTCTTTGGCTTTATTTCCAGTTCTTTGATGTATTTCTGAACCAACTCTATCTGTTCGTCATCCTTTACTTCTTTCGCGTGACGTAACAAGAAGACTATGATTCCCCCAATGTCCTCAGTCCTATTTATCATTGTACTTAATCGAGATAGATAATCAAGATAAGTATATGCTATTTTAAGATTATCAGACTTGACAGCAGTATCAATTAGATTATATGCGATGTTAAATAATTCATCAAGGTCTTGTAATTCTTCGTATTTTTCTAATGTTTGCTGGAATGAAGCGATAGCAGCGACATTATTAGAGGAAATAAGATATTCTGTTAGACGAGAAAGTAATTTTGCTTCAGATTTATCAGCTTTGAACTTTTTACAGATCTTGATACCTCTCTTAAAGGTTCTAATAGCTTGCTTTGGAGAGGTGATTTTATTAGCGAGATTTGTATAGACTGTAACAACACCTTCAAAATCATTGATACTCCGATAGAACGTTGATGCCTGATAAGCGTATTCTGATGCTAGATCTGGGTTTTCGGAAGCCACATAAACAGCAAACTTTTCTGCAATTTTTGCTGCAAGCACTCTACCCTCACCACCAAACTTCTTTTCAGAAGTAACCATAGTAATAACACGATCAGCGTATTCTCGCGCATCCTCTAATAAAGAATTACTAATAAGCCCTTTGATGAAGTTGAAAGATGCTGGAATTACTTCTGATACAGGTTTCTCGGTTCTTTCCAAAACTGTTGCCATTAAACGTGACGCGAAGGGGACTCTCTCAATGTCTAGAAACCTAGTTGCGTATTTATTTGCAATTCTATCTCCTTCGTCTCCCCATCCCTCATTATACGTTGAATTCACAAAATTAACAATTGCCTCTGCGATTTCTTCTGAGATTTCATTGGATTCAAGCATATTATCATAGATCTTCTCTGTAAAAGAAAAGAAATCCTCAAAAGATGGTTTTATTGCTTGATTGGCAATCTCAATGAGTTTAATATCAGGGTACTTGTGGATCAGAGGATCTATATATTTTTTAGCGATTTTCTTAAATTCATCTTTCTCTGCTCTAATCTCCATAATTCGTTGAAAGACTTGTAGTGCTGACTCTCTATCCTCTTTTTCATATATCGTGTTAAATACCATTTGCAGAAATTCAAGGGCTTTCTCCCCCTGAGCCTCTTCTTCTAGTAATTCAGCCATTTCTAAAGCAAATTTTGTAGCTGTTGTTGTGTCTCCTCGATCTAATGCGCTTTTAGAGTAATCTTTCATTGAGGTAATTGCCTGTTTGTACTTTTTGTGGCCCCGTCCAAATCTGAGGATGAGATCGGTCATTCTATTGGCTTCTTCAAATTGTTTATAATTGAGAAATTTATCTCGAACATCTTCTAAGTATTGAATTACTTTACCAATGTCCCCTAATCGCTCATAATATCTAGCATTTTGAACACTGAAGATGTAAGCATCTTCGTACTTTCCTGACTCTAACTGTTTTTCAATCAATGATGAAACAATACTGATGGATTTCTTGAAATCATCTTTGGCTTCTAATTCTTTGAGAATCGCATCAGTTACCTTTTGAGCTAGCTCTATTGAGAGGTTGAGCATACGCTTTTGAAAAGTGAATAATGCATCCATGGCTCCCTCTGAATCGCCCATCTCACGATAAGTATCTCCTATTCTTTCGATATAATATTCAATTAAATCAAATCTTTCGGTGTTTTCTACTAGATGGTCAATAAATTGATTAATTCGATCAATAGCTCTAGTATAATCTTTTTGGTTATATTGAAGAGTTATTAATTGGTTTAAAATTAAAGCTGCACGATCTAGAGCATTAGCTTCTTGTAAATCCTTAATGAAATTTTGTAACACTTTGTAATCTGAATGTTCAGTTTGAATCATTAGACTTGAACAATATTTCATATATTCGAAAACCATATCATGTTGGTTGTATTTTCGTAATTCTGCAATGAAATTTTGGATGAATTTTATTCCTTCTTTAATTTTCTGAGCATTTAATAATCGTGAGAGTTCTTGATTGATCATCTCTTGAGCTGACAAAGTCGCGTGACTCACTAAGAGTTCTCCAACATAATCCAGAACGATCTTTTCACGCTTTTTTGGTTCACCAATTGTTTGAAGAGCAGCTTGAATATATGCTTTTGCTTGGTCCTTCAAACCCAATTTCCCATATAAATCCCCGATGATTAAGTTTTTTTCAAGACGACTTTTATCATCCGCCTCATAAGCCTTATTAACTAGAGATTCCACAAATTTCAAATAATCTCGGGCTGCAGTCGTTTCTTTTATCCCAACAAGCTCCCTAACAACATCCAAACTAAATTCTATAGCTTCAGGGATTTTTTCTAGTTCATAAAACAATTTTATTGCTCGATTTCCATAATCGCAGGCTTTTACATAATTCTCTGGATCTAATAGATATTTCGACGCTTCAACAGTGAAATTTAATGCTTTATTTTTCTTTCCCTGGGTTTCCAGTGATACTAATAGCTTTTCAACATACTTTTTGTAAGTTGTTTTATCACCTGTTTCTTCTTTGAGTAGATTTAATGTATTTTCAAGAGCTTCAAGTAATTCGAAATTCGCCTTTCGTTCTTCTTGGGACTCAAAAGCCTGATCTAAGAGATACATTAAATCTTCAATAAAAACTTCTTTTTCTTCTGGAGTAATTTGATCATCAAGCTTATTCAATTGTCTAATCGCATAATGGGCATATCTTACACCATTCTCCTCCATAACTGAAGGAAGTCTCGCATTCTTATACAAATCGATTTGTTTCCGACCAAGCATTAGAATTTGCTTGAGAGTGTCAACAGTACCTTCTTCAGTAAAATAATGGTCTAAAAGCAATCCACAAAGATTAGCTGCATTCAAGTGATTGTTATTAGCTTCCAAGCTATCCAAGGAATCTAGCACAAATTTTAAGGAAATGGCAGTGTCAATCTCTAATAATTCCTCAATTAATTCGTTTCTAAGCTTTATGGCCTTTGTATCCATCTTTTGTTCTTCAAAATAATCTAGGAGCTTTTTTCCGAATTGTAAAATCCCTTTTGAATTATTCTCATTTCGGAATTTTTTAAGAAGAACTTCAGTTATTTTAGCAGCGGCTTTAAAATCCCCATCTGTTTCATGCTGTTCAATTACTTGTAAGAAATGACCAACTGCTACATTCAGAATAACATCTCCCATTGGCCGTTTAGTTAATTGTTCTATTGCCAGAAATACTTTTTCGGACGCATCATAGAGATAACTAAAGGAAATTTGGGGTATTTCTTGGTTGATAAGTCTGGCAATTTCATCTTGATCGATATTTACCTCTGCTGCGTCTGAAATTTTCCCACTTCTAGTTCTGAATCGAAGAAACCACGAATCCATTTGGCGTAAAATAATGCAATCGACTCCACCTGATTGTTCAATCTCAACTTCTTTAACAGGAAGGGGTTGCCCCTCATTTACAAACGTCGTGACTTTTGCAACAAATTTATCGAAATCTTCTGCTCTAGTATACTCTGACACATCCAACGAGGATAAATCGATCATAACCATTTCGTCTGCAGGTACTACAACTTCCGAATGGACTGCTATATCCTCCTCAACTTCTATTTGTGTGCTTACATCAACTTTTTCGGTCTCGACATGCTCTTCAGGATGTAAAATGATATTCTGGATTTGTTCTGCTGAATCGTAAATAGATGAAAATGAAAGAAAATCAATCCCTGATTCACTTATTAACGCAACAAGATTATCTTCATTAATAGCGTCTTTAGGGAACTTTTTCCGAATTATAGGAGTCTCATTTTGGAATAAAACAACGGAGTACTTCCCATCTCGACAATAATAGACCCCTGCATACCCGCTTTGAGAGTAGGGCATTTCAAATTTCTTTAATAATTTATCGCCGGGATCCATAGAAATTTTTGCTTCGGATTCAGCAGAGACTTGACTATCAACTATTGGTTCAGCTGTTAATGTAGTCTCTGCTAATTCTTCAATATCGTCTCTCACCTTAGCTGCAGGACGATCAACGATTTCTTCAACCCCAGGGATTGATTCCTGAAATTCTTTTTTTATTGAATCTATAAGTAATTCCGCTACGTCGAAGATAGCTGAAAAACTGAAGAATTCTACTCCCGCATCACTCAATAAATCAACCATTTGATCTATACTCAACTTTTCATTCGCTACAGCACTGGATTTAATTGCACGCTCGTTTTGATAGAAAGTGAAGATATATTCTTCCCTACTTAAACTTTCCCTTATTTCACATTCAACGCCCGATGTGGAAGGTAGCTCCAGTCTAATCTGTTTTTCTTCGCGGGTTGCCATCTAAAATCCCATGTAGATGTTAGTTGGTTTCTAGGTACTAATATACGTAAAAATGTAAAAATATGCTTCAATGAACGCTTTTTCTACTCAGTTGTTTAGTAACTTTTCCGTTCTAAAGGTTTTCCAATTTAACTAAAAAGGACTTAAATCGATAAAAATGGAATTTAATCAAATATTTTCAACATTTAATCCAATTAAAAGAATCTGAGGAGTAATTTAGAAGCTATAGTCTTATTATTACGGCGATTAACCTTGTAAATGTGATTAAAATTTTCTAGAGGTTACCATTTTTGGCAAGACAATACGAAAAACGTTCCTGTAGAGAATACGTAGAATTGGAACATCAAAGACCGTTCTAAGAATCCTCAAACCAAGATAACGTTTAGACTCAAGGATTTTTTTATCAAGAGATATCTTATCAATCCAAAAGGGCTTTTGAAATAAACTCATTAGCAAATGATAATTGATAATAGTAATGAGATCCCATGCTCTCCTAATATGAGATTCAGGATAATTAATGGTTTCTCCCATGCTCATTCTGACAATCTCTACAATGTGAAAAACATCGATCTTGTTACCAAAAAGCTCTCGTGATGCCCACAACAAATAAAGACATCCACCACAATATGTTATCATAGCATCAGCCTTTGTCGCTTCTGCTTCTCGAAATTTTCTCTCGGATACAGCCATAATATCAAAAACAATTCTTAATGGATTTTTCCACGACGCTCCAGATCCAAATCCACAGCAAAGGGAATTATCCCTATTATGTTTCATTTCTATGATATTACAGCCCGAATGTTGCAGAATTTGCCGAGGAGACTCCCAGTACTTCCCACCTCCAGCCTTGGAAAAACAATTATCATGGACTGTAACTTTCATCTTCAGATTGTTTTGCAGAAGAATTTCACCGTCTTGGATTTTATTAAGGAGTAATTCATGGAAATTCACTACATTACAATTGTGTGATACACCCATTTCGTCAGGATGCACATTAGTTAACATCCAGTGGACAGCATCCAGCGCTGGGACAATTTCTTTTACTCTCCACCTTTCAAAATCTTGTTTACACTTTTTAGCGATGTGTTTGACCACATCTAGATAGCCTCCTTGATATAGATAGCCTCCACACTCCCAGTGATCCAGTAAATCAACAGTTGTAAAGTTTTTCAGCAAGCTACTATTTCCAAAGATGAATGGCAGTAAATGAAGGTAATTACCAATTAATAAGGTAGACTTTTGCGGTGTCTGTGTCATCCATCGTTTTATCCAAGCTTGTTCTTCAGCTGTCATGAAAACATGTATCATCTGCCAAAGATTGTGTTCTATTGAAGGACATACGAATCGATATATGGGAGGAGCTCCTCTTTGCTTGTAAAGGTCATTCCAACGCTCTAATATTAATTGGTACGGTTTACAATCGTTTGGACAAAAAAGGTTGCATGAAAAACAGGTAGTGCAATGTGATAGGACGTAAGAACTCGTTTTTCCTTTGATAAGGTTGATTATTTCCTGTTTTGCTACATCTAATGGTAATCTTAATTCAGGACAGTAATGGAAACACTCACCACATCTTGTACAGAGGGATTCATTAAACACTGATTTATTCCGAGGGTTTACTTTCATTCCAAGGTCACTCCAAGGCCGATAAAAACCTAGTAAGCATCTTCTGCTGGATCCTCAGGAATTGGAGGAAGAAAAAATCGCCTTCTTGACCACAATTTCGGAAATTGTTTAACCATTATACCACGAAACATCTTAGATGCAGTATGATCAATCATTCGTTCTGGTTTCTCTCCAATTGCTAGCTGAAGTAATTCAATCATATGGTAGATTTCCATCTTGAACCGTTTTAGATACAACTTTTTGGTTACATGATATTGTTGATTACAACCTGAACAATACACACATAAAATATCAGCCCCAGTTTTTTTAGCAGAATTAAGATTTTGAACTGTGGCTTTACGCATTTTTAATGGGTGATAAGCAGAGTCCACGCTGAATCCACCACCTATCCCACAACATTTCATATTTTCACGGTTATAAGGGAGTTCTACAATCTCACAGCCAATTTTCTCTAGGATCCTCCGTGGAAGATCCATATACTCGTCCCCAAACATCTTTGCATAACACGAATCTTGGATAGTTACTTTTATATCGAATGGTTTAGTAATCTCTATTTTACCAGATTCTAATCTGTCCCATAACCATTCAACATATGGAGTTATTGATTCAAATTCGTATTTAAGACCATAGTCTGGTAAGACATTTTTAAAAACATTAGTTCCAGCTGTACATAGTACCATTAGATGTTTAGGTTTTAAAATGTTAAACCATTTATCTAATCTTTTAGTAATCTGTTTTATTTTACTAATATACCCTGTTCTAAAGAGGGTCTCTCCACAACAATATTCCAATCGTCCTCTGATATCACACTCTTCAAACAGACTTGATTGAACAAGAGTGGGAGTCAGTATTACGTTACAACCAGGATAGGTCAAAGTGTCTCCTTTTAATGGTTTTAAACTTCTCCACTTCTCAAGAATGGCTCGTTCATTCTTTGTCATTCTTTTTAAGGTGTAGGATCGAAAATTAGGGTAGTTAGGATGGAATGTCATGAAGTATTTGCCACGATTTCGCAAACCCTCACGTTCATACTGCTCCATCAAACGTTGGAGAATCAAACTCGTTGGATTACATCCCTTCTCACAATAGAAATTACATGTAAAACAGCTTTGGCAATCAGATAATATCTGTGATGGATTTCCAGCTATTAAATTCTTCATTCCTTCTTTTGCTTTGGACAAAGGCAGATCCATAATGGGGCAATGAGTGAGGCATTCGCCACATTCGTCACATTTATCAAATTTGAAAGGTCCGAAAAAATCACTAGATACTGGTTTCAATCTGCCCATTCTGTTTATAGCCATTGATGATTGATCCTTAAGCTAGTAATATTTTTTTTTACATGGATTTTTCTACATAGATTTGGATTAGATTCAGAATAGTTTCAATTGATTTCTCCATTGCAATAACAGGAACAAATTCCTTTTTACTGTGAAAATTTATGGATCCTGCGAAGATATTGGGTGTAGGAAGACCCATGTAACTTAATCGTGCTCCATCAGTGCCTCCACGCACTGGTTTCCGAATCACATCAACTCCAGCTCGTTTGATAGCTTCTTCTGCATACTCAATAACATGCGGAACCTTATCGAGTTGATACTTCATGTTTTTATATTGCTTCTTCAGATCTAAATCAATCTTGGCCTTAGGATATCGCTCCTTCATCAGATTTACAATATCTCTCACATTTTGCATTTTTTGATCAAGTTTATCGGAATCAAAATCACGTAAGATAAAACGTATTTTCGCTTCATTTACAGATCCAGTAGCTTCATAAACATGATAATATCCTTCCATCTTTTCTGTGGTCTCGGGGGCTTGGCTTTCAGGGAATTGCAGAAGAATATCACCCATTGTACGTAAAGCATTAACCAATTTATCCTTAGCATACCCAGGATGGAAGTTAAATCCTTTTATGATAATCGTTCCCCCTGCAGCGTTAAAAGTCTCGGATTCCAAGACTCCCATTTCATCACCATCAATAGTATATCCGATATCGGCTCCTAAAGCTTCAACATCTAATGCATCCACTCCATGACCCACCTCTTCATCGGGAGTGAAGACAATTTTAATTGTACCATGTTTGATGGAAGGGTTACTAACTAAAGCCTTTATGGTTGTCATGATAACAGCAATCCCTGCTTTGTCATCTCCTCCAAGCAAGGTAGTACCATCAGATGTAACAATATCACTTCCAATAAATTTCTTCAAACTTGGTGTCTCTTGAGGTGAAATGATAAGATCTGGATTACTAGGCAAAATAATATCTCCACCATCATAATTTCGTATTATCTGTGGTTTTACATTTTCTCCTGGTTCCTCTGGAGATGTGTCCATATGAGCTAATAGACAAAGAGTCGGTACCTTATCAGTTAAATCCTGTGGGAGATTAGAGGAAAGGGTTGCGATTACATAGCAATGGTTGTCTACAGAAGCATCCTTCAACCCAATTTCCTGCAACTCTGTGACCAGTAAATGTGCTAAGTCAAACTGCCTTTTAGTACTAGGAATTTCGTCAATATCTTCCTGACTTGTTGTATGAATTCGAACGTATCGAAGAAATCTGTTTAAAACTTCAGATGTCATAACTACACCAACAGGGTTTGCCCGCTAGATGCATTTATTAAAGTCTTTACTGAGGTTATTAAAATTGATATAAGTGAATTCAATTTTATTCACATGAGGTCATCAACTAGCTCGTTACCGCCGCTAGTCTCCATCGTGTGGGATGTAACCCGACATCCTCTATCCTGTCAGCGTTAACAGCGTTCAGGAATGCTTTTTTCAGAATGTTATACGCAGCATTCACATCCGCATTAATAATAGTGCCTTTTTGAGATTTGAATAACCCTCTAGTAATTCTTCGGCCGAGATATTTGTAATGGTGTTCGATTGGTTCGTTATCCAAATAGGAACACTTACTCGAATAACTTTCCTCTTGTTTGATGACTGTAATTCCATGGATGAGGAGTAGAAGGAGGTTAACCAACAATTAAAGGAGAATGATGAGATGAGAGGGGGAAAAACCATTATTTTCTCCTACAAAAAGGAAGAAGAGGACTTATCATCAACAATACTATGACAGGAGGAATAGGAAAACAGATCTAGGATTAAGGTGTCTTTTACCCATGGTATTTCTCTAAATAAAAGAAAATGAGTGTCTATTAACTGAAAGAAGAGTGGATGACAACACTGGATCAGGAGATGAGTGCGCCTAGAATGTGTTATATTCTCTTATTAGTGAACCATTACAATGTCATTGTTAATTCAAGTACTGAAGGTTTTACACGAATTATTACTTGCCACTGTTTTCTTTGGTATTTTGATGTTCCATAGAATTGTCTCAATTGTGATAATATTAAAAAAAAACGAGTCTTTACTGATATTACATAAAAATTGTGAAAATATTTAGGGGAAAATACTTGAAAGGATCTTCTATATGTATTTTATCTACAACTATTATTAGGAGCGACAAAATTGGAAGATTTATTACAGCAGGTTCTAGATATGGTGAAGGGAAATGAATACCTAGACATCCGATTGGAATTCTTTCAGAATATTGCAGTCAAATCTATCAATGAAGAAATAACAAAGGCATTTACTTACCAAAAAAGTGGACTAGGAGTTCGGATTTTATCTAATGGTGCTTGGGGGTTTGCCAGTACTCAGGATTTGAATAAAACTGAACTAAAAAAAACAGTTGAGATAGCTCGTAAAATGGCACAAATCGAAGCAAACCGAACAAAAACACCAATTCAATTAGCAGAAATACCTGTCTCAGAAGATCGTGTCGAAGTAAGCTGTGAAATTGATTTTCGGGAAATATCACTAGAAGAAAAAATTAAAGAGATTCTAAGATGGCACAATGAGCTAAAAATTTCAGATAATATTATGAGAACCATTGTTGATTATGCCACGATTGCTGCAAGAAAATTCTTTTGGAGTAGTGAAGGAACGAAGATCGAGTTCATACGACCGATAGTAAATGTCAATCTAGGTGCCGTAGCAAAGGGAACATCTGGTGTACGTGCTTATTATCAACCTTGGGGAGGAACCACTCCTGATACGGGGGGAACTGGGGGCCACGAAATTCTTGGAAAGAATGGAGATCTCACTGAAACTTGCCAAAAGACAGGAGAAAAGGCATTGAACCTAGCAAACGCTAAATCAGCGCCAAATCTCCGAAACATCCCGATCGTTTTTGATCCCTCATATATGGCACTACTGGTTCATGAGATTGTTGGACATCCTTCTGAAGCGGATCGTGTTCTAGGTTGGGAAGCTGCTTGGGCGGGGAGTACGTGGTGGAAAGGAAAGAGTAAAGATGAAGGGAATCCTACTAAAATTGGATCCGAATATGTCACAGTCTATAATGACCCAACAATTCCAAATAATTTTGCTTATATGCTATATGATGATGAAGGAACTCCATGTAAGAGGACAACTCTGATGAATAAGGGCATCCTCACTCAACGTATGCACTCGAGGGAAACAGCGTTCATTATGGGTGTAGAACCCAATGGTGCTATGAGAGCCAATACCTATGAGTATCATCCTATTATTCGTCAAATTAATGTTTACTGGGGAACTGGAGATTGGAAATCAAATGAAATAATTGAGGATACAAAAGAGGGAGTTTATCTATTAGGAGCAAATATCCCCTCTATTGATGATCAGCGATTTAATTGGGCAATTTCAAGTCAAGAAGGATTTCTTATTAAAAATGGAGAATTGACTGATCAATTATATTCATGTACTGCAACAGCAACCACCCCAGCTTTTCTCCAAAGCATTGATGCTCTAGCTGGGGATGATCAGCTGCTATTTTGGTCTGGATGTGGAAAAGGAGACCCTATGCAAGGGGGAACTGTTTCGAATGGTGGGCCAACGATGCGAGGCATTGCTACCTTAAAAGGACCAGGTAGTTGAAAAGGAGATTATAATGATGTTAGATTATTCAGAGCGTTTGGAATACGCTTTAACACAGGCAAAAAATCAAGAAAACACAGCTCAAGCAGAGGTATTTCTCGGAGCGAATCACCTATTAACTATTCGTTCAGCAGTGGGGAAAGTCTTAGAAAGTAAAGTGATTCAGGATGCTGGGCTGGGGATCCGAATCTTATCGAAAGATCATGGATTAGGGTTTTCCTCAACATGTGATTTTTCTGATAAATCCATTTTAGACTCTATCGAGGAAGCTCTGGCCTTATCAAGATACCGAAAACTCAAACATGATTATTCTTTTACGCTACCCCGGAAAGCTACTCGAGAAAACAAATTATATGATAAAAAACTTGCTGAAATGATATTCTCGTATTATGATATCAATGAACAAGTCAATCAGATGTTACAAGAGACATTGGAATTAAATTCGGCAATTAAAGAAGCTGCGGGGCCGACTCATCTGGTGGAATACTCAAAACAGATCATGAATACTAATGGATTGGATATTTCAGAAAAGGGTACCTACTGGAATATGGAGTTACTAGCGGTCGCTGAATCGGTTAAAGACAGACGGGAAGGATCAGATTCTTCTGCAGGATGGAAATATAGTGAAATAGATACTACTTCTCTTTCAAGCCATGCAGCAGACATGGCAGTTAGAAGTCTTGATGGACAAAAAATAGAGGCCAATTCTTACGAAATTATTCTAAGTGCTATGTCTGTATCAACTTTCTTAGGTTGGTTAGCTTACTTAACTTATCCTCAAAACCAAGAACGGAATATGCCTCTACTGAAAGATAAAATTGGGGAAGAAATCACCTCACCATTAATGACTGTAGGTCACGATTCTTTAAAAGTTGCCAGTCCAGTGTCAGGAGCTTATGATGATGAGGGGGTACCAACTCAAGATATAAATCTGATAGAAAATGGTGTGTATAAAGCAATGCCTCTTGATTCGTTCTATGCCACTCAATTTCAGACTGCATCGAACGGAACAGGATATCGAATTCAAGCAGCTTCAGGGATGACAATTTATCCTGGCCAACTTTATCAAAGTGAGCCTTTACCTCTACTTCCTTCAATTTACATGACAGCAGGGGATAGTACAATTGAAGAAATGATTGCAGAAACGAGAAAAGGGGTCTACTTAGATTTTCTCCATTATGCATATGTCACAAACGGTGGAACTGGAGACTATACGGGTATTTTGAGGCAAGGTACTTTCTTAGTAGAGAATGGGAAAATAACACACCCAATCCAGAAATGTCGCCTTTTAGACAACATCCTAGATATGGCCAGAAATATCGAAATGGTTGGCCCTAGCAGCATGGCTGGTCATTGGCAAGATATGGCAATGGTTCCACCAGTTAAAATATCAAAAGTAAATATTACCCCCTATTAATAAAAAAAAAGAAGAAGTGGGATAACCCTTTATCATCGGGTAACAGGCAAGTATGGTACAAGTAGGGAAGCTAGTAAGCCGATTTCGCGGTTCTGGGTGTAAACAATGCCTGGTCCAGTGTATCGAATCACAACCCCTTCACCACCAAGGACGAAACTTTTTTTTCCACCTATCTTCGAAACCCGATGCTGCATATGCGATTGGAAGGCCATCATCACACCATTGTCACACACGAATTCTTGACCTGGAGCGAGATCATGGCGCTCCACATATCCGTATCCGCCGATCCACACATCACCCTCACCTTCAGCCATAATTTTTGTGAGAACGAGGCCTTCTCCTCCTAACATACTCTTAAACCCACCCAATTTTGACGTTACCTCTATACTTGTTGTTCCACAGATATAGGCATCTCTACTTAGTGTCCATTCTTCCCCTTTTTCAAGGTGGAGATGTACAATATCACCTGGTGCACCATGCGCAAAGGCAACCATACCAGATGGTGCGCCATCAGGAAGTGAAAAGAAGTTCTGGAACATCGATTCACCAGAGAATTTACGTTTCAATCCCCGCATAATTCCTCCTGCTGACTTAGTCTCCATGTGGACATGACCATCCATATAGACCATAGCGCCACCCTCTGCTCGCACCTGTTGACCAGGTTGATCAAGAAAGATTCTCACCACTGAGAAAGCAGGACTACCCGTAATTTCATATTTCAGGAATGATTTTTCTTTATTAGCTGACATATTTTCATCTCACATCATGTTAAGTATCTAAGCTGGTATGTTTAAAGCTGAAATAAAAGTTAATTAAAAGTAAAGCGAAAAGAGAATGTTGCTTTTTAACTCTTTTAGTAGAAAAAAAAGGATCTACGAAAGTTACGGGAGACTAGTATGATTGCAAACCCGTGCCATCGCAACACCTTATGAAGATCGTCTTTTTCGAAGATCATACATACTGGAACGCAGTTTTTTCCGAGCTCCTTTAGTATATTTCTCCTCGCTCAACACATCTTTTAACATTTCACTCTGCTGTTCTTGTAACCTTTGAAGATTTGCAGATCCAGTCTGAGAAATTTGTCGGTCAAGCTTTTCTTGAAACATATGCATGGTTCTTTGAGCTCCTGAAAAATCTCCACGATCAGCCATCTCCATTGCTTGATATTGTGTATATGCGGCTTCTAAAATATGAACATTCTCTAAGACTTGGTCGTTTTCGGTAGCGAGAAGTCTTTCATCTGTCGTATATGTGATGTTACAGGGAATGGTGGTTTGGATTAGTCTTGTCGATCCGCTTCGAGGAACCCAGCTGACTTTAAACGTCACAGCTTCCATTTTCTGACTCTCTGATGGAGGGATTGTCATATCTAGAATAATTAATAATTCATTCCCGCTTCTGAGATCACCCATTTTTGTTTTAGTGGATGAACGATCTTCATAAGGAACTCCCAATGCTCTTCGAATATGTAGATCTTCCGCTTTCTGCCATTCAACCTCTATATTATAACCTGCAGTCGCTAAAAGCCCTTGAAATTCTTGTTCAATGAATTTAGGAATATCATCAGGTGTTTCAATAAAATAAAAAGAACCTCCAGCAGCATCAGCAATATTAACGAGTAAATCTTCGTCAAAATCGTCACCAACACCGAATGTGCTAATACCAATACCCCCTCCATAAATATCCATTACAGATTCCCGAATTCGGCCTCGATCAGTAATACCTTCATTGGCAAGACCATCAGAAAGGAGTAACATCACATTCCGATACTCTAGATGCTTTGCTATTTCAACTTGTTGTGCTCCCTCAACGACACCTCCATGAAGGTTTGTACGCCCACGACTGCGAATAGAACGGAGTTGGTTTATGATTGCGGTACGGTTAGTTAATTTGGCTGATGAGATGAGTGTGTCGACTTTATGATCATATATTGTTAAAGCAAACACATCCTCTTTCGAGAGGTTATTTACAACGAATTCAACAGCTTCTTTAGCTTTTTGGAGCTTCGAACCATGCATACTCCCTGATCGATCAAGAACTACTCCCAAGTTAATATTTGTCCTAGTTCCCTCAACTTCGATCTCCCCTCCCGTTAATTTCAGCTGAATGTAAAGATGAGTCTCGCCATTGGCTAAAGCATATGGTGAGCTCGGGATTACTTCCATTTTTATATCTTCTTTTTCTTCTATTGTCATAATGGTTCCTTCTACTTTGTTTGCTCTTCCTCAAGTTTTTTTTGCGCTTTATACACCTTTTCCCCTTTTTTTGTAAGCTTATGACGTTTTTTGGGTCGTCCTGGACGCTTTAACGACCGTATTGGTTTTTTTGGATCAACCTTGACAGGTTCTATCAGACCAAGATTACTTAATTTCTGTAAACCTATATTAATTGTAGTAGGAGACAATACTGCCTTTTCTTGTAGTTCAATCACATTGGCATCCCTATGTTGCTTAATTTGTCGGAGAAGAGATCGATGAGATCGTTTTAATTCAGTAATTTCAGGATGCTGAAGAATCTGTTGATCAAGAATGTCGATGGCTTGTTGAGTAAGAATAAAGGTGTTAGAATCAGGTGGTTGTCTGATGATAAAACCAACCAGTTCTAATTCCTTTAATCTTCGATAAATCGTTGCAGTTGTAAGTGATTCAGGGGCTTCATCACTCCTAAAATAAGCATTTACATCAACACTACTTGATTTAGGGTGCTTTCTGATATATTCCAAAATCTCTTTGGTACCTTTTGAAGCCAGTAAGTCTAACATTGTCCTAATCTCACAGAGGTTATTCTGAATCATCAAGGATTTGTTCAAGTGCTATTTCTTGTTGTTGTATCTGAGGATCTAGATTTGATTGAACCTGCATTTGAGGCATTCTGGGCATCCGTGGTCTTCTCCCCTTGAGAATATCGACTTGCTCCTTGGTAGCATAGAGATGTACAGGATTTCCTTGGTAATTTATACTAATACCCTGCCATTTCTTATTATTAAACCGGAACAAATCCCCTGTACCTGTTGCTTTTTCTTTATTAACTTGGAGATCTTTGAATTCGTTGCGTAGGATTTCTCCTAAGTTAGCGGGTAGCTTCTGATCAGTTTTTATTTTATCCATGAATGCTTTATCAGTAAGAAATCCTTTGAGGACGAGTTCGTTGAATTGGTTCCAAAGAGTAGGAGAACCATAAATTTCGAGGCCCAGCAGCTTATCTCCATAAGCACAAACAATTCCAACCTGGTTCTCAAGATTGATGGCAGTAGCCAGCGTTTCTTGAAGTTTCTTGAGATCACCATCTTTCTCATATGATTTTTCTTGAATCTCACGATAACTATGAGTAGGTGCATCTTCCTCGCCAAGCTGTAACGCACCTACCGCAGCGGATACTGTTTCCCAAATTGTTGATTGATCCCCAGCTTTCGCAGAAACATTTGCCATTTGTGAGGCCATACGAGTTTTCGCTGATTTGAATTTTAATGATGTCGTTTCACCACGAGAGCTAGAATATCTCCATCGGGACTGTTCAATGCATTTTGCAGGAATTTTTAACGGATTGGACTCATCATAGCCAATAGGAATGAGAATAGGTTCAAATATGGTTCTATCCTGTTTTCCGCCTTCAACCTGATGAAGATAGGGTATTAACACTGGATTTTTACTTTTGTTAATAGCTTCAAGGATTTCGACGCTTTCTGATCCTTCTGATTCTTGGATCCATGCGAGTTCTCGTTCCTCCGCCTCAAGTAAGCCTGAAACAACTGAAGATACATCTGTTTTAATCAGAGGATAAACAACAAATTTATCATGTGCCACAGGATTACCTATATCAAAATAACTTCCTAAATCTTGAATTAACGTTTGAAAATTCACTTTTTTCCACCTCTTATTTTTTTTTAAGACCTCCTCTGAGTAGAGAGTAAGGATCAGCCGATTAGAATCCGTTCGTAATCGGGCAATCAACTTCATTTGTTCTAATTTCTCGATCCTACGGTAAATTGTCGCAGTAGTAAGGGGAGAGTGAATGAATTTCGTGAAATAGGTGTTAATCATCGCTACAGTAATGCCAGGATTACTTTGAAGGTAAGAGAGAATGGCTAGTGACCCCTTTGCAGAGAGAAGATCTTGGATTTTTTTCATCAGTTATTATCAAAATGTGTAATATATTTAAATGTTTCGAAATTTATCAAAGAATGTAATTAATTCATTAATACTTTATTACGATAGTACAACTGAAAACGGGAAAATTTTTTATTGGGTCATGTTGAAAACGGATAGTCTCAAGATTTGTGCAAGCTTGCATTGGGGTTAAGTCAACATGGTGAAATTAATTCCATTCCAAGTGAACGTAGTCAAGAAGGAGACTCTTTCGATCTACAAACTTAAGAGATTCTATATTTCTTTCCTTCGTTTGTAAAAAATGACTCCCAATAAGAATATTACTATAACTGAAGGAATCTCAAATCCAGGAATGAAAGCTGACGAATCCTTTGACTCACTTAAGTTTGCGGAAATAGTATTCGTTGGATTTGTTTCATCCTCTGTTTTTGTTCTGAGTATTGATTCTGTGGGTGTATCTCTAGTTTCTGAGAATTTCAACATCCACATGTCCAAATCACCTGCTCCATAAGATTCTGTGTAACCTACAATAAGAAATCCTTCATCTGTTGTTTGAATTATTCCAGTTGCACGATCCATTTCTGCTCCCCCAAAGGTCTGATTCCAATTCATGGTTCCATTAGCATACGTCTTGACAAGCCATATATCATCATCACCAGCTCCATATGATTCAGTAGTGCCAACGATGAGGAACCCGTCATCAGCCGTTTGAATAACTGAAGAAGCAGAATCTCTTTCTGGCCCACCATATGTCTGATTCCATTTAACTATTCCATTGTCATCGGTCTTTATTAGTAACATATCCGAATCATTAGTCCAATATTTTGTTACACCAGCAAGGAGGAATCCATCATCAGTTGTCTGAATAACTTCAACTGCCCTTTCCAGCACTGATCCTCCATAAGTCTGCTCCCATTCAACAGAACCATTGACATAAGTCTTCACAAGCCACGTATCCATATTATGGGGATATACTATGTGTTCAGAGGTTTGATACTCTGCCGCCTCACCAGCAATGAGGAACCCACCATCAGTAGTCTGAATTACGGAGTAACCACTATCATCCCTTGACCCATAAATATGATTCCATTCCACAGAGCCTTTGACATCAGTTTTCACCAGCCACATATCCATATTATTAGGCCCAGAGTCACCGACATAATAATCTGCAGTCTCACCAGCAAGGAGGAACCCCCCATCTTTCGTCTGAATTACTGAATCCAAAAAAGAGTGTTCATCACCATACTCAGGTGATCGGTCATAAAAATAAGACTGGTGCCATTCTACCGTTCCATTAGCGTATAATTTCAATACTGATCCAATGGATATCACAGGTAACATATTTTCAAATGTTGAAGTACCAACTAAGAGGAATCCCCCATCCGTAGTCAGGATGAGGTCACGAACCCTATCACTCCCGAAGATATCGTAAGTCTGATTCCATTCCACAGATCCAGTACTATTTGTTTTTAATAACCACATATCTAAATCTCCTTCACCATAAGATTCAGTGGAACCAGCAATGAGGAACCCACCATCCGCAGTCTGAATTGCTTCAATAGCATAGTCTCTTTCTGGCCCACCAAGGGTTTGATTTAGTTGAATTTGGATAATATTTGTCCCCTCATCCGTGATATGACCATCTAGAGAAGAAATATTTTTATTTTCAATAGCTTTCATCCAGGGAAATTGTAGACTCAAAATAATAACAAAATTAATTAAAAATCCTCTCATCACTCTCTTTCGATACATTTTTTTCCCTAAGTTCTCAATGATTTTTATTCATATTTTAGTTTGACTTTAACTGAAGCGATCAAAGAATCCCAGCTGTTAAGAAAAAGGGAAGGGAGGAGAAAGTTACGTTTTTTTACACAACTCATCCAAAGTAATGCACCATCATGGATTCTAAACCATACAGAATAATCTGTCCCGTGCGATCCTTCATTATCCTTATCACTGATCAGGATTTTTCTCCCCAACAAATTACTTACGAGATTTTCTTCTTGTTGAATAGACTGAGAATACAATTAAGAGAGTGGCAATCCCCAACCCAGGGGTCGTAAGTGGAGTAGAAGATTGGCTCCCATTAGCTGTGACTTGTGATGTCTTGGTAGTACCTGTCACTATTGAGGAACTAGTAGTATTTGTTTCGGCCGTCCACGCCCACTCTGGCTTTAAAATAACAACAGTGCAGTTAGCTTTTGCTACAAATTCCGATGCTGGCGAATTTGGAAAATCATCCATCCCAGGAAAATAAGTATAGTGCATGGGAATTGCATACTTTAAATTTGATGTTATTTTAAGAGATTCTACAGCTTCAGCTGCCTCTCGGGGTGTCATCACCGCTACCCCCCCGATGGGTACCAAGAAAATGTCACAATCTATCTGTTCCATTTCAGGAATGTGTCCACTGTCCCCAGCGTGATAAATCCTGGTTCCATTTATTTCAACAATGACACCTGTCCAATTTGCCCATGGTGGATGCCATAGCTCACCCGTTTGGTGATTGTATTTGTCGATATTGTAAGCAGGCACGAATTCGAGAATGATACCAGAATGATTAACCACTATACCTGGCTCTATAAAGCTTACATTTCCAAGTCCTAGCGTGAGTAAAAAACCAGGAGTAGGACCGGTGCCATCAATAGATGGATCTGGTTTTGGTGTATAGAGGCTTGTATTGTCATCACGTATAGTTACCACATCTGCCACGGAAAGATGTTCCCCGTGTTGGTGAGTACAGATTATGATATCAGCTTTTTCTGCGTCACTTGATACGATATAGGGATCAATGTAAACGATGAGATCTCCTGACTTGATTCTGAAACCAGCTTCTGCGATCCAGGAAATTGTAATCCCGTGATAGTACAGAAACTTATCACTAATAATTTCTTGACCATCAACAATGATATTATTACTGGTCTGTTCATTGTTATCAGTAGACATTAAAACAAAAGCTGCACCGACTATTAAATTAGAAATAACAATTGCTGTAATTCCTAAAGCTGACACTTTGTTTACCATGAATGATTACTTCCGTTTATAGACAATGTAGTATCTTTCCTTGCCCAAATGATGGGATTGAGCTTTATCCTGTAAATATTACTGAGCACTATCTTTCGTGACTTTGTAATGACTTTAAACCGTGTCAATTTCTCTTGAATGTTGCTGAGTGGGATAACAGCGACTTCGTCATTGGTGATTCCACATTTAGGAAACGTTCAGTAACGTTTTTAATCTTTTTACTTTGTGCAATAATAAAGTCCCAGGTGGGAAGTTGAAATTGGGTCCAATTTAAATTCGTATCTTGAGGCGACGGCTTTTTTGTTCACTGCTTCTCTAGATACAGATTTGAGTATTTTCATTGCTGAAAGTAATTAATTCACCTGGGTGGTGTTTTCTTCTCGATATTTTTTCTTTGATTACATAATTTTTGATACATATTAAGAAGGAAATCTCTATTTTCATAAGCTCCATACGTACTTTGCAGCAATATGATGTGTTCTAGAGTAATTTAGAAAATAAAAGAGGATATGGAGGGGGTTATTCGTGATTAAATGGAGCACGTTTTCCCGCAACATATTCCTGATGCCTATCTTTAACTAACATGAAGAACGAGAATCCTATTAAGAACATCACTAACAGTACAAAGATTCCAATTTTATATGCTAGCGCGTTAGAACCAAATCCTTGGGCGGACGCAAAAAAACTAATCACTCCTCCAAATAGGAGGATTCCAAAAGCACTGCTACCCTTTCCAGCGAGTTTACTAAACCCGAAGTATTGGCCAATTTTCTCTGGTGGAGCAAGTTCGATAGTCATAGTTCGTTGAACTACCCAAATGGAACCCATTCCGAATCCTACCAGAATCGCCATTATAAAGACTGTGAAATTTGGAAGAATTTTTAGAAAGACTGGAAGATTTGCAGAAGCTGTATCATCAAAACTATCAGCGAAAATAGGAATAACCAAGGCGATCAGCCACACCACACCTACAATTTTGGCAAGAAATTTAGGCCCTTTCCGATCAGCAATTGGGCCTGCAATGCCAGTTAACAATACAGCGAACACCACTCCGACAAGAAGTAGGATGGTAGCAGTCGTTTCATCCATCCCGAATCCTTCCACGGCAGCGGGCTTCATAATATTGATGACAGTCTGAACAACATCGATAGCAAAAAACCATCCTAGTACAAACCAACGCATATCTTTATAGTTCCAGACTTCTTTAGCAGTTTCAGCAGTCTCACTTATTGCTGATCCAAGTAAACCACGTAGCCCTACTTCGGCCAAACGATTTTTTCCTGCTCTTTCTCTTGTCAATAAGAATGGTAAGGCAATCAAGAGGAAACCGAGTGCACAGAGTAACCACATTTCGTTTAGGTGACCAATCCACTCACTTTTAGGCACCCCAATTACAGTTTCATATTGATCAGGTGCAATAGTTCCAATGTTATCTGGAAGATCAACGGCTTCAGTAAAAAACGCTATGGCAGCAAAATTGAAGATAACCGCGAAAAAAGAGCCAAAATATCCTAACGCTACCCCAACGGCTGAAACCCATCCTTTATCCTTATCCTGACAAATCCTGGGGATCATTGTATCGTAGAACAAATTCCCCCATTGATAAAAGATGTTTGCGACTATAAAGCAGAATAACGCAATGAAAATGTTATTTAACAGGAAAACAATCCCTGTGAAAAGAATAGTCAATGATCCAAAGAGAACTGTCCCTGGTTTTCCTTTACCGTTATTATCAGCAATGGTACCCATGACAGGAATTGTAATAGCAACAATCAAAGTACTAATCGAAACAGCCAAGCTAGCTAAGAAGTAACTTAAGCTATAATCGAAACCATTCAACATTCCTAACAGTGTTCCATACTGTAATACTGTCATGGACACGATTCCCATGCTGAAGACAGTATTGGCAATATCATACGTTGACCACATGAAAACATTTAATTTTGAAGTAGTAGAGGTTGTTTCGCTCATTATTTTGACTCCATTGTAAGTTGTCTCTGTTTTTTCTCTCCCCTCTAAGAATTTTTCTTAAAAGAGGTTCCTCTATCAAGAAATCTAATAACTTAATTTTTAAAAAATGAGGAAACTAAAATAGATTATTTCTCTATGGGTTGTCGAATGATAGTTTTAAGCCTTTCGGGTTTTGTTCTCCGAGGATCAGAAAGATAGATTTCGTGGTGCTTACCTCGTAATCGATATCCTTGATCTTCGGCATATTGATGCATTCGAGAGATTGTTGGACCCTCATCGGAATAAGAGCCAAAATATAATATCTGAACGGAAAGACCTTCATGGTATTTCTCGAACCGAAGCTTATCAATAGCTGGCGGATCTTTTTTCTTTCTCACGTCTTCAATTGCCTGGTCCAAAAGTTGTTGTGTAATAAAATCAGGTTGCATGATCATCGAAGTCCATAACCACTCATCTTTTTTTTCCATGAAAGCTTCAGTAAACACGTTCATATTCTCAGCCCACCATAATCCCTCTATTGGCATTACCACGTAGTCTTTTCCTTTCTTCTTCATCATAAATTTCAACGTATAAGATAGAGGATAGAGTGTTTGCATAGCATCTTGATATTCTTGCGAAGTACCAGGATATCCCAGCCCATTTATCATAAGAAAGTTCAGAGGAGGAACATCCACAATAGTGAATTCTTTGGGAGACACATCTGAGTAATAATCTTTCAATTCCTTTTTGAAGTCAATCTTTTTCATCACTAACTACTCCAATGCTCATATCTGATAGGACTGCAATTTAAGAGGATGAATATTAAATAGCTCACTATCATAAGTACGGATAAGACGTTTTTTCTGAATTAGATCTATCTTCGATGTGACTCTCAACCTGATATCCAAAGAGACGTTAAAATGACGGAAAAAAGGGATATAAATGGCGCATTACCAACTTCTGGTCATTTACCAATGTACGTTATGCATAAGTTTTTTGCCCGGAAACAAGAGGATGTCATTCGAGAATATATCCAAACTTTCTCTGAAAAAGAAGATATTGTCTGTGATCCTTTTTGTGGCAGTGGTGTGATGATTGGGGAGGCGATTAGATTAGGACGGAAAGCTGTCGGAATTGATATCAATCCAGTATCGATTTTCATCACAAGAAACACATTAAAACATGTTTCTAGCTTAGATAGGATTATTAAAGAGTTTAATCGAATTGAAGCTGAAGTAAAAACTGATATTACTAGATTATATCAAACTAGTTGTCGTAATTGTGGGGAAAGCGTATCTGCAATTTGTTTCACTTGGAAAGACAAAGATCTAATAGATGTTCGATATGAATGTACTGAACACGGTAGAAATATTAGTCCTGTTAATGAAATGGATCTAAAATTATTGAAAAAAATTGAAGATGGTGAAACAATCGAATTTTTTGACGATGATGGTGATTGTCGATATTGGTATCCAGTAAATAAACTCTATTATAGTGATGAGACACCATTTTTGAAAAAGGAACGATTTAATTCTGTTGATGAAATTTTTAGCAGAAGAAATCTTATTTCTCTGGCAAAATTATACGATCAGATAAAGAAAATTGACGATTCAGAGCTTCAAGAGGTTTTTAAGTTCGCTTTTTCCTCGATGACCCATTTAGCCTCTAAGATGACTCCTGTACGACCCTCGCGTCCATACAGTTCCGCCTGGGTACAGCAAAGCTATTGGTTTTGTCCAAATAATATGGAATCAAATGTTTGGAATCTTTTTGAACGAGCAGTAGTAGGTCGCCAAGGTTTAGTTAAGGCAAAGGAGAACTTACGTGAAAGTTTTAAGAAGAAAACTCAAGCATCAAGTTTTAAAGATTTAATAAAAGGACAAAAAAACGATTATTTGTTAATAGAGTCATCGATTAATAAGGTTGAAGAGATCACAGAAGAAAGTGTAGATCTTGTAATAACTGATCCTCCCTATGGTTACTCGATTCAGTATGGAGAATTACTCTACATGTGGGGATGTTGGCTTCAATTAATGGATAATTTTGACAACATTGCCCGAGCAGAAATTATCACGAATCCTCGTCAGAAAAAATCCGACGTAGAATATGAACGAATGTTGCAAATAGCTTTTAAGAAAATATTTCAGTGGTTAAAGCCAGAAGGTTATTGTATTGTTACATTCCATAATCCCAATTTGAAATATCGTAACATACTATTTAGATCCGTATTAATGAATGGTTTTGAGTTTGAAAAAATCGTTTATCAACCCCCTCCCAGAGCCTCTGCAAAGAGTTTCCTTCAACCATTTGGCTCACAAAGAGGGGATTACTTTTTCAGATTTAGAAAGCCGAGACGGAGAATTGATATCATATCCTATAAATCCATTGACGCAAATCAAGTTGAAAAGCTAATTGTTGACATTACAAAGGGGATAATCATGGAGAGAGGTGAACCAACTCATTATACGGATATCCAAAACACGTTAGATCCGATTTTATATGAGGAACTGAAAAAATCTCATTTACTGATGAATTTCAATCCTGAAAATATTGAAAAAATTCTAAGAAGACATGTGGGAGATATTTTTGAAGTAGTAAATGTGGACATAATAGGAATTGGTAATCAGAAGCTCCAAGGTAAGGGATGGTGGCTGATAAACTCAAAGAAGAATGAATGATTAACAAAAAAAAGGCTAATTAGACATGTTGTTGAACCTCAACAAAGTATCTAAATGGCATCTTCTATAATAATCTGTTATTAATAAATCTGTTTTCTCGTTTTTTGACAAAAAAATTGGCTTTTTTTCTGATTGATTAGATTACACAAAATTTTATAATTGATTATTGATTCTAATATTGGTTTCTAAAAAGCCTATAAAAAGCCTATATAAAGATAATAATCTTTATAAAAGATATATTGATAAATTTTATTATCTTTATAAGCTCATGAATTTGGAGGTTTGGGTTATGGAAATCCCTAGTAAGCTTGTTGAACAACAGTTTGAAAGAAAGAACCAATCCGATGACTTTCATATTTCACGTGAACAACATGAGACTTGGTTTCTTGGTTCTCTCATGCGTGAGAGAGGCAATACCTTAAAAAAAGCTTACAATCGAATATCCACTTTACATAATCAGATTACTCATGAAGAAACTAATTTTGATGAACGATTTCAGGTCAATATGCGAATTGCGTCTCAATTAAGTGAATTTTTTCCACTCAAATGGCTTCTAGAAATTACTGTCGTCTTCAGAAAACGGGATATTGTCAAATTAAGGATTAATTCTTATGAAGATCGAGTTTGTTCTTACTTAGGATATATTGAATTGTACTTAACTTTTCGTGGTTTAACTCTTCTTGATTCAACATTAGAGGAAATAAATCACTATCTTCATATTGACATAAATAAGAATGATGTAAGGTCCTGGAAGTTAAAACTCATTCGGATTATCCCAGGTTTACAAGGCCAATGGATCAAAATTCGTGCCAGAAATCATCAAGCAGCGATTATTTCTACTGTTGTTCAGATTATGAATAAAGAATTAGTACTAGAAAATTGTACGAAAAAAGAGATTTTTCACGTTAAACAAACTGCGTTATTCATTGCACGGAAATTTATTAGAACTGAAAAAGCACGGTATGTGAAGAAACCCGAAGTTTGGGCCCGAGCCATCGCAACAAAGGCGCTCTACCAGATTCTGCCCAGTTACCCATGTTTTACTTTTCCTCATTTATCTCCTAATGCTCGAAAAGTCATAGAGAATAAACGATGGCAACTTGACCAACTTCTCGATTGATTTAGTCAAAATATAGGTAATTCAAGCATCTTTCTAGTCATACAATCATAATTTTGCTTTTTTCTCTTTGAAATACTCTCATTCATTTCCTCCATTGAAGTATTCGATAATTTTATATTTGGTCGTTTCTGTAGTATTTTGTTTTGTATTCCTTATACGTCACCATAAAGAAATTGTATTTTAAAAAAAAATACGCAATTTATCGAACCCTATTCCAGAAATCTTGCAAAAGTAGTTATGAGGGTTAGAGAACTGTTCTTAAGGTCAGAGAAAAGATGATAGATGATTTAATTCAAAGACAAAAAGATCCTGAAGCTTCAGAAATTGATAATTTGATTATAAAACTTGATCATATAGCTTATAGAGTGAAAAAAGGGGAAAGAAGAAGGTTCATTGATGAACTAATGAATACTATACCCCCATATCGAGAATTCAAAAACTTCAAAGTGCTTAATGCAAATGCCATTACTACATGTATTCAGCTTCATGAAACTCTTCCTGTTATTGTAATCTCCGAGGGGATAACTGACGACTCTGTTGTTGAGCAGTATTGTCAAAAGTTTGGCTCTAGAGTTCATCATTTAGCTTTTCTTGTAAAGGATATTAGAAGGGTGGTGGATGTCCAAAAACAAAGAAGAATCGATTTCACTACAGAAAAAATCATTGGTAGCGAGGAGGAGGGGATACTACAAATCTTCACGACGCCAACTGAAACAACTAATCATATTATCGAATATATTCAAAGGTTTGGTGATTTTGATGGATTTTTCACACCATCCAATATCGCTGAATTGATGCAGTCGACTGAGAAGCTGGGTGAAGCTTAAAGGAACTGAACGAATGGTTAAAGATTAAGGAGTTTCTTAGCATTTTCTGCTAAAATCTTCTTTTTATCATCATAAGATATTGGAGCTGCTGTCACCTTTGATTTCTCCCAACCTATATTCTGAGCTCCCCATGGATAATCAGAACCAAATAATATTCGTTCTGCTCCAAGAATTTCCACTGCTTCTCCTAAGCGGCGGGGATGAGGAATATAGGAGCTTTCGAGATAAACATTAGTTTGGTGAGCTGCCATCTCTATATGAGAAAAACGTTCGTTAAGACCGTATTCTTCCTTCATATGACAACATACGAATGTTCCATCAGGATATTCCTCGGCTAATTTTCCAATATCCTGAACACGGCCCTCTGGTCCCCATCCAGAATGGATCATAATCGGTACTTCAAGTTCAATAGATTTTTCAACAAGAGGTTTCACAATTGGGTCTGAAAGCTTGTATTTATCGAATACAGGATGAAGTTTCAAGCCATGAAAATCATTTTCTTTAACTAAATCTTGAAGATCGGCAGCAGTATCGTATTTTGGATTCAACCAAGCTACGAGTATAAAACGACGTTGAAGCGAGTGAATTCGTTTAGCTAGGTTCTCATTTTCCTCTCTCATGGCTCCTTTTTTAGGCCCACAGAATAAAACTGCCTCAGTTACATGAGCATCATTCAATGCTTTTAGAAATTCATCAAAATCAGGAAGTTTTGTTATTTCTGGAGTAAAAGATACGATAGGGCTAAGGGGAAGATGAGTGTGAAAATCTATTGATTCTTGATATTGAAATGATTTATCACTCAATTGTCTCAGCTCAATTTGGGCTATTCTAGTTAATTTCTATATAGCATTATTTTGGATTAGACTAATTTATATATATATTCAACTGTTGGAAACAGATGGTATAAGTTGAATTAGAATAAATGAAAGTGTACTATCTTGCAAGTGAAAGAGAATTGGGCTCTTTTTGTTGAGGGAACTGAAATCAAATGGACGTTTGGCAATCCGAGCACTGAATTTCAAAAGATTGTACTCAATTTTCTAGTGGGCCTTGGCAATTTGGGAGTAGAAATATTCGGTGAAGGCATCGCGAGTATAACATTTGATTTACAAAAACACAGTGGATTGAAAGCCTCTGAAATCTTTATCGTTTCGTTACAGGATCAATTTCTCTTGGTAATTAGTGATCCCGCTACAACACTCCTTTTAATCGCAGCTCAAGGAGGAATTCCCGTTGATATTAAAGAAATGATGACTGCTGTATTAGTGGGCCAAGCTTCAATTCTCTATGCAAACACTATAACTGATTTAGATGAAAAAGGAAAGCGAGTAATTGAAAAGAAATATAGAGATATCATTCTAGATATTAATGATGTGTATCTCAAAGATGATTTGATCTATACGATTGTGGGAAGGTCAGGAAGCAATTTTTCAACCCTCAAATTTGAAGAGTGTTTAATGCTTCATTTTTATCTAAGAAAACAGATTGAACCGATTGATTATTTACCATCAGCCAGCTGGTGTTTGATCTCTGAAGTAGGTGGGGGAAGTATTCCATTCTCATACAATATCAAAAATGACTTGGTTATAGGTGGGTATTTCGCTGCAATCATTGAATTCATCTCTACTCTCTTTGGGGGTACGAAACCTAAATATATTTCCTTTGGTAGTACCCAAATTCGAAGAGTACGTTTTGTTTATGGAGGGAATTACTTCATGGCTATTGATGCATCATTCATGATTGATTTATTGCTCAGGAGACGTTTTCAGAAATATTTTTTTGAGACTAGCTACTCTATAATAAAAGATATGTCTGTTGGTATCAAAGAATTGATTATTGAAGAGATCCTTCAATTCAGTCAAAAAAAGTTGGACTATTTGTCTGCTGAAGTCCTTTTAGACACTTATTTTGGGGAAGGAAGTGAGGATCTAGAGCTTGCTTTTGGGGAAGGATTGGAGAGTCTGGAATTACTACGAGATGAACGGATGAATCAAGTACTACGTGTTTGGGGGAAGTATCTAATTGATTTGGAATAGGTTAAACTAAGACTTTTTTTTAAAATCATTTAAGAAAACAATACTTAAAGAGAACTTGAGCCATATTACACACCTAGGATGATTCATTTGCAAATATATATCGTTAGACATGGTCAGACTGAATTTAATATTGGTGAGCCACGATTTCGTGGGCAGTATGACATAACTCTTTCAAAAATTGGTGTTCAACAAGCTGAAGCAATTGCATTAGCCCTAAAATCTATCCCTCTGGATTCCATTTACTACAGTCGCTTACAAAGAGCAAAAGAAACTGCTGAAATTACTAAACAATTTCATCCTAAAGCCCAATTCATTGAAGAATCCCTATTAATTACATTAAATTTTGGAGATTGGCAAGGAAAGTTTCACAAGGATGTATTCAAAACAGTCAAAGAAAGAAAACGTTGGTACACTAATCCTAATACGTTTTTAATACCAAATGGTGAAACTTTCTATGATGTATTAAGCAGAATACATCGCTTGTTTATACACTTACGTAATCAGACAGAAACTGAAAACCACGTTGCCTTAATTACACATAGAATTGTCATTATCCACATACTACTATACTTATTCAAATTAGATCCTTCTCACTTCTGGGATTTCCATGTGAACACAGGCTCAATTACTCAAATAGAGTATAATCCTGACAATACATTTCGTTTAGTAAAACTCAATAAGACAACGCATTTAAGGAATTCAGAGTAATTCAATTCTTCCTAGCTACTCCAATTTTAAGATAACTTACTTGACTGGCGCCTCACAATGAAAAGTACTGTAAAAAGGATCGTTTTAGATCATTATCGTGCAATAACTGTTCTATCGATAATTTCTTTTTTTGTTGTTCTTTCTGGTACCATTTATGTTTTGAACTATTTGAATACCAAATCTGAAAATAATAATCATCATCACACTTCTGATAGTGACGTATTTGAGGGCTATAACTTATTTGTGCTTGAAAAAAACAGTTTACAAAATGAGTCTAAAAGGAGTTTGACACTACTTATTACTGATATGGAGGGAGAAGTAATTATTGCAAAAGATTATCTTAAAGAACCTCGAGGACTGGATGTCTATCCTGTAGAATTATTCAATACAACAACAGTTTTACTTGGTGCTGACGATGGAGCAGTATTATGGAATTTCGTTACCAATACCACACTTGATTTAGGTTTTAGAGGTCATCATGACCTTGAGTATAATACAAACAATAATACCTTTTTTACCATGAGCTGGTATTCAATAGAAATGCCAGATGGTCACAAATACGGATTTGATCGAATACACGAATACAGTTGGCATGGAAACCAAAAGTGGTCTCTCAACACGCGAGATTTTATTAACACATCATGGTGGTGCCCATATCAAGACATGTATGCAGGAGAAAGAAGAGATCTTACCCATGGGAATACCGTTTTTTATGACCCTGAGGAGGATGTGCTATATTACATGTCCCGTAACTGTAACACTTTTTTTAAGATTGACCATAAAACTAAGGAAGTTCTCTGGGCATTAGGAGCGTATGGAGACTTTGATCTCTTTAACTTACAAGGAAAACCGCGAAACCACCTTTTCTTTCACGCACATTCAGTAGAAAAGGTAGATAGCAATACATTCATCTTATTTGACAATGACATGCACAACCAAACAAAAGGAGACAATCATCGATCTCGTATCGTAGAAATTATAGTAAATGAAACTGCAATGACGGCACATGAATCATGGGTATGGACTGCTCCCGAGGAGTATTACAGTAACATTTGGGGTGATGCTGATCGTCTTCCCAATGGAAATCGCTTAGGAACATTTGGCACACAAACACATCCCAATACAGACATCGGTCCTAGACTGGTGGAAGTAAATAATACGGGAGACATTGTATGGGAATTGAATTTTCCGACTACAGAGGAATACATGTACGGAATTTATCGTATGGAACGATTTCGATTCACACCAACGATAAATTCTACTGAATGGACAACAACACCGAATGTGGCAGTCAATTGGCAGACTTGGTATAATTTTCGAACAAAACACCCTGTTCAAGGTTCCTATAAGATCTATCTTGATGAAGTGTTAATTAAAAACGGTTCCCACATGTTTAATAAGTGGTGGCTTCCCTCAACCTTAACAGTCAGCTTGAGTCAGCTTTCTCCAGGTGTACATAACGTGACAGCGATTATTGCGGATGAAGGGGGCAGCATAGCGACTAATACTGTCACAATTCACATAGCTGTAGCCTTTTATCTCTTTCGTGATGGTCCAACGATCATTGAACTTGCAGCAGGCAGATTGAAATTCCTTGGGGTACCCGTTACTTGAGAAATCCCATTTCAGGAAATCGTTCTTCTATTATGTTTTTAATAGTTTTAAAAATTACCTACTTCTTCAACATTATTCTAAAAAAACGATGAACTATTTCCACGAAAGTATTTCAGAGAAAATACGTAAGAAAAAAGATTTTTCGTGCTAGAAGCAGGCTTTGATAAGTCTATTTTACAATAATTATCCGATTATTCAAGTTTAGAGGAAGGAAAATTCTAGAAACCAACCAATACTCTGTGTCAAATCATAAAGTGGATCGATATTTTCAGGCAGACTAGGTGCTTTAATCGAAAAGCTAATATTGTTCTTGTTAGAAATAATTTCCATTGTTGCTGTAAAATCCCCAGATAACCTATTAAAAGTTCGAGCTATCTCAGCTCTTTCTTTGAGGGAATTTAATAATTCTTTTGGTTCCGTCTTTACTTCAATTTCCTCAAATGGGTCATAGAAACTTAACCTTTCTTCTTTCTTTGAAAGGGTTTTCATCAATATCCGAAAGGGCATTAAGGATAATTCTTTGACTCCAGAAACACTGATTGTGTTGTCATCCCATTTGAAGTTAATCGTCCGAAAATACCCTATGTTGAACATCAGTTCTGCGGAGTTGTCAGAGATCTTAAGATCAGAAGCAAGATAGCTTTTATCACGGAGCTTTTCTTCGATATTCTCAAAGAGAGTGGTGTCCTGAGCTAATATTTCAGTTGTGTCAATTTTATCCATAGAAGAGATCGATGTTTGTGAACTTTCATAAGAGAATTCCCTTGGAAGTTCTTTGAATCGTTGTTTCCTATGAGGAATTCTTTCAAATGCTTTCCGTGTTGTGGTTCTAAAGCCACTCCCTTCCCGAGGTTTAGGATATAGCGAGTCAACATTTGCTAAAGCAGATACGAGACCTAGAAGAGCACTTACATAACGAATATTTGTATGATCAGATCGAATAAGAACATTAATTGATTCTCCAGAATATTCTAATTTGCATTCTTTTAAATCAGAAATGTTTGCAATTTTTGACGCAATCTGGAAATTATTCTCACTTAAATAAGACTGGACTAAACCTGGATTAGAGCCATGTATTAGTAAACGATCATCTAATGTCTGGTTTCCGAGTTGAACATTCTCACCACCAAAAATACGTCTAAAGAATCCCTCTCTCTTGACAATAGCTGAGAAACCTAGGGATTTTTTAGCTAAAATAAAGGATGAAAGGAGTAGATCTTGTTTTCGATGTTTCCCACTACCATAGACTTTGTATTTTAGTACCAGATCACGAATAGGGTAATTTTTGTCGATTGGGGAAGCCTTTATTTCAGGATTTGATATAAATCCCCCCTCAGAAATAATAGTTGTCTGTAATTGAGGAAAGCGATCTTCGATCATCAGTTTTGTCGATTCTGCAAACTCCTTTTCTTTCACCGTACTATAGTAGATCAATATTATGATAAAGATAAAGAAGAGGAAAAAAAATGGAATCATAATTGAAGAGCCATTAACCATTCTAATCACATTATTCTTGTTCTCGTCAAATCAGATGCATATAATCCTCTTTATAACATATATGATTGCAGAACAATTCTTCATTAATTTACATAAGTTTTTATGAAATTCATGTTGCTTTTTTTAACATCATGAGGATATTTAAAAAACAGACTGTCACACCCCCTTATTTACAACTGGCTGTCGATCTTCCTGATTTGAATTCAGTTCGTTCATTATTCAACAAGCTTGATTATCCCATATCCCCACAGCTTACATTAGAGATAGGATCTCCTTTAATTAAAAATGAAAAGCTATCTGAGGTTGTTCAACTATTTAGAGAATTGTCTCCTGAAACATATCTAGTTGCGGATTTTAAAACACTCACATCCTCTCGTTTTGAGGCAGAAATTGCTGTTAAAGCAGGTGTGGACGCTGCAGTTATTTCTGCTATTGCTCCCTTGACAGAAATCAATGAATTCTTTCACATATGTCGAAAAAACGAAATAGATGCTTGGCTAGACGCCTTAGAAACTCCTCATGACAAACTTTGGGCTGTATTACGTTTGAAAGAGTCACCGACTGGAGTAATCATACGAAGCGATCCTACAGAGGACATTGAACACCAAAGAGTATCGTGGATGGTTATGACTCAAATTAAGAAGACTAAATTAACATCAAAACTTTTAACTGCAGCAGCAGGCAATTTAAATTTGAAAACAGCTCCCGAAGTAAGACAGTATGGCGCTGATATCGTTATTGTTGGAAAAGCTATTTATCAAGCTGATGATCCCCAACGAGAGATTTCGAGGTTCCTTTTTTCAATTAAGACAAATGAATGGGAATATGGCGGCTGAATAATGATAATCATCTACTCAAGGTATCATATTTTTTTAGTATCATTAAAGGATTTAAATATGAATAAATTATCATGATTAGATCCTCAGATTAAGTTTTTCTGTTGTAGTCAATGTTTGGAATAAATATCATAACAAAATCAGGTATCCTTGTCTTTTCTCATTCCTTTGCAGGTAATTATTTGACAGAAATAGATTCAGACATTGATATTCAAGCAGGTCTTATATCAGCTGTGCTAAATGCTCTTAGGGAGACTCGAGGAGAAACAGTCACCGCGATCCGATACAGAGGATACATGCTTTTGCTATATGAGGGAGTTCTGACACATGGTATCTTATTTACTTTGGAAGATGATCCAAAACTGCACGAATTCCTCAAAAAAATTGTGTTAAAATTTGAAATTGTTTATACTGATGAAGTATATAAAGAAACTGTTCTTAATCGTATGGATTTTGAATCCTTTCGAATTATTGTCAGAAATCTATATGCTGACATGATCACAATTGATGTGACCAATCTTGACCGCCTCATTAAGATTATGAGGCATACAACGATAGCAAACTACATTATTTATGGGACAAAATATTTCAATCCTGTGTTCACTAAAATTGTTGAACCCCTGATTAATGCAAATTTACCCCAAATAACACGGATATATCGTGATATTTCGGATCTCGAAAAGAACATAAGACAAGAACAAACGACTAGCGAGATCAAATTTGCGAAAATTAATTTTTACGAAATTAAAACTCCCACACATTGTGTGGTACTCTTTTACTCCCCTGGACAAAAGGATAAAAACGCTATTATGAAAGAAATCAATCAAATCCATGGGAAAATAAGCAAACTATGAAATAACACTATTTTAATACTGGAATTATACCTTTTGAAAATCACTACTCTTCATAATCTCTGCCACCCTAATAAATTTGTACCAGTCCATGGAAACCTTCTTTGGATTCTGAAAGAATTTTTTCTTATTGCACTGAGCAATAACTATTTATAACTTAATGAAGAGGTTTCACTGTTTTATCGAGATTTCTTCCGAGTGCACAGAGCAATAACTACTTATAACCTGAGAGAAAGAAGATTATCGAAATTATCATTCTATACCAGATACCAAGACCATAAAAATGATTTATTCATTCTACTAAGGGGTGCAAAAGATGAGTCTGCGTAATTATATCATTCGACGTATGCTTTTGAGTATTCCTTTAATATTGGGAATATCTATCCTCCTCTTCACACTTATGTGGCTTAGTCCCATGGACTATGTTGATGTTCTCAAACAAGGTGACCCAACCTTGACACAGGAAGAAATGGAAAACATGCGGCATCAGCTAGGACTAGATAGGCCTCCCCAAGAACAATACATCTTTTGGTTACTAGGAAAAAACTCGGATGGAAGCGATTTTTTGACAGAGTTTTCAGATTATGTTCTATTGGGATTGGGCCGTGGACTCCAAAGCACATTCAAAGTGGACTTAGGGATCAGGCCAAGCGATTTTACACCTGGGTTTATTTTTGGCAATCTGGGCCGTTCCTATTCAGGTTCCTCAATTAACTCCTTGATTGGAGCATTAACGTGGCAAACTATGAAATTAGGGCTGGCTTCATTAATTTTGAGCTTAATGCTTGGAATCCCTTTAGGTATCTTTTCTGCGAGACGCCCTTACTCGAAAACGGACAATATTTCAACAACATTTGCCCTATTTGGGGTCTCTATGCCGGTATTTTGGACGGGAATCATGTGCATTTTACTCTTCTCGGACTGGAAAGTGTTCTTTGGTATAAAATTCCCCACTATTGGAGCGTATAGTTATGACCTGACGGGAAACGAAACATTCCTCGAACTGATTTGGGATGAAATATTTCATATGCTTCTCCCAACACTCGTCTTAGGGTTACAAGGAACAGCACTGATTCTTCGATTGACTCGGTCAAGCATGTTGGAGGTCTTACGCCAGGATTATATCCTAACTGCCCGATCGAAAGGACTTTCCGAACGATTAGTGATTTATAAACATGCTTTAAGCAATGCACTATTACCTGTAGTCACAGTTATAGGCTTAGCCATCGGGTTTTTATTAGCTGGGTCCGCATTAACTGAAACGGTCTTTTCTTGGCCAGGTTTGGGGAGGGAAGCTGTTTCCCGAGTAAATGTCAGAGATTACAACTTTATGATGGGGATCAATATGCTAATTGCGATATTCGTAATTCTCGCTAATTTAGCGACAGATATTACATATGCTTTTCTTGATCCGAGAATACGATACTAGAGTGTGATGGGTAATAATTCATACTAATTCCGTGTCCCTGTTACACGTTCATATCCTAAAATTAGAAAAAGGTTTACTCCTTAATCTTTAATTCCTGAAAAACCTCTTCCACTACATAGATCGGTTTCTGGAGCTCTTCAAATCTGCGATATTCTTGCTTGCACCCTAGGGAATTTTCCCACCCAGGAGATAAAATGAGACCAGTGCAATAATTCTCAATGAAAAAGAAATCAAACTTCATCCAGAGCTCCCATTCAGTATTGTCAATTAATCCCATTCTGACTGCTTCCTTGTGAATCCAATGGGTCATACTGATGGGTGAATAGACAAATAAACCTCTGCAGATAAGCTTAGCTGCGATAACGTTTGCCTTTTTAACATTTAATTCAATTTCTTCTTCTGAATCAGCAGTATATGGATGAGCTAAATACCATAGTTTGTTACGAAAGATATCCTTCATGATCGTCACCTTATGGGTTTAATATCTGGATTTTCCCCAAAAATCCTTCGGAATTTTAAGATATTTTTCGAGCTGCCCTCGTTCTATTGCCTTCTCAGCCTCTACTTGAGCTGCTTCGAGGATAGAACACTCTTTCACCTTGACAGCAGATTTTTCCATAAGAATTTCCCCCTCTACGACAACTGTTTCAACATCCTGTCCAGAAACCTCGTAAGCAACCCTCTGGGGAATCATGAAAAAAGGTACCAGATGAGGTTTCATCATATCAATAATGATAATATCGGCTTTCTTTCCCACCTCAAGAGACCCTAAATCGTTTTCATAGCCCAATGTCTTGGCAGCATCAATTGTAACCATTTCTAAGACTTTTCCAGGTGGCATAACTGATTCATCTTTGAAAAATGTTCGATGAATCGTCATTGCCATTCGTAAGTCTTTGAATAGATCAAATGTCCGATCAGGAGAAGATCCATCGGTTGAAATGGAAACGGTCACTCCAGCATCCAATAATTCTACAACAGGGCATCTAATAGGAATAATACTTCGCGCACTTGGAGAGTGACACACTTTTGTGTCAGTTCTGGCCAAAATCTCGATTTCTTCTTTTGAGAGGCCTGTACAATGAGCTAGACTCACATGTGGGCCCAAAATGTCGAGTTTTTCATCAGCAAAAGTAATCTGAGGGGAATAAGCATGGGTATGTAACTTTAACTTCCATTTTTCAATAATCTGCTTCATGGTTTCAACTTTTTCCTCAACATCAGGAAGGTCTTTGACTTGACCATCTTTCGTCAAGGGACCAATGGTGATTGATGACGGAGACATAGTAAAATCCATTTTATTGTGCTTTTTTCTCAAAATCTGAATTATTTCTTCAGTCACTTCAAGATTACGTTCAAAGGAAGCATAGGTCTCTGAAGAGGTATTTCCTTCCCATTTGAGATATTTATTCGGAAAAGGAGGTCTCCCAGGCCCAATAGCTACCACATCTCGGATTCCGATTTCACTGACACCTTCACAGTGTTTCAACCCATAGATAGGATCATCGGTTCGTGGACAAGATCCAAGATATGAAACTCCGCATGTTACACCAAATTTCAATCTCTCTAAAGCAGCTAATTTTCCATCAATGTACCAATAGTCAGGAGTAGTTCCTTCTCTGTAAAATCTCTCTATGATTGGAACCCAATCATCACCTACATTTTCAGCCACAGTTTTTATCAGACTATGGCCCGCATGTCCATGGGTGTCTATCAAACCAGGCATAACAACTTTTTTTGACGCATCAATCACTTTTGTGGCATTGTATTTACTGTTTAGCTCTTTAGTAGTACCAATATCAATAATGTGACCTTTTTCAATAGCAATGGCACTATCATTTAAGATTCGTCTTTGAGTGTCCATAGTAAGCAATGTTCCATGAAGAATCATTAAATCTACCATTTTATGCTCATCCTTTTACTTTCTGATCATTAACTACAATCCAAGTAGGAAGCCAACTTCGAAGAATTATATTTTAATATTGCCAGTTAACAATTGTCAACTACATAGGATTAACAATGGAATGGATAATAATGAACATACAAATTGATTTACCAACAGAATTAGTTGAATTCTTTGAATCTGCGTCGAATTTGTTCGATTGGGGCTTTAATTCTCCAGAGAACATGCTCAAACATATTTTATTAGAAGGCTTAGAACATCGACTTGAACATTTGGCTGATTCCCAAAATCTAGACCAACATGTCAAACTCCACAACATAATTACCAAAGAACGGCTGAAGTGTCATCCTGAGGAGTTTGTTGCACAATTGCAAAGTGAAGAGCCAAAACAGATCTCAGAATGATTAGATTGATTTACCTAGATCGTCTGAGCATAAGGAACAGCATCATGAGGGAAGTTTCTCTATTTTTTTCCCATATACCTGGATAAAATGCTTTACGCCAATCTGATATTGTTTCTTCGAATTGTAACCACAATAGAACCAAATGAAATAAAAATTATGAGAATAAGTGGTGATTCAAATCCTGGGGTCACTTCAATACTTGGAACGTGTTCATCAAGATGAGACGAAGTTATTGAGGGTGACATGTTTTTTTCAGGTAGGTGTGTAGATAACGAAGAGGAGGAACTTGTCTCAAGCTGCAGGGAAGAAGAAAAGGAGGAGGAGCTTATTACGGGCTCAAACTTGGCTGAAAAAGCATCAAGATATGTTATTCCGTTTGTAACAGACGACAATAAAGGCGATATTCCTATTGAAATTCGCGCTATTTGTGAAAAATTAAAAGAGCTGAATTGAACCATGAAAAATTCGTCTTTAGGAGTATGAATGTTCTCCCATCCAATATGAGATATTTCTACCTCCCATAGCATTGCACCAGAAAAATCCAACCATGTATGGCTTAAATCACCCCATTCTGCATTATTTAAGTAATAATAAAACTTTAAGCGCTGTCCATCTCCATGAATCCAAATGCTTAATTCTTTCAGGGAAGTAAAATCAAGCGGATTATCAACATTAATGACATATAATTCAACCCAATTTTCACCTAATTCTGAAAATTCATAATTGATTTTATTCGCACCCTTACTCTCTACTACAGTATCATTTGCTATATCCTGTGACACAGTAAGGGCATCAAACTCATAGGGAACTAAATTATCAAAATCCTCAAGGATTTCGATAATGGGGAAAGAGGAGGGAAAAGATCCTTCTAGATTTTGTAAATACAGAGGGAGATGTGTCCCATCATTTCTTTTGAAGGTAAAACTGTAAATCATGGTATAAGAGGAAAGAGCTTCGCTGGTCTGTACGCGATAGAATGTATTAGGTTTTAAAGAGATTGAAGTCTGATAATCTTCATGTGAATCAGGAGAAAATCTGAAAATCTCTTCGTTATCGAGAGTAAAGATTGAGATATCATCTACAGCATCTCTTGAACCAATTGGATATGCCAAATAGTGAAAAGTAATAGAATTTTGCACACTGTCTTCCACATAAAGATACATATTGTAAGTTTCTTCAACTGACCTAATACGTCGAAAATCGATATCTATCTCATCATGAAAAGTATACACATACTGGAAACCAAGAAAATCGACAGTAACTTCTCCACTTTCCCATCCATATTCATTATCCCACTGATCGGCATCTCCATACTCCTCAATGAGTGTAAGAGTCCATTCTCCAGTTAAACGGGGAATAAACTCAATAATCAGAGTAGAATATTCCCCATAGTTAATGAGGGATTCATTAAAGAGATTATTGGAAGGATCGTATAATTGGATCTTCATTCCTATCTGGGGAGTAACACATTCTTCCATGAAAAACCATGTAAATGGTTTTATCTGGATCTGATGAGAAACTCCCAAGGTATCAACCATAGCAAAGAATTTTTCTTTTCTTGTATTTTGAAAATAGTCTTCAATAATTGACCTGCCTGTTTTAGTCGTCCAATGCTTAGATAAGTCTTCACTAGATCCATTAATTGAGGGAGTAACAATGTCAGTTGTGTAGATATACAAGACACCTTGTAGAGAAATCAAGAAAATAAAGAATGTCAGAAATATCTTGTAACCTCTCATTTATTCACACAATCCTGCCTGACTTTCTAAAAATCAAAGCATTAAAAGTATTATGAAAGTAGAGCTTATACATTATTTTCTCTGAAGTCGTCTCAAAGGTAAAATGGCAAGCAAAGATATAATCAAGATTAAAACATT
The DNA here is from genome assembly GCA_016840285.1 of Candidatus Hodarchaeota archaeon. The sequence continues at coordinate 15,251 of JAEOSR010000134.1, read as the reverse complement.
CCAACTGGAGATGATAGCAGGTATCTCAGCAGATGTTTGGGAGTAGGTGGTAGTGCTAGAGGGAAAAGAAGTAGTAACACTACTGGGAGTAGCAACGGCCTCATTGGAATATTCACTTGTTCCAATATTTATTATTGCGGCGACAACATAATAGAAAGTCTTGTCATTGTCCACTTCTGTATCAATGAAATTCAAAGTATTCGTATTATCAATATAGGTATAGGGGCCGCCACTCTTCAAACTTCGATAGACGAAATACATATTTATTGGGATACCCCCATCATCACTGGGTTCCAGCCATAATAAGTATACTTGATTGTTACCTGCGATCGCTTGTAGATTTAAAGGGTGACTAGGCTCTGTCATTATAGGGGGTATACCTGTAGAAGGAGATGTAGTAGTTGGAATTGCAGCTAATTTTTACGGGGTGATCAGTCTAATAAATATTTTCAACCATTTTTTGCCCACATTCTTCACGAATAACAAAATTAGTGAATAAAATAAATCTCGCTTTCCCCGAATTTTGATATTTATACTTATATCAGTTTTAAATTGGATTTAAAACGCGTAGATAGAACCTATACGGTGATCTCAATACTTGATTTTCGTACAAGCTTCTTGTAGCGGTTTCTGACAGTGACTTTAGTGTCAAATATAAAGTGGCTAGATTTTTAAAAAGGAAACTTATTTATTCTTCCTTACTAGTTTAGGCCTAAAGAGTCAAGCAGGTGATAAATAATTGACAGAAAAAGTGAGCTTTTATACTGAGAGAAAGTCATGGGAGAAGTTTAAAGATCAAGTATATCGTTCCAGTGGTACGATGCGAGCTCTAAGCAGTGAACTGAACAAAATTATTGATGATAATACCCTAATTGATTTTGAAGATAATCTAAGAAAGTTACTTCAACCAACAGATGACCAAACATTTTCATTAGAACAAATCAAACAGGAACGACCAACAATACCCATTCCTGCAGAAAAAATAGTTCGTGAGATGAGAAATTCCCATGTTGATTTATCTGGATAGCTCTATGATTGTAAAAAGATACGTTCAAGAGAAAGGGACCTCTTTTGCTGACTTCTTATTTGATCGAGCTAGCCAGGGATACCTTACCCTTGCATTTAACCTCCTAAATGTTGGGGAGGTCTTGGGTGTGTTTGATCAGTACTTGAAACGAAAATGGGTCGATCAAGAGACTTTTAACAAGATGATGGCAAAATTTATCGATGAAACCTTACGATTACTGAGAATAAGTCAACTAGTTATCCTCCCTACCTTAAGTTCATTGCAAATGGATGCTTGGACATTTGTCCTTAAAAACCGACTATATGTTGTTGATGCGATCCAGATATCCAGCAGCAAAAGATTAGAGGCAAAATTTTTTTGTTCGGGAGATAAATATGTAACTGAAATTGCAAGTGGTCTGGATCTTGAAGTTTATAAGTTAGAAAATGAATCCACTTTGATCCAACTAATCGAGAGTGATCGTTCCTAAGTCCTTATCTTACATAGGAATCTCAATGCTTAGTTTCCGTACTAACTCTTTGTAACGATTACGCACCGTAACTTCTGTGTAAGCATTAAACTACTAATCATACACCTTCTTACGTAATTTGATCTTCAGAATGACAATCTCTTTAACATCAATCTTGACTTCATACAAGATACGGTATTGTCCAAGCCTGATACGATAAACATTGATCTCTCCCTGTATTTTTCTATAAGGATAAGCAAAAGGACTTCCTTTAAGAGAGACAATGATTTCTTTTAACCTGTTTTGATTAGCCTGAGGAAGGTTCTTAACTGATTTTGAAGCTTTCCTTGAGAAGATGATCCTATACAATCCATCAATCCTCAAACACACTCTCAAATGTGTCGAAATATCCAGCTTCAACTTCCGCCCGAATAGCGGCGATCTCTTTTTTTTCCTCATCAGAAATAATTTCTAGGCCTAAAAAATTATCAATTTTGTTATTCAAAAGAATTAATAATGATTCTATTGAATCTAATTTCTTAAGAATAGTTCTATCCATAACCAACCCAATAACACAATCAATTAAGGTATTTATAAATTCTTCAGTATATCAAATTGAAGTCCCAATAGTTCACTTAATTGTTGAAGTTCAGGGTGTTTAGGATTTATTTGTGATAAATCTTTTCTTTTGATAAGGAAAACCAGATTGTAACCATATGATAACTTACTATCTGTGATCTCGTCCAAATTGGCAATAGCGGATGGTGGGTCATTTTCTTCGACGCTGAATATGAATAACGGCAATTCCTACTACAGTGAACACTAAAACTATTACCAATCCCAATACACACATTAAAATTATTTCAAATCCTCATGCTGGGGTAGTACTCCCTTGCGATGAGTTTGTTGTTGGCTTAGTGTAATTTATTACGACGAACAACAATTATCAGAGTAACTACAAAGAACAAAAAAACGCCAATCTCCGCAATCTGGAGGACCGGTAGAAGATCAAGGAGATTTCGAAGTAGGGTTGAGGAGTTTGAAGAATGACTCGTAACTGAAGTTGTGAAAATAGTACTATGATCAATTCCAGTTGTAGGAAAGGAATCGCTTATAACCCGATTACCCCAGCGCCAGTCGGGGTTTCGAAGAAGGCTAATATGCTCATCAGATGCTTGAATGTTCATCACATATGGACCAGTACCAATCACATCTCCCTCAGTTGGTATATAGGCTGTAACATTTGTTTTATCGCGCCAGATGTGCTCGGGGGTAATGTAAAAAGCCGTAGTGTCCGCCCACGCAAAATAACCAGTCTGGTTCACATATAATTCGATTGTATAGTTGTCTGGGACCTCAACTTTGTAGATGTCTAATATTTCTGATCTATAAGGACTGGTTTTCCACAGTTGAATGGAGTGGTTCACATCAGCTGCAGAAAAAGGTGGACCATCATGCCAAGTTTGGTTCTCGTACAGGTAGAAAGTGAACTTTTGCCCATCAAGGATGTCTCCATTTGCAGTGGTCTGTTCAATATGCCAGTCATAGGCTAATCCTGGGATTGGCTCCCAAGTGAGGGGATCTAAATTCCATAATTTCTCATAGATGTATTGAAAGACCGTGGCCCCGGAAGTAGTTGTTTGTAAATAAGGATTCAATGCATCCATATTGCCCGACAAGCAATATTTGAACATCCCACCGTAAGGCCCACCCAAAAAGTCCTTCAAATGCACTTTAGTGGCTACAGCCCAATTAGCACCCTGTGTGACACCTAAACCTCTCGCCTCAAAAAATCCATCAAATTTATCACTCCAGTGAGCCCCGATGTTTATCTCGTTATAGACGACAATCTGTGGCTGCTCAAAAACTAGCATCTTGTGTGCTACGAGAGCGTGTTGTTTTACTGTACCAATATCTGGAGCTGTGATCATTGCTTCAAGCTCCGTGTCAATTGTGGCGTTTCTAAAGTGATAAAATAGGTTGTTCAGTGATCCCTTAGTGGCAAATCGGTCATAGAGCAATTTCACGGGGTTGACACCGTTAACCTCCTCAGCCCAGCAAATAACAGAATGCTGTTTTTGTGTCACTCTATCCAAAAGAAGTTCGTAGTCCATATCTCGGATGGTTGATCGGATCCCCATCATTCTAAGACCTGCTACCGCTTCCTCACAATCACGATAAACGGGGTCAGAAGCTAAGTTATCTAGACTTAGCTCAATAACCATAAGGGGATCTGTATCATCATAATCAATGTTAATATCCCATACATTGTTACCATTTTTATCGTACTCACGCCAGCCATCATTATCCAAATCTTTGAATCCCGCAGCCTCGAGAGACGCATTACCTGCACTATAATCTGCCTCATAGAAATGCTCATCTAACTGATCTTCGACTTGCCATTCTGTGAGAATTAGCGGAATGTAGCTATCTTGAGGCCGTTCAAGGGGGTTAATAATTTCAATGTTAGATCTGTATTTACCGTAACTGAAAGCCATAGCACGACGGAAAGCAGTAATGTTAGTCGGGAAGCGGGCACAATTCAGAGTTAAGGTACGATATCTTAAGCTCGGAGTGAAGGTGACCGTTATGTTTGGATCCCTAACAAAAGCAGCTAGGTATTTTTGGAGAATGTTTTCGTCATATGCATCGATATCGCCTCTTTGAAGTGCTAACATTGCTAGGGGAACTTCAGTCAGAGTAAAAATCTTGAACCGTACTTCATCCACGTAAGCCCCGTGAGGACGAAAAGTTGATGACCAATTTGCGGATTTTGTAGTTATTGGGGAGGTTAAAGCAGTATTGGTGGATAAAGAAAGGAGGAGGAGAATACCAACGCTTGAACTAATCAGTGTTGGTTTTCGCAATAGAGACAGGTTCCATTCTTTTTTGCTTCATTTATAGCTTGAAGGAAGCTATTTAAGTAAAGCTAAGGATGAAAAGAGCTTCCACAGAACGGACAAGATTTACTCAAATAATCAATCGCTTTCTCACAATAGGGACAGATAACTTTCTTGGCCTGAGTATGTCCACTGGCAACTGGTGGGCCCTTGGGGTAGGGAAAATAGTAAATATAAGGAGCAGGGAGGCCCTCTAATCCTCGAAAGTCTTTTCTTCTTCGCTTATCAGAAAACATCCCTTTAAAATCAAATCATCCTTAGGTTGTGCGGACTCGGGCAATGTAACTCAACTAGAGGAAAAAGGCTCCTTAATCTATTTTGGCTCTTCCCGTAATAAAAGGTTTTCTCGAGAAATGACTGGAAATCTCTATCAAATTCCCTAGAATCCATCAAATTCATTATGTACACAATTAAGTTTAATAAACTTCAGTTGTCATTTTTCTGATTATATAAGGAATACGACAGAATCATGTATGAATGAAGATGACGACTGTTCAGCCGACAAGTTATCCCCAAGTCACGATAGATGATCGAGAACCCGCTCAGTTAGTAGACGAATTGGCGGAGCTAGGGTACGAAGTGGAGGTCAGACGACTACAAAAAGGGGATTTTGAAGGTACTACCACCATAGGGGAGATTAAACGAGGAGAAGATTTTTTCAGTTCCATAGTGGACAAGCAGATATTCAACCAAGCGAAGAAAATGCACTCCACAGGGAAAGAACGGTATCTCATCATTGCAGGGAACCTCACGGATGAACGTTGGCGGTTGAAACCCGTGATTGGGGCAGTTCTAAGCTTAGTATTCGATTATGAAGTCGGGGTGATCCCCGTCCCCAATATGGAGGCCACGATCGCATATGTGATTCATAGGATCATGGACCGAGTAGACGGAAAACAGCGGCGCCCGATCTCATATAATCGAAGTCGGAAATATGAAACAGGCCTCGGCGTGAATATCACACTCGAAATGCTCCAGAGTATTCCTGGGATCGGGCCGACTATCGGGATTCAAGTGCTAAAGGTTTATCCAACAATGGCGAAGCTTTTACACGCGAGCGTGAGTGACTTGGCTGTGATCCCCAAAATGGGAAGAAAGAGGGCTGAAACAATTTACAACGCATTACGAGGAAAGTTTTAACAGAAAAATACTGATCATAGGCTCCTAAGGTCTTATGAAGAGGAATTCTTTTTCTCCTTCTTGTCTCTTTTGAGCTCCTCAAAGAGGGAACGTTGTTGGGATTGCATAGCGAAATAAATGTCCAGTATTCCTGTTTTTGGATAAGGATCTAAACTCAGTTCTTGGGAGAGTTGTTGGAGCTTGGAGAAGTTATCATCAGGGAGAAAGTCATCAAGATCCTTTGACTCCTGACTAGCACGGATCGTGGATGTTTGGAGAGCCTGTTGAACTGCGTCTTTTGACTGCTGTTGGTGAAGATGAGTAATTTCTAGCAATAAATTGTTCATTAGTGAATGCGCTAGATCAAACAAATGACGAAAATCTTGCCATTCAAATGAGTTAATCATCACAAGATCATGGAATTCCGCAATCCGTATCCATGGAATCGAAGTGGCTCGGAGATGACGGAGATAACTCAATAATCGTCCTACAAGATGTTTGACATCCTTATTGGTCTTTTTTCGATCTGCAAGGGAGGCGGAGATATCGTAGAACGACTCAAACCGATCCAATTCTTGACGGACAAGTTTGACTTCTTCAAAAGTAAACGGGCCTGGAAGTGAATTCACAAAACTATGTTGCGTTTTGAAGTAATCCAGGCCTTTTTTAGTAATCACACAATAGGTGACTCCCCCTTCCACTTGTGTCTCATACAAACCAAGGGTTTGGAATTGATTCAACGAGATCTCTCCCCGTTTTCTCCCCTCGATTAAAACCAGTGCCTCATCCTTTCGACATGGTTGATACATCAGCAATTTCAAGAGTTTCATCAAGATGTCATACTTCGTGGGAGTTAACCCAAGAGTTTCAGAGCCTCGTGGTTTTGTTTCAGGGACCGTAACAGGATTTAGATCAATTGGATAAGTGGAATCAAGTTTACAGTGAAAACCGACATTTTGAGGCGCATCTCCCCGGAATAATAATCCCTCGCCTTCTGCAATGCCCAAGAAGCGCTGATTCTTGTAGCTATATGTTTTCTTGAAAATAGGTGGTTCAAAATCTAATTCATGGCGAGAAAACACGAGCTCACGATCTTCGTCGTTAGCCATCTTTAGATACATGCAATTTTTAATTTCATCAAAGGTGTCCATATTCTTAGCTAACGATTGTAAACGGTGACTTCCAAGAAGTACTACATTTTGCGCGGTGAGGGTGTTGTAAGCATCCATCACAGTAGAGGTGGTACTTTCACGATCATATTTATTCGAAGGATGACGCCTGAGATATTCAGCTGCATGGGTCAATACCACACAGCCATCGGTCATGGCTTGGGAGAGGTTATGAAAAAGGAAACCCACGGTAGCTCGACGAATCAATGGAGGTTGCGCTCCAAATTGGAAAAAGGTAATTGTTCCTTCCCGAACTAGAGTATCACTGTAATGACCAGCGAAAGATGCATAGTTAACCTCTGGGAATGCTTGGAGCTGTTCTAGAATCCCAGTGATAGCTTCTATGGTCATCATGTCGGAGAACATGAGATCGCTACTTTCGGAACTCTCCTCTATTTCTCCTTCACTACCACCCCCAATATTAAGGGTAACCTCACGAAGGGTGAAATTATGGTTCTTTTCAGCAGTTCTTCGAATCTGGGACTCTAAAGGAATCGCATAACGAGAGGTGAGGTATTCCGAGGTGTGAAGCGAACTCAGCAGAATTTGACTAATCAAATGCGCTCTCCATGCAGCAAGAGCTCTTAGATCCTGCTTTTTATCACTTGGAGACCCTGGGGTCATCACATCACAGAGATTCAGATGGATGTTTGCTCCTAAACGAAAGATCTGTAGATGTACCGTGTTGGGTGGTTTTGCTTGTAATTGATGAATAAGGTGATTGAATTCATTATGAGTATCAATCACAAAGATTTGCTTGGGAAAACTAGTCGTACTCAACGAGCTGACCAGTTGTTGCAAAACTGAAACCACTTCGGAATTCTTAGACCCACATACTAAAATAGTGCCAGTAGCTAATGCAGGAAACCCGACAGGAAGAGTAGAATTATCCATACGAGAACCAACACGATGTACCACAGGAAGATCAGGAGCTATATAATCTTGAATCTGTCGAGACGGAACACGATCAAGTCTAAGAAAAACTTCGGTAATTTTGGAAAAAAATCCTTTTGTACCCTTCAAGACAGTGATAGCCTCGGGGATTCGCTCTTTCTGGAGATGAACACGGATGATTTTATCACCCGTGACGAGGGTGACCTTACACCCAGTCCCCTCAAGCATCGAGTGAACCAATGACCGACGACGAACGAAGCGTTTCCGTGCTTCTCTGAGAAAGACGGGGAGAAGCTTCTCATGTCGAAGGTGGAACCTGAAGTAAACCCGGACAAGCATCATCAATCCGGTATACGAGGGGGTTCTCCTCCCCTTTTTTGCCTTCTCAAGCTGGACTGGAAAAATTTCTCGGATTAATTCCACCCCCTGTTCACTTGTGACACGATGAAGAGTCCTCGCGGCATCGACTAAATCAGTGGATGGTTGCACCGCGAAAAACGACATCACCTCGACAACAGGCATCCGCAAGGCATCAGGCGAGTCAGGAGGTTCTGATACAATATGGAGGAGAGTCGAATCATCCTCTAAAATCTTTGTAGAGAGAAGTTTTCTTCGAACTCCTGAATGTACAGTACTAACCATTCTAGTCTAGATTATTGTCTTTGCCTTAAATACTAGAAATGGAGGTTCGGAGGTGATTTTTTTGTGCGAAGTAGAGCTAAAGTCAGAGCGTCAGCTAAAGCTTGGCGTGAGGTATAAATTCGCATCCCTGACAGGCGTAATTGCAGAAATTTGACCGCACGATCATCAAGAAGAACTGCTGCTCCTTGATCTTGTTTCGATCGAATACCGCGCCCCATACATTGATGAATCTTATTGTTTAACAGGCGTTCAAGAATCGTCCATTGAGCAAACTGTAGATTTTTCCATTTCTTCGTATATAATTTTTTCAAGAAGTTGTATTCAGGAGTAAACACAGGAAAGGGCATTCCTATCAAAATTAAGAGCTGGATACGACTACGTCCTGTGGACGGATGACGAATTTCTATCCCCTCACTAAGTTTTCCCCCATACACCGCTAGAACAACACTTGGAGGACCATAAATCAAATCATTAATGAATTGAACGCGGCCTTGGGCTGGTTCCCTAAAAAGAGGAATATGTCCTTTGAAATGTTCAGTGAGAAGAGGAAAGAGATCCTCAAGAACCTTATACGAAGGAACATATACAAAAGTATGCTCCTTAGCTATTAAGGCCATTTCATGCACAAATTGTGCGCACCACACGTTTAATTCACGTGAACGGTCTTGGAGTCTACTACTAATACCCCGCTTATACAGGGCAGCAAAAAATAGTTGACGACGACGTTCTTTGGAAAAGGGTACCTGAAAAAATTTAAAACTTCGAGGTAATCCATAATACCATCTATACCAGGAGTAATTAAAGAAAGTGCCTGATAATAGAACAATACGATTAAACCGTGGTAGTAGAAAATCGAATATCGATGAGGGATATGGATTAAGTTGAATCAAACCTTCTTTGTTAAGTATCCAGTGTTGGCCTTCTCTTTGGATGAAAGAACGTACCGTCCGAAGAACCTCTCGTTCCTCTGGAGGAAAATGAATACCTGAACGCTTTTGTTTCAGGAAAATATCCAGCTGTTCCACACTATCAGACATCGCTTCCTTGGGCCGTTGAACAGAGCCGAGGGGGTGTTCTAATAATTGATTTAAGGCTCGAATAACAGAGCAAGGAGCAACCTCAAAGGCCAACTGAAGCTGTTCACGAGTCACCTGTGCTTCTACGGTAGAACCAAAGTTATGGGCTTCGTCAATAATGACCTCACGATGCTTTGAGTTAAAGCGATACTGTTCTGCTTTAGACAGAAAACGATCTATCTTCTCCCGTAAATATTGATGTTCTAAATATCCTTGGGTCAACAAAATAATGTTAGCTTGAGGGAGTAACCGTTTGATCAGGTGGTAAGGACATCCAAACGGTTGGAGAAATTTTCGATAACCAGGGAGAGTCTCAGGACAACTAGCCACAGTTAAATCAGACAGAACTTCCTGAAGACTTGAATTTGGAAATCGGAGAGCTCGATTTTTAGCTGAACAGTTGTGACAAGAATATTGATTACGATGACTACAAAGATCACGTTGAGCAATCAGAGGAACCACAGTCAGGTGATTAAGGGGAGGACGATTATAGATTTTCTTTAAATTCCGAAGAAAGACGGATCGTAGTTGTGTCTTTGTTCTGGCAAAAATGTAAAGCTGACGATCCCTTTGAAGAAACCGATACCCAATCCCACTAAGAACTAAGACAGTTTTTCCAAATCCCGTGGAGGCGTGGACTGTAAGCTGGTTATCTCTTTCGATATGTCGTAAAAATTTTGATTGACCTTTTCTCAACCTAGTGAAAGATGAGGGAAGCCAACATAATTGCTTATCAGGAACTTCTACACCCACTATTAATTTTTCCTCCGTTTTGGAGATTCTGAGGGAGAAACCTCATTAAAAAGACCTTTTAAAGTTAAACACTTATCATAAACCTTATAGTTCGACCCATTCAACCAAACTCGAAGACGGTGGTGACGATGACGAAGTTTAGTGATGTAGAAAAAGAACGGAATGTTATCCCAAGGAAGCTGGGGGAGGAGCTCCTCCAAGGAGCCACGAATGGCTACAATAACTCCCATCTGTTTCAAACGGTGAATCTCAATCATAACATCTAATGCATCCACAAAAGGAATTTCAGAAAAAAGACTATCGAAACCATCCACAATTAAGAGAGCTACATTCGTCCGCCTTAAAGCTAAGACATAAGACCAAAGAAAGATGGTCCGATCTAGAATCGTTAGCTTATCTATCCGACTACCATGTTGCTTACATTTTTGTCGCCCAATCCGCCTGATCAAGATATTGTGAACGCGATGAAGCCGATAATCACCCCTACAATCAAGGAAGAGACATTGCCATGGAGGAATATAGCTCAACAACGATGAGGCCAAGAATTGATAAACTAATTGACTTTTTCCCGCATCCTTCGGTCCTGCAATCACCAAAGGCCATTGCCACGACCAACCCCCACGCATAACACGATCTAAATCCCTTAAATAGGTTGGTACAACCCGACGAGTAGGCAAATCAGTATTGAATGGAGGAAGATAGGGTTTTAATTCAGGAAGAACGTTGTTAAAGATATGGTCTCTAAAAGATGAGGTTTGAGGAGCTATTCTATCCTTATTCAGAGTTTTTTTGTGACTGTTTATTGTCATAGGCCATAATCCTCACTTATGATGATAACTCAAATATAAATAGTCGAAATTGAATTTATTTCGAATATATAACTGAGGGAGGAGATCCTGAGTACATTCCTTCATTCAGATGCGATGAAACTCGAACTAGAATGTGAAAGAACTATGATTGTAATCACTCCCTAATCGAAAAAGCCATTATTGGAGTACCATGAAGCGCTGAGAATGACGAAAATAAGGGATCCATTCAAATCCAAGGAGATTTTTACTTGAACCATGATGAAACGTTAGAATGTACCAGGATAATAGAATTCTTTTCCAGAGATGTCTTACCCAACGTCCTGTGGATGGCAGATAGAAAAGAATCTTTATATGAAGTTTATGCAGGAGAGAGGATTCTTGACAAAATAGAGAAATTAGATATTGAAAAACTCTGCAGGTTAACCGAGGAATACAAAGTCCGTCGTATTGAAAATCGAAATGGTTGCTTCTACATTGCTACCATAGCACTTGAGAGACCAAACACATCTATAAGCACAGAGCAGTTCCTTATCCACATCGCAGATAAATTTGCTGTTTTTCGAGAAGCACTGGCTAGAATCTTGGGTGAAGTCAGAACGACAACCTTAACCGCGCCTGAAATATTTGAAGTAATCACTGGTTTTCCAAAACACACATTGTTACACGAAAAGTTTCCGTGAAATAAGTGAAACCACTTTTCGAATATTTAACGGATGGAGAGAATCTAAGGTACAACACCTCAAAACCACTTTTCGAATATTTAACGGATGGAGAGAATCTAAGGTACAACACCTCAACTACTATACATGGAACTCGAACAAGTGAATTGTAAGAGCAGAGAGAGATGATAGAACCCCTCTCTACCCATCCTCTTATTAGGCGACGATAGGAGGTAAAAAATCGTGTTGGAGGCAACAACACATAACAAAAAACATGAACAGGGGCAATTACAAAAAAATGCCCTCGGAAACTCAGCCTCCATACTTCCCAGAAAAGAACCCTCTTTGATAATGACAGAGAAGGTTCATGGCTCCCCTTACCAGAGGGTAAGCCCAACGGTGACTGAAAATCTGATAAAAAAAGCAGCCATCGTCCTCATTAGCCCCCCACGGATCGGGCACACAAATGAACAAGTCGTCCCCAGGGAAGAAAACTCTCCTAAAGGGGAAAGTTTACCAGAAAGCCTGAATGGCTTACATAAGGACTATCTTCAAAAAACAAGGGTAATGACAATGTCAACCACTAATCCTTCCCTCCTCAAAAGAGGGAAATGGGTATTCCCCCGAATCAACTACATTCGGGAGAATCCCGACAAACTTCTCAAGGGTGATACCTTGAGACTCCTCTGCTTCGCAGCAGAGCTCGATATTATGTGTAATATCGAGAGATACCTCAAAGAGGTAGCTGAGACATTGGAGAATCTGTAAGCATCCAGGTTTTCTCCACTCTTTCCCCTTTCTTTTTTCTTTTTAAGCACCTTAAAAATCATCAGAAAATGAGAGAATTAACTACTCTCTTCAATTGTACCCTTTCCTGTCTTTATTGATAAATCAACGCTATTTACCTCTGCTCCTTCTGTAATTTGGTGAATCCAAGGGATAATTGTCATAACTTCACCCGTAGGCATTTTCACTAACATAAAAGGAAGACGACGTGCAATTATAGTCGGGTATAATGATTTATACTCCTTATACTGATCATTTGAAACAAGATATGCATCGAGCTGCGTAGCCAACTCTAAAATGAAACGATCACAGTCTGTGTGAGGAGGAGTTTCAAGAATTTTCTGTTGAGAGACGTGACTCTGCAAAGTCTGGGGATCATCCACGCGATACTTCAGCTCCGATGAAACCACGGTAAAAACTGTACCTACCTGTTGAAGTCGTTGGATTAGAACTAATAAAGAGCCGAGTTCGGCTTTTTTTGGCCTCAAATAAAATGCTACATTATTGCCGTCAATCACAAAATGCATATCGAACCCCAAGAAGAAGTTATGGAGGTCAATCAAACAAGAAATTGGATTTCATTGATCATAGTCTCATTCACTCTTAACCTCCCTAAAAAATTTGATTAACACCAACATTTAGAGTATAAAAGGGATGGAAGGAATTCTAGATAGAATTTCTCCTCCAGAAATTCAGGGCAAATAATCTTAAGTGAAAACCTTCCAAATGGAAGGGAAGCACAGAAAGAAGATTATTAAGGAGGCGTATCCAACGATACGCTCCAAGCCAACCCCCCTGCTTAATGGCGGTAGGGGTGCTTCTCTTAAGGAGAAGGTGAAACAAAAAATGGCAACTGAAGTGCTCAGACAGACACCCTGTCATAATACACCCATCAAAACCTATCAGATGGAAATAGCTGGGTGTGCTGAGCACCCAGCTGCCCTACTTCCCGATAGAAGCTCCTATGGAGCTTCTTGCACTCCCACCGAGGAGCGCACCCAAATGGGGAAAGCGCACGGATGCACCCCGTTTGGGCTCACAGGCTCCCTACGGATCGAACCACATTGTGAGCAAAGCCATTCTAGGGAAGTTAAAACCATCGAAGGGAAAAAACTAAAGACTAGCAAAAGGCTAGTCAGGGGTGTACCAGACGAAAAAGGGACTCCTGAGCACCTCAGCTGTCATGAGGTGCAAAAAATGACTAAATACGAGAAACAACCAAATTCTATCGGTCAGGAGCTCCCTCTGCTCCCAGATCGGGCGCTCAAGGGCCTTGAAACCCCTTGGGTTTCTCCCACAGGGGAACCATTTCACACGGTTCGTCTCTGGGAGTTCGAAAATCTGTATGTTCTTCTGAAGCAGGAAGTTTGGAAAACAATTTCAAGTTTTTTAAGAAAACTTCCCCTATCAACTTTAACAAAGCATTTAGACATAAGTGTTACAATTCTTTCTAACATCCGCAATAATTCGAATCAATCGATTCATATACACAATTTGTACAAATTATTCGATGCAGTCAATCTAGACCTCAATGAGATTGAATCCTCAATTCGATCGATAAAGTTCGGACAACGTGGGGAACCTGAATATATCTCATTCCCATTCACGATGAATATCTATGCATGGCGAGTCCTCTGTCACATTGTTGGTGATGGGAATGTTCATGATAGAGACGACCGACCTTATCCTTATCTTCGCTGGACTCAACACTCTAGAAAAGGTGAAAAAAAGTTCAAAGATATCCCACCTAAAACTCAACGACACATGCGTACCCTGCTAGAACGTCTGAGTCGTCTTCCAGGTGGTTCAGGAAACGAGGTGAATTATCCTAAAGCGCTAACATATTGTATCATTGGTACCATTCCTCTGTTAAAACTCAGTGATCTTCGTACACCAAAGTTTATACAATTCGTTCTAGATCTCCCCACATCATATCACGACTATAAAGTTCAATTTTTAGCCGCATTTGCTATTGATGATGGAGGAATTGATCAAACAATCAATTTTAATCAATCTTCATTGCCTAAACTCAGATTGGTAATGAAACTATGTGATCAAATGAATTATGAATACTCAGAACCATATTTCGACAAACGTGAGAATGTTAAAGTTTGGAGTTTCAGATTACAATTACGGGGTATTCGATGTCTTTACAATGATTTAATCGAGATTCAAACCAGATATTCTAATGATTCGACATTAGGTCTTTGGCATAAATCTCATTTACACCAAAGAATCGTCCAAAATATCTCTGATAAGCGATTGGATGATAATCAAAGAGCCATTGCCGTTTGCGAGTGTATTATCACTATTATGAGTGATAACGTGGTTCGTAAAACCCCAGAGATACATCAACATCCAAAAATTAATCCTCTAGTTAATGGATACTCTGATAAAATATTTTTGGATCGCTTAAGAACAATAACTTCGATGAATATCTTACGAGAAGTCAAAAAATCCAGTCAAATCTCTTATCGTCCTAAAAGATGGGTTATCCCTACTGGGCGTGATCTTAGAACCCTCCTTAAAGTTTTTCATGCAAAGTATGGTGATCGCTCTCATAAGCATTCCTATGAACGAAAATCCATCACTGTAAAGATGACTAAAGTAGCTAGGGATCGTCTAAAGGAGAAAGGGATCAGGCCTACTCCTAAAAACACTGCCCGTGAAATCGGTTGTTCAAGACAAGTCTTCTATCGACGACCTGACTTGCGAGCGTTGTTTGAGGATGACAAAGACGAATTAGATTGAGATAAACTCCCCATTTTTTTTCTCCTTCTTTTTCTTTGTAAAATAATATCTCTTAGTCAAGATCCTGCAGTGAAATCACCTTGTAAAAATATCTAAGATTAGACATTAATATTCTTATTTTAAAGAGAAAAATACTCCACCTCACCCAATTCTGGTGTACTGCTATAAAATATGAATTAAACCGTAATCTCAATGCTGAGTTTGCGTACGAGCTCTTT